>NZ_JBKIBX010000051.1:0-40008 GCF_046557895.1 Methylobacterium oryzisoli | reverse complement strand
GCCGAGGTTGACCGTGATCTTCTCGCTGTCGGGCGTCCTTGGCCGCAGTTCGTGGAGGTTGCCCGTCATGTGCGCCATCTCCTCGCCATCCCATTGGATGGTTATGAGATGGTGACAGGCATCATCATCGGCAAGGGGAGCCGACGAACTCAGTCGCCTGACCATGTCCGTCCGCAGGATCGCTTATCGCGAGGTGACGGCAACCTCGACGCTCATGCTCAGGAAGGCGTTCGTTGCGCTAAGAAAGCTGCCGGCTACNATGGTTATGAGATGGTGACAGGCATCATCATCGGCAAGGGGAGCCGACGAACTCAGTCGCCTGACCATGTCCGTCCGCAGGATCGCTTATCGCGAGGTGACGGCAACCTCGACGCTCATGCTCAGGAAGGCGTTCGTTGCGCTAAGAAAGCTGCCGGCTACCGGCATGGCCTGCCGTGTCATCAAGCGCACGTCGCGGTTCTCACGAGGCCGCAGCATCAGCCGATGAGGCTCGAGGGACACGGGGTGCCGGTAGCGGTAGACAGTTCGATGCCGGATGTGCAGGTCGACCATCGCTTGCTCCTCGTGCCGACCGGCACAGCACCGATGCTTGCGGCCGCGATCCTCGTCACCACCCCTCCAGACCGATCGACTGGCTCTGGCGCTCCCCGAAGCTACGGCTTGCGGTGGCTCCACTCTTACGGACATGGACGAGGACGGCTGCCATGGTGGTCACGCCAAGAAAGATTGTCTAGATGACGGACTTCTCGATTGAACTGAGCCTTGTTCCAGGCCGAACGTGCGGCCAATGCACGGTCTGTTGCCGAGTTTTGGAGATCAAGGCACTCAGCAAACCCGTGGGTATCCTATGTCGGCATCACACTGGCACGGCGTGCGGGATCTATCACGAGCGCCCGGAGGCATGCGTCCGGTGGTACTGTCTCTGGCGCAAGATCGGCGCGCTGCCGGATGAGCTGAGGCCCGATCGGGCCGGAGTGGTGTTCTCGTTAGAGAGTCAGCCACCGGTCGCAGATGCTCCCGAGGGGGCCTGTATCGTGGGTCGCGCCGTAGACGAGGTGCGTGCGTTCGATCGATGGGAGGCGGTCGAAGCGTTCGCCATGTTCATCCGAGAGGGATCATTGCCGGTGTGGAGGGTGTTTGACCGATCTGCGACCTTGCTGCACTCGGACCGGCATATCTTGAACCGGTGACGCACACCCCAGCCATAACAGGGCTTGCCTATGAGGAACGCTCAAGGCTCACTGCGACACGGCGCAAATACAAATCGAGCAAAATACGTTTCCACGTTGGTGTTTGCTTTGAATTTAGCACGCACCTTGCGGTGCTATGTAAATTTCCGTAGCTTTCAATAGGTCGTTGTCGCTAGTTTCGGAGGGCGTGTTGGGGGCTGAAGAACCACCTCTCTTGCCGATGGTATGGCGCGACACGGCCGAGCGCGCGGCTGCCAACCTCGGGCTAAGCCGCGACCTCTCGAAGCTTTCGGCCGAGCACTGGCAGAAGGTGCTGGCCGGTGTCGACACCCGGATGCGATTGAAGGGGGGCGAGATGCCCGCGAACTGACGCGATCGGCTGACCCGGCAGGTCGGGCGCACTGATGCCCTTCCGGCTGCCACGCCGAAACCGCAGAGCGCGCCGGTTCGAGTACTGGAGGGCGGCTTGTCGGATCTCTACAGTCTCGTGGCTCGGACGCACCCCGAAGCCCTGCTTGGGGAACGATAAACCTAGACGATCGACATCATGCAATGCTGCTGAACAGGACCAACGTTAGTATTAGCGCAGTTGTAGAGGCAGCAAACCCAGCCAAGGCCCTGCCGATAGAAGGCATAGGTGTCATGCTACCGGGTGCGCACTCACCAAGCTGCGGCATTTTCATGCTCCAAAGGCTGGAATTTGGCCTGATAACGACCGGAAAGCTCGACGGTTCCAGGCGATCTGGAGCAGGCAGCCTGCTGTACCGCAGCCGCACCAGCCCTTTGGGTCTGAACTCAATCGGCTCGACCATTTCAAGGGCCGCTTACGACCCTGAGGAGCCATTCGATACGTCATCAACGAAAGGCTGCTGGCGGAGGCACAGCGGACCTCCAAGGCCCTCGCACGGCGACGGCAGACGGCGTTGCTTATCGCAATGAGTTCTGGGCCCTCAAGAGAGGTGGCGTTCCAGCGTGATGAGCCATGAGCTTGAAACGAGTCCGGCGGCGGTCCGGGATGTTGCGCATAGGCAAATCCTACTGGAGCACTGCCTTTTCTTCAGAAAGCAACCTCTATTCTCCAACTTCAGTCATAAGTAATTGGAATTTTCTTGATGAATTAAACGAAAGCTGAAGTGTCAACATTAGAATATCACAGCATATTATCTAGATTTCTCTACAGCGGGCTCAAATTCGTCTATGTGGTAGGACATCGCGGGTGCCAGCCGTGCGATATGCGGCTGCCATTGCGCCTTCAGCGCAAGATAATTCTCTGCCTCCGCCTCATTGAGCATCGTCTCAACACCGGCTGCCGAGAGCCGCCTGAGAGCCGCTGCGAAGCGGGTGCGCCATGCCTCGCTCTCGGCGCTGGTCACGTCGGCCGGGGCGGGCAGGTCTCCGGGTAAAAACGTCGTTTCGAGCGTGACGACGAGCAGCATGGCAACGCGCCAGATGGCATCGACGGCGGCGGCCTCCTTCAGCCATGCCGCCTGACGATCTGCAATCCCGCTGCGGATCAGTGACACCGTGTCGAGGACGATGAATGCCTGTGCCGAGACCGAGTAGAAGGGCTGCCGGAAGCGGAAGTAGAACAGCACAGGATAGAAGTGGTGGGCCTCCTTCATCTCGGCCATGGACGCTGCGGTGTCGGCCAAGTGGCTGTAACCTGAATTGAACTGCCCCTGCGACCCGAGCCGCGCGAGGAGTTCGGCCGCATCCGCGGTTTCACCCGCTAACAAATGCAGCTTTAGTCCGAGGGCGTTGCGCTGCCGAAGCGCGCTGTAGACCTGCATGACGTAGGTCAGGACCAGCGACGTCACCGACATGCCGACGAGCGAGTTCACGAGATAGAGGACCCGGTAGGCCTCCGTGACCGGCTTGAAGTCGCTGGCTCCCACGATCGCCATGCTGCTGCCGCCCGCATAGAGGGCCGTCATGAAGTCGGCTGGCGTCTCGCCGCTGCTCGCCCGAACGGCCGTCCCCAGCGCGGGGTGGATGATCAGGCCGGCTCCGAGGGTCAGCCCCAGTGCCCAGAGCAGGACGTAGACGATGAGGATGACCGGGCCGCAGAAGGAGAGCACAGCGCCCCGCCTCGGTCCGACGTGATCGGCGGCACGGAAGATTGCCCAGGTGAGATGGGCGACCCGGTCCGCGATCAGTCCTGTCCCGATGCGTGCGTAAAGGATTGTCAGGAAGATGTCGGCGAGGACAAGGCCCATGACGAGCGCACCCGACGCCCGTTCGAGAGCAGGCAACATCAGCCTTGCATCCTTCCAGCCTCAGGCGTTGGTCGGCGGCCAGGGACGCATCGCCTCCGGGCGGAGTATGTCGGGTGGCGGCGTGAAGTCGCGTGCCGCACCCCGCATCGCCTTCGCGGGACGGCGAAAGCCGCTGCGGCTGCGGTAATCCTCTCGGACCTTCCGGGACGGGGCGAGAGGTGCCCCCGACAGGTTCTGTGCGCAGATCACGTCTATGGCTGTCACGCCAACCAAAGCCACAAGGGCGATGAGCACGTTGTCCTTGCGTGGATTATGGCCGTCGAACCCAGGCAGGACCGTGGCGATGTCGAGCGCGTCTCCCGCGACGCGCGCCGAGATCCAGGGCGTCGGATCACGCGAGCCCAAGATCCCGGCACCCTGCAGGAGTTCGCGCACGCCGTAGGCTTGGATGACCGGGGCTGCGCGCGGCATTCCGAGCCAGCGGGCAATGGCACCGCCACACGCCAGTTCAGTCAGGCCGAGGCCGATGGAGAACCAGCCTAGTCCGTGGGCGAGTTCCCTCGTTGCGGGATCTGGCCTACGGCGCGGGTCCGAGGTGAGATAACTCGGCAGAGAATAGGGCACGGGAGCGCGATCCCGGTCGCGGTGAGACATGGCATCGGACATGCTGACTTCCTCGGTGCCACACAGTGGAGGGAGTAGCAGGCCCGCCGCAGCGCGACGGGCTGCGGAGCCACTCAGGGTTTGATCACGACCTTGATGCAGTTGTCCTTCTTGTCGCGGAAGGTCTTGTACATCTCGGGCCCTTGTTCGAGCCCAACCCGATGAGTGATGACGAAGGAGGGGTCGATCTGCCCGTCGTCGATACGCTTGACGAGGTCATCCGTCCATCGGTTCACGTGGGTCTGCCCGGTGCGAATGGTCAGCCCCTTGTTCATCAGGGCTCCCATCGGCAATTTGTCTACGAGCCCGCCGTAGACACCCGGGATCGAGAGAATGCCAGCGGGGCGGCAGACATAAATCATCTCGCGCAGCACGGCGGCACGGTCGCTCTCCAGCATTACGGCCTGCTTCAGTCGGTCGTAAGCCTGTTCCAGAGCGCGCGGCGAATGCGCCTCCATGCCGACAGCATCGATGCACTTCTCCGGGCCCTTGCCGTTGGTCAACTCATTGAGGCGCTCGACCACGCTCTCCTGCGCGTTGTCGATGGTTATAGCCCCTCCCGCGCGTGCCATCTCCAAACGCTCGGGCACGCTGTCGATGCAGACCACCTGCTTGGCCCCGAGGAGAACTGCGGAGCGCAGAGTCATCTGGCCGACCGGACCGGCACCCCAGATCGTGACCGTATCGGTCGGCTGGATGTCGGCCTGCACCGCTGCCTGCCAGCCGGTCGGGAAGATATCGCCGAGGAACAGCACCTGCTCATCGCTCAGGTTATCCGGCACCTTGATGTGGGTTTTATCGGCAAACGGCACGCGGACGTACTCGGCTTGTCCGCCCTGGTAGCCGCCGGTGAGGTGGGTGTAGCCGAACAGGCCGGCGGTGGTGTGCCCGAAGGCTTTGTCGGCGATCGACTTGTTGCGGTTCGAGCGTTCGCAGACGGAGAAGTAGCCGCGCTTGCACTGGTCGCACTCGCCACAGATGATCGTGAAAGGCACGACGATGCGCTCACCTTTCCTGAGAGCGCCGTTGACGCCTTTGCCCATCTCAACGACTTCGCCCATGAACTCGTGGCCCATCACGTCGCCCTTCTCCATGCCGGGCATGACGTGGTCGTAGAGGTGCAGGTCCGAGCCGCAGATCGCACAGGCAGTCACCTTGATGATTGCGTCGCGCTCATCCTCAATCCTGGGGTCCGGGACTGTATCGCAGCGGATGTCCTCAGTGCCGTGCCAGACTAATGCCCTCATAGTACTTCTCCGTAATGAAATAGTAATTTCTGTGTTAATTTTGGGAATGATCCGCTTAATCTGAAATCATACCTGCCGCTATAACGTGTGATTGAGCGCGAATGACATTCCACCCCATGTGTCACCTTGGCGGATATCAGGTCAGGAACAGAAGACGAACGTTTTGTGGCGAGCCGTTCAGAAATTTTACTGGGATCTGCGACTGAATAGCGTCACATGAATTATGGCTGCGATCTTCGGCTGACATGTCTGGGGTATAGCGAACGCTCCCCATCACCCAGTCAGCGAACGTCCGCTTCCGATGGCGATGCAGTACGTTGTGGCCATGCGGCTGAACGCCGGCTTCCCACCCCCAGCAGTCATCGGACTTCCCAACGCCACATGTCAAGAAAACGACCGTTTTCCTAACAGCACCGAGCGCCGCCTGAGCTGACGCGCCTGACGCGAGGGCGCGACCCGGCTGTGGATGTTAGGAAACCGTGTCAGGAAAACTACTGCCAGGAATACGCTCCTGCGCTACTATCCTGACATGCTCGTCGGATACGCCCGCGTCTCCACCCAGGACCAGAACCTCGACCTCCAGCGCGATGCCCTCACCAAGGCCGGCTGCGAGCGCCTCTTTGAGGAGAAGAAGTCCGGCAAAGCCGGCACCAAGCGGCCGGAGTTCGAAGCAGCCCTCGCTTTCCTGCGCCCCGACGACGTGCTCGTGGTCTGGAAACTCGATCGCCTCGGCCGCTCGCTGGTCGAGATGATGCGCACCATCGATGGCCTGCGCCGGCAGGACGTCCACTTCCGCAGCCTCACCGAGCAGTTCGACAGCGACACCGCTCATGGCCGCTTCGCCCTACAGGTGCACGGCGCCATGGCCGAGTACTTCCTCGACCTCAACCGCGAGCGCACCCTGGAGGGCCTGAGAGCCGCTCTGGCGCGCGGCCGCAAGGGCGGGCGGCCCAAGGCCTTGTCCGAGGCGGATCTCGAGGTCGGGCGGGCGCTCCTGGCCGCCGGCAACATCTCCGTAGCCGAAATCGCCAAGCGGCTGGGGGTCAGTCGGTTCACCTTCTACAGCTACTTCCCGCAGGCGCGGGCGCGCAGCCAAGCGGCGAGGAAGGGCTGAGGGGATGCCGATCCGGCGCGAGCACCGCGGCTTCTACCCGATCGACTGGCCCCAGCTCTCGGCGGTGATCCGCTTCCGCCGCGCCGGCGGGCGCTGCGAGGGCTGCGGGCGACCGCACCTGCAGCGGATCGTCTGCCTCTCGGACGGCCGCTGGTGGGACGCTGAAGCCGGCATGTGGCGCAGTGGCCGGGGACGACCTCTGCGGCGCAGCCCGGCCGTCGACCTGCTGGCGGAGGTGCGCACGACGCGCGTGGTGCTGGCGGCGGCGCACCGCAACCACGACACCTCCGACAATGCGGACGAGAACTTGGCGGCACTCTGCCAGCGCTGTCACATGCTGCACGACCGGCGGGAGCATCGGCGGCGGCGCTGGTTCACGCTGTTCAGCAGGAAGGCGATGGGCGACCTCTTTCGGGGGCCGTATCCATCCTGACGTGGCGCGTGACCACCGCTTTAGCGATGGGCCTTGAGCCTCATGCCCTGGGCGGGGGGTCTGCGCAGAAAGGCCCCCACCCCCAACTCAGACCCGGGCTAGGACGCGCTTGACCTGCATCGCGGTCCAGAAGCCGCCTCGTGCGGTCTGTGCCCGCTTCGGGCTGCCCGAAGAGGTCATCGTATGCGTGCAGGCATTATGGTGGGGGAGGCATCCTCGGCTTCCTCCCCGAAGAAGGACCTACCACGCGGGACGGTTTGCTCGCGCGAATGCGAAAAATCACATGCAGTCGACCACTGATTGCGGAATGAGCCACAGTCCCTTCAGAGGCCCGTCGTAGATCTCCACGCCGTGGATCGCGTAGGAGGTCGGCTTGCCGCGCCACATCACTTCCTTGCGCGGGGCGGCGCCCGACCACGAGAACCCCATCGTGGCCGGCAGCGTCCGCGGCGTCACGTCGAGGCGCAGCACGAACCGCTCGCGCCCGTCCGTCAGCTCCACGGCCGTCCAGCGTTTCCCGCCCGCCCAGCGCACCGGCCGCAGGACGCGCCCGACAAGATCCGGCCGGGCCGCCGGCTTCTCCTCGCGCATCTGCTCCACCTTGAAGGTATCTGAGGGCTTGCAGGCCGGCACCGTCGCCGCCTGGGCCGCCCCCGTCCCCAGAACACCCAGCAGACCCCAGACCAGCACGCGCATGGACATCTCCTTCGGACAGCGCGAAGCTTCAATAACGCTCGAGTGTATCGTACAGCTTCACGCTATTCGAAGGGGCGGCGTATGCGCGCAAGTATTCTGGCAGTCTTGGGGTTTCTGGCAGCGGGGTCGGCCTTGGCCGGCGAGTGTCGGCCGGGCGCGATGCGCTTCGTCTCGGAGGAGGGCGACGTCTTCGAGGTCGACCGGACCTACTACCGGGGGCGGCCCAAGGAGCGCCTCGCGCATCAGGCGTATGCCGGTCGGCGCGATGGCGAGCGGATCTGGCTGGAGGTGCAGGCGGCGCCGTCGATGTCGGCCACGATCGTCTCGGAGCTGGATCGGCCCGGGGTCAACACCCTGCGTCTGCCGCAGGCGCGCATTCCCCACGACGCGGATGGGGACGAGTTGCAGGTGCAGTCCGGGCCGCTGCGCGGGGTCTGGCGTCTGAAGTGCTGACGACGCTCCTCCCGGGCGTGTGCAAGACCGCTTTCGCGCGACCTCTGCTTTGAGGAAGGATCGATGGCTGAAGTCCAGATGGCACTGATCGTCAGGCCTGAGAAGTTTTAGGCGCTGCTGGCACCCGAGTGGCATCAGCTCGATCCGCCCTTTGCTTGACCCCGGCAAGTCGGCGAACGCCTACGTGTAGGTAGCAGCGCTCAAAATTCTCGCCGCTCACGATTGAGCGGCCTGCCTCATCACTCTGACCCACATGTTCACCATGCGCCTTTGCGCGAGGCTTTCGCCTGTGTAGCGGCCGTGGCGGTACATGCCGTTCGCCTGGC
This sequence comes from Methylobacterium oryzisoli, assembly GCF_046557895.1. Classification (NCBI taxonomy): domain Bacteria; kingdom Pseudomonadati; phylum Pseudomonadota; class Alphaproteobacteria; order Hyphomicrobiales; family Methylobacteriaceae; genus Methylobacterium; species Methylobacterium oryzisoli. The sequence goes on along the minus strand of NZ_JBKIBX010000051.1, from coordinate 31,670 downwards.
CCCTCGGCGCCCCAGGAGACGCGCCACCGTGCATGCGGCAGCGTCCATTCGGCATTGCCGGCCCACTGCAGGGCGTACCGCTGCGCGTCTTAGCCCCACATCGGGGTGACAGGTGCATGTTGAGGTCGCTGTGCATGGGGTTGTCCTCACTTTCCATTTTGCCCCCCTCCCGGCCCCGGGCTCACCGTGCCCACGATGGCCTGCCCGCCGGCCTCAACGGTGACACGCTCGACGCGCACGGTTTGTTGCCCATCGCTGCGGTACCGCTTCAGAGCTTCGACCTGGGTCGTGAAGGTCCGCGCCAGTTTGTTGAGGGCACGCTCGGCGCTCTCTCGCTTTGGCGTGTTGTCGGCGTTGGCGAGCTGGCTGGCGAAGCTCATCGTGGCCATGTGCACCGCGGTCATTTGAGCAGCGAGCATGCCCTCGACCTCGTCGCGCGGCCCAACCCCGTTCATGGCAGCGAGCGCGAAATTGAGGTCAGTCTCGCTGACCCCCTCTCTGGTTCCCATGGCAGCCGCGAGCTGCTTGAGGAGGCCCTCCGCGAACTCGGGGCAAGCGGTCCCGAGGGCGGCCCAGAGCAGCCGCTCGCCCACAGCGCCATCCGGGTGATCTGGCGCGATGGTCCAGGCGCAGCCCTCGCCTGTAGCTTTAATGCGGGCGAAAGGTTTCCTGGCCCGACGCGCCCGCAGGGAGGCGAGCGACGCCTCCTCGGCGGGGGTTGGCTGATAGGCTTTGACAGGCACCGCCTGAAGCGAATGCCCGCCTTTGGCCTGCCGGAGCTTGGCCATGAGCGCTGTCAGGCCGCGACGAGCTGCTGGAGGTGCGGCTCCGGATTGCCTGCTTCAATTTGAGTAGCAAGCTCCTCCAGCATCGGGCCAAGGCAGCGCAGATCGGTGAGGAAATCGTCGAGCAAGAGGGCGTCGAGTGTCACCGTGCGGTGTTCCGGATCGTCATCGTCATTGGGATGACGCGCCGCTGGCTCGAGCCAGGAAGCGTTGAATTTGGCAAAATTCGCGAATTCGCGAAGCTGCTCGACTAGAATTTGGTGTCGAGAGATCATGATGTCGTGAACCTCGCTGTCTGACAATCAGCCGCTTCTTTCAGCAGCTCAGTGCATTATATCAGTTTTTTTATAAATCAACAGGATCGCTAGCCATTTGCAGGTGATTACTGGTTGTTTCTTGTGGATATCACCTGCGTCATCTGTACCCTAGCCACCCTGTATTCGCCATAATCTGATGGGATGGAAGCTGGGGAGAGGGCATAGCTTCGCCTTTGCCGGGCGAAGCCTGACTGCCCTGACGGGACGGAGCCGCCGTACGAGCCGGTCACAGATCGATGGACGAAACCCTGTCGGGCAGGCCGGGGTCAGGCGGTCGGCCTTTACTCGCCGCTTCACCTCTGACGAGGTCTGACGCGGAACCACCGGGAGGCGCATCAATCCGCCGCCCGGCTGTCTGTGGGTGAGGGGCAACCCCTCCCACTCCTGCAAACCACCCCATGTCCGAGGCCAGGATGGCTGCTTGCTGCCGGTGCCCTCCGGCTTGTTGCACGGTCGCCCGGACCTGGCCTGGCTAGCCACCCGGACCGCGGCTCCATAGGGGAGCGGGCTATGGCGACCTAGATACCTGTTCCAGGTTTGTTCTGAATCTCGGGCGTGCGTCTTTTGCCATGGAAAAATGGCCTAGGCTCTAGCATGGTCCCAGCTGTGGAGATCATGCCACACCCGCGCGAGCCTTGATGTTGAGGTGAGACCGTGCGGCTCTCCGGCACCTGGAGCTGGCCGGAAGCGGAGGGCGACGTGGCTCCTACACTGCTGATCCGTATCAACAGAAGGTGGACAACCCTTGTAGCCTGTAACGCGTTACAAGCGTTACTCGCGTTACGTTTCGATCCGCGCTCCGTGAGGGGCGGCTGGCGTGCATTTCGTGGCTGCCGACATGCCGGAGGCCAACGAACTCGTCGGACGCATCATGACCTCTCCGGCCGCCGCAGCACCGCTTCTGCCAATCCGCATTCGCATCTCTAGATGGCGCCGCCGTACCTGCGACCCTGCCTCTCGGCAGCTTTGCGTCGGTTCCGTGGGGCTGAACTCACAGCATTATCCCTATCAGTACTCGTGCCCTGCGCAGATCTGTACCCACCCCCCCAGGGCGACGTAGCGGGCCAGCAAAACCCTGGTGCAGGTGGCCGGCGCCCCTTGGCTAGCCACGCGCGCCACTCCTCCGAGATGATGCGCACCACGTTTGTGTCATTGCGCCAGGCCGTGATCGCCCGCTCCTCGATCGTCACCAAGCCGAGATGTCGGGCCTCCCGGAGGGCCTTGCGCACCAGCGTCTCGGACACACCCGCGAGCGCCGCGATGTGGCCGATGGCGAGGCGGCAATCCCCGCGCCGGGCGACCTCAGCCGCCACGACGGCGAGCACGGCAATTTCACCAGGCGTGAACCGGGCTGCAAGTTGGGGTGGGAGGCGCCCAGAGGCTGCCCAGCGGCGTCGGCGCTCCAGGCTAGCGTCTGACCGCGGCCGGGAGCCCACGGACTTCCTGGGGGTCTCTGAGGCCGCTGGGAGGGCCTTGCGGCTCTCGATGAGGGCGGACAGCTCCTCGGCCTCCACCTCGCTCACTTGTCCGGCCCCGTAGGCACGCCAGAGCACCGCGGCCACGTCCGGCAGCTTCACGCGGGGCGCCGCCATCGCGGCCGCCCGGATCTGGTCAGCAAGCATCGTCTCGGCCCTTCTCGGGCCGCAGCAGATCGTTCGGCGCCGCTGTGTGGCGGGCCGGCTCCAGACAAAGCCTCACCGACGAACACGTGCCGTGTTTTTCCTTGACTCCTGGAGGAGCATTTGGCGGTATTGGGATGTTTCGTACCGAAACATATCCCGAACCCGCTTCGGTGATCGACGGCCCTCCCGAGTTCCAGCTCTGGAGGGTCGTTGGCTTTTTAGGGGGTCACTGCGGCGGCGGTCTCCCTTCTTCGACCTGCGACCCGCTAAGCAGTCGCTGGAGTCGTGAGCGTGGCTCACTGCAAGCGCCGCGTCAAACTGTCAGCATCCTCTATGTGTGACTTGGTGGCGGGGATCCCTGGCCTGCTGGGCTCCGATAAGCGGTTCTTCCGCAAGATGCTCTCCCCCATGTCGCTACTTGCCCCCCATCTGTCGCCTTCACCAATGAATTCGAGCACCGGGGGTGACCTCAACGCATCCGATGATGCTGGTGCCAGAGACCTTCTCAGATCGGCTCACGTCAGAGCCGTGGGCTTCATAGCGACGAGCTGGAGGGAGAGGGCCTGGTCGTTGGTGCTGACGTGCGCGAAGCTACTACGAGCCATGATGTCTCGTTTAGATCTAGACATCTTCAATGCCGCGTCTTGAAAGCCGAAAGGCAACCCTGTTGAGACGGCAAAGATGTCTCACGACCGTGTTCGCCCGGGTATACCCATAAGGACTGGAGTGGGCCCCTGCTAGTGGGCACGGTCAGGCGGTGGTTTTGACCGTCTGCTGGGCGTGTTGCTCCTCGAAGCGCGGCGATGCGCGCCTCGTAGACCTGGATCGTGTCGGCCGCCGCCGCATCGTCGTCGAGGGCACCAGCCTCGTACTTCTGCACCCAGACGCGCACGCGGTTGCGCGAGAGGTCATGGCGCTTGGCCAAGCCATGCAGCATCTCACCGAACAGGTACTCCTGCGCGACTTGCCGCTTGAACGCGACGCTGTGGGAACGGTGTCGGGCCATGGTCTTCATCCTCCGAAGACCCAGCCGACTGGTCAATCAGCCTCGCCCTGTCCGTCCACTCACAGGGGTCCACTCCAGGCAGCGGGGAACTTTTGACCCCCTGGGGAGCGTTCGAGGAGGGCAGTTGCGCGTTGCTGCCCCCTTAGTGCTCGGCGGAGGAGCGTCGCGATGGCATGCAACGAGAACTTCATCGACGCTCTGAGGCACGAGTACGAGCGCCTGGGCCGGATGCTCCAAGTCATCGACGACGGTCGGTGGTGGACGGCTGACGACCCAGGGCGTGCGAAGGTAACAGCCCTGCAGGAGCGAGCCGCGCAGATCCGAGCCGCAATCGATGGGATCGACAAGGTCGTCGGTGAGATCGGAAGGTAGTCCGCCATGAGCATGCTTGGGACCGTTGGAGCGATGATCTTCGCCTCCGGCACGGTGCTGGCGGTGGTCGCGGTCGTCGCGGTGGTTGGGCAGATCCTGACGCGGATGACGCGGAGGCGGGACTGAGGCTGAGCGATCCCGCCCCACATCAGCGATGCCGTTTGCGAGCACGTGGAGGCACCGCCAGCGGCCGTTTGCGCTTTCACGGAGCCCCCCCTCGGGTTCTGGCGTCGCACGCGAGCTGTTCAGCCTGGAGGAGCCGTCGCACTTCCGGCGGCTTGGGGTGGCGCTGCAGGCGACGGTGCCGTTCGGGGCGCTGCCAAAGTCCTAAGGAACCTGGGTTGGCACGCAAGGGCACGGCGGTCGTTCGAGGGGGAGGCTTCAATCCTCTTCGGCCTTCGGTCCATCCTCTGTCGCTCCAGAGGAGGCATCCGGCTTTGGCTGAAAGGCGGCTTTGCTCTTCGGGGAGCGCCGCCCCTGGGCCGCAACCGCTGGCAGGGGTGCTAGTCGGGCCAAGCGCTGCTTGAACTCTTCATCGGTTGGGCTGCGCGCTGCACCGGCGACAAACCTATTGGCCATGGTTCGCTTCTCTTCCTGATGCCCGCTCACATTCGCGCATGCCTGCAGGTCTTGTGGATAGCATGCCGGGCGTCACGAGCAGCCTTCTGACCGGCATGAAGCTTTCCGGCTTAGGCTGAGGGAGCACACTGGACTTGAGAACCGGTCAGCGAGGTGCCAGCGCAGCTCCCGCTCCGAATGATAACTGTAGGTTCCGTCAATCAAATGACTGACATCGATTTGTTCATCATCGATCTGCCGCCAGATCTGTTGAACCTGAAAAGTTCTTATATCACCATTGGCAGGCTGATCGTTAGTATGCGAAATGAAATCGAAATTCAATGTTATGACCAATCTATGTTCTAAATTGTATGATGTAATGAGAATGCGCGTACCTAGACGCGCACCCTCGTACCGGAAGGCTATGCAGCCTTGAGGTTGCCGGCCGACTGCTTACCATTTCGGCGATCCGTCTCCATCTCGTAGGAGATTTTCTGCCCCTCAGAGAGGGAGTGCATCCCGGAACGCTCGACGGCGGAGATGTGGACGAACACATCGTTCCCGCCGTCGTCCGGCTGAATGAAACCAAAGCCCTTCTGGCCGTTGAACCACTTCACGGTGCCGATGCTCATGATCGCCTCTGTCGTTTAGCCAAGTGTGTAGATGAGCTCGGTGTGTGTTCAACACAGCCAAACTCGGGTCATCGATAGGATTTGGAGAGAGTGTCAGAGCATGCGCCCAGCTTGAGCGGGGCGAAGAGGCCCGGAGGTCCGGCCAAAGATCGATCTTTTTATTATGGGGCACCCTATCCCCGATAGCAAGGCACCCAGCTTTTATCCTAGATGCCCTGCCGCGATTTTGGGCGATGTGGATATCTGGGTGCTGTCGAGAAGCTGACGGATGTAAGGGATCGGGGGCAGGAGGTGCCACTGCAGGGAAGCGTGGCCCAACGCATTGGAACTATTCCGCGCAACAAGGAGCCACCAATGGTCGACCTGCACATTCAGCACCGAACAGTCTACCGCTATCGGCACCCCGTGGCCCTTGGGCCGCATCGGCTTATGCTGCGACCTCGTGAGAGCCGCGACGTGCACCTAGTGGCGAGCACCATCACCCTCACGCCTGATGCGACGGTGAGCTGGGCAAACGACGTGTTCGGCAATGCCGTGGCAATGGCCACATTCAACCAGCCCTCAGACACTCTCATAATCGAGAGCGTCGCGCAGGTCGTTCTTTCAGCCGCAGCCTATCCGGTCTTCCCCATCGCTGCCTCCGCCGTCTCCTATCCCTTCCGGTATTCCGACAACGAGTGGGCCGACCTCGGCCTCCTGACGGCTCAGCAATACCCTGACGATGGAGGGCTGAGAGCCTGGGCGCAGGGCTTCGTCGCAGGCGATCCGACCGACACTCTGTCGCTGCTGCAGGATCTGAGTGCCGGCGTGGCCCAAAACATCGTCTACTGGGCCCGGGAGGACGAAGGCACACAGTCGCCGAGCCAAACCCTGTCACTCGGTCAGGGTTCCTGCCGGGATCTCGCGACCCTGTTCGTCGAAGCCGTGCGCAGCCTCGGCTTCGGGGCACGGACCGTCTCCGGCTACCTGCACGATCCGACCCGGACCCTGGTAGGCTCCGCGGATGCGGGTTCGACGCACGCTTGGGCCGAGGTCTACGTGCCGGGCGCGGGCTGGATCACGTTCGACCCGACCAACCGCAGCATGGGCGGTGCGAACCTGATCCCGGTCGCCGTCGCTCGCGACATACGGCAGGCCATGCCGGTGGCCGGCAGCTTTCTTGGCGCGCCTGACGCATTCCGGAACATGAGCGTCGAGGTCAGCGTCATCTCGCAGTAGGCGACTTCCAGCACGGCGGAGGGCCGGTTGGATCGTGCAGGCTTCGTGGCGCACATCTGAGCGCCAGCAGCTACTAACCAATTGGATCAGCGGCGGATTGACGCTCAAGCTGCCCTGGAAAGCAATCTTCTGTGCGGCATGTTGGCTCATAGCTCCAGCAATCGGACCGATCACACGGATGCTGCGTTGCTGTTCCATGATGGCTGCTGGAACTCACTGGCGGACAGCATTCTACTACTGCTCCCAGATTTGTTATTATTAGATGTGGTCGCTAGCTGACATGCTTATATTTGCCTTGATAACATTAGGCTTATCTACATTCTTTACAGCCTCTGCTGGGACAGCAATCGGCTTTGGCTGGCTTCAGGAGTGAGCTGGCAGCAGCCCAGCGCAGCAATCCGGCTCGCACGCGTGAGGGCGGCGGCGTGAGCGTTGGTAACCAAGCCCACCTGGGCGCGTTGGTCTGCATCACCGGCTGGCACATCTGGGCGCCGGTGGCTGAGAGACGGCGTGCGCTCCCGCCTGACGACGTGGGAGCCCCCTATGACTGACCCTGTGTCGCTCAGCGACCTCTTGGGCCGTGCCGACCGAGCGATCAACGCGAGCGTGCTGCTGCGGAACGAGGCACGGACGCTGATCGCGATCACCCAGGGTCTGGTCAGCGAGCGCTGCGCTCTGGTGGGCGGCCTGGACCGAACGGCCGTTCAAGCCCGGACCGTCATGCAGTCGGCCGCTACCACGATCTCGGATCGTCCTCTCGTTCGTGTGTGAATGCCGACCCCATGATCACCAAAGCGTCCGAGTACCGGCAGCGCGCCTGGGACATGCGCGAGCGAGGGAGGTGGCTGTCTCTCAACGAGGCCCGCGAGCAGATGCAGGAGCTGGCGCGGCAGCTCGATCTGCTGGCGGACGCGGAGGACGAGCGGGCGCGCCGGGAGGAGGAGCAGCATCGGTTCTGGTGCGCCGCGCGCGCGGGGGGCCGTCGCGTTCCATAAGCCGATCTTACGCGACTCGTACGGGCTTGCGCGTACGAGCCGGATTGTCTCGCGGCGGGCCGCCACATGGGCCATGCAGTCGGCCCCAGTGCATCCTGCGGATAGGGGGATCCACACCATGTCCGCACTGATCGTGATGCTCGCCGGCGGTGCCGGCGCCCTGGCGCTCGTCGCCGCCGCTCATCCGCGCGCAGAGCGCCTCTGGATCCGCAGGGTGCGGTGACGAGCGGGCGGCGGCTGGACCGACAGGTCCATTGTCCAGCCGCCGCTTCGCCGATCCGGGTAGACCTGCTCGGCTCACGGGCAGTCTGGCGCGCCGTAGTTAATGCCTGATGGCGACCTGCGCAGCTCACATCAAGGCTTCCATACTGCGGCTTATGCGAATGGACCGGCCTCACGCGCGAGATGCCAACTCCGCGAGCCTCCGGCAGGAGCAATCCTGCATGAGCCCACCATGTAGCCGAGCAGGCGTTTCTGGCGGCCCTCAGAGACACAATGAACCCCACAGCCAAGCTGTGCGTTGCTCGTTCAAACCGTGCGATGGCGACCGCCTGAGGTACCTGATGACGTCTGAGCAGAGCCGTTTGATGTGCTTCCTCGATCAGGTCGGCGGCTGGGTAGCGCTCTTTGAGCTGACCGACGTCCGCTACTTCGTGCCGGATGACGACCTGTTCGTGCCGAGCCTCGTCGCGCAAGGCTGGGTCGATCATGACGTGGCGAGCGGCGCGGTTCGGATCAACCGGGCTGGTCGGGCTGCGTTCGAGCGACTGTAGACACGGCGACGTCCTTGAACAGGTCGTCCATGCTCGCCCGCACCCGCGTGCCGGCCGGGAAGCCGTCCATCGTGATGTGCAGGATGTCCCTGGAGGTCACGGGCGAGATCTCGCCCTGCAGGTCGCGCCCGAAGTGCCGACCCATCATCTCGTTGCCGAGCCGACAGTGGGACACGTTGTTCGGCGCGAGGCGACCCGCTGCAAGGCGGCCTGGAGCTTGGCGAGCGGCGCCGTGAATTCGTCGCGGACGCCAACGCGAAAGTCTAAGCGCTCGCCACTCATAGGCCGGACCCTGAATTCAGTTTCGGGAGCCCTGCGATTGGTTTCTACTAGCAGCAGTTCAGACCATTGACGCTGTGGATTTTGTGCCGGATACTTGGGAGTTTATCGCAGGAATTGGCAGATGATGAGCAAAGTTGATACAACCCCAGGTAGCTCCGAGACGATAGGGCTCGCCGCCGGGATTGTTACCGCTTACGTCTCGAACAATGTTGTGCAGCCAGCGCAACTGAGCCCGTTCATCGCGGACGTGCACGCGGCGCTGGCACGGCTCGGCAAGCCCGCCGCGCCCGAGCCCGCGAAGCTGACGCCGCCCGTGCCGATCAAGAGAACGGTGACACAGGATGCCATCATCTCGCTGGAGAATGGCAAGCCCTACAAGACCCTAGGTCGTCATCTGATAAGCCGTGGTCTGACTCCCGATCAGTACCGCCAGAAGTGGGGTCTGCCTGCTGACTACCCGATGGTGGCGGCCAACTACGCCGCCCGGCGCTCCGAACTCGCTAAGAGCCTCGGCCTCGGCCGGACGAACAGGCGCGGGCTCCGGGGCGGTGGTCATCCAAGCGGCTGATCGTCGGCGCACGTGCAGGATGTTCGAAGTGGCGCAGCAACCTCGACCGTAACGCCGGATTGTTCGACCCGATGGCCGACTATCCAGGGTCGCATCGAGCTACGCTGCCTTTGCTGAGAGGTCGCCGAGCCATAAGGATCCAGCCAAACGGAGCGGAGCCGCAGAGGGTTGCCGCTGAGGTGCACAGCGTCTCAGCCAAGATGTTTGCGGCGATCGCGCACTGTTCCTTTAACTGGCCGTTACGGAAATAAAACCCTAACGTCATTGACGAAGGTGGGGCCTCTGCCCAAAATAACAGGAGCTTTGGGTGGAGTGGCCTATGAGCGAACTATCTAGAATTAACACAAGTGATGATGTTGGCTCCGTGGAGATGGCAGCCGGCATCGTATCGGCCTATGTGTCGAATAACCCGATGCCGGTAGCGGAACTGCCGCGGCTGATCCGAAGCGTTCACGATGCGCTTGAGCAGCTGACCAAGCCTGCCGAGCCGGCACCCGAGCCTTTGGTGCCGCCGGTGCCGATCCGGAAGACGGTGACGCCGGACCACATCATCAGCCTGGAGGATGGGCGGCCCTACAAGACGCTCAAGCGCCACCTAGCGGGGCGCGGCCTCTCCCCCGAGGAGTACCGGCGCAAGTGGGGCCTGCCGCCGGACTACCCGATGGTGGCGGCGAACTACGCCGCCCAGCGCTCCGAACTCGCCAAGACGAGCGGGCTGGGCCGCCAAGGGGCTCGGCGCGCTGCCGCCAAGCATTCCAGAACGGATGCGAAAGTGACGGCGCCGACCGGACCGAAGAAGGGCCGCCCTCGCTCGCGCTAGGCTGAGGCGGCAGAGTAGCGCCCGTGAAGCGCTAAACCTGTGTTTATCGATCGCTGCCTCATCTCGGCCATGTTGTGGGTAAATCCTCATGGCCGACATGTAAACACAAGACGCATCAACGTGCGTCAATTGCGCCGCATTGCGCGAGTCTTGTTCCATCGCCAGATCTGCCCATAGAGCGGCAGTTTCCAGACGTGTGCCGAAGCTGACCGCTGAGGTAATCGTTATGAAACGACCATCGAAAGCGGCCGTGCGATATCAAATCTGGCGCGATCTGGATCGCGTGCTGGCGCAGCTGAGCACGAACCGGCCCCGACCTTGAATTCGGAAAAGAGCGGGATGCCTGAGTTCCGATCTGGCCTCCCGCCACGTTACCCAAGCTGCTGATCGACAACGTTTTTCTCGGCCCACGATTGCTTGATCCGGGAAACGGAAATGGCGATTTCGGACCGGTGGCTAGGAGAGAGCCGGGCGTCGTGCCCCTCCCGTGGTCCCCCTGAGAAGGACCCATGCCGGCGGGGGGTAGGCGCCGCCAGGAGCCCCGTAGGCGGCCATTTGCGATCCGGCGCAGCTCCCGAGCGTCGAGGGGTGCTCGGACGTCCTGATCGCTTCCATGCAGGCGAGGCTGGCCGTCGCACAAAATGCGGCGGCCAGCTCGCCCCTCGCTTCAGCTCGAGGATGGTGTGGCGCTGCGAGACCAGCACATCCGCCTGCCGCAGCTTGGCAACAATCTCCTCGGGCTTGGGTCGCTTCGCCATCTCGTCCGTCCTCCTGGCTCATAAGCCATACTTCAGGGCGGACCACTTCAAGGGGGGCTGACCACTGGAAGGCTCTCACGTGGCGGTGAATAGCATGCTGACGCTTAGCCGCTTACACCAGGTCAAAGGTATGGAAGGGCGCGCCAAGCTCGCCGCGCTCCATGAATTGCACGCCGACTTGCTGAAAGGGGATCGCACCTAGTGAGAATTAGAGAGGCTGCTTCTCGCCTATCCCTTCCTTGCCGGCTGGCTCGACATGGGGCCGAGCTCCTGTGGGTGATGAGTGCCTGACGCTCACCAGTTCCAGGCTATCACCTGTATGACCTGAGCCGCCGCCAGCTTACCCCGTGCTCGCCAGCTGGTCGAGCGGATCTAGATCGTGAACTTTTGGATGGCTGCGATAATCTTGCGCCGGTCAAACGGTTTGCCAAGCACCACACCGCGGGCGGGGATCTGCGACTGATCCCAGGGCTGCGAGGAGATCATCAACAGCTCGATCGGCGGCCACCGATCACGGATCGAGAGGGCCAGCTGCATCCCGACGGTCGAGCCGCGCATGTCAAGGTCGGTAAAGACCGTGCGGATGTCCAGGCGGGTTTCCAGGATCTCGATGGCTTCGCCAACCGATGTCGCCTCGACGGCTTCGCAACCCGCCTGCTCGACGTAGTCGACCAGCGCCATCATCAGAATGGGATCGTCCTCGACGACCAACACGTAGGGTGGTTGTGGGGGGTGTGCCTGCGCCATGATTAGTGAACGTGAACCTGGATGTCCGTCAACGGCGCGCGGAACTCAGCTTGCAAGCCCACCCGATCGTAACGGAGGTTGGCGCCGCGCGTTCCCACCAGCCCCATGCGAATGAGTTTCGAGCCGAACCCGCTGCGACCATTGGGTACAGCCACCGCCGGTCCGCCCCGCTCGCTCCAATCCAGCACCAAGGCCGGCACCTGCCCCTCCTCGGTGCGCCAGCTGACGTGCACCTTGCCGGTTTCGGCCGAGAGCGCCCCGTATTTGAGCGCGTTAGTCGCCAGCTCATGCAGCAGCAGTGACAGTGACAGCGCCGCCTGCGGGAGAATGTCCATGTCCGGTCCGTCGAACGCGAACCGGTCCAGATCGGCCTGCATGCTCAGCACGCTTTCCATCACCGCGCGCATCTTGGCAGCCGTCCAGTTTTTCTGCATCAGCACGTCGTGGGCCCGCGCGAGCGCCAGCACCCGGCGCTCAAACGCCTCGACCGCCTCGCGCTCGGTCACCCCGCGCAGGGTTTGCGTGGCGATCGACTGAACGATGGACAGGGTGTTCTTGAGCCGGTGGGCCAGCTCCTTGTTGAGCACGGCCTGCAGGTCCTCGGCGCGGAGGCGCGCCACACCGACCTCGACCCGGTCGGCGACGTTGCGCAGGAACGCCAGCTCCTCCGGCGTCCAGATCCGCGCCTGCACGTCATGGACGATGAACGCCGCCACGGTGCGCCCGCGCTCGCGCACCGGCATGTTAACCAGGCTGCCGATGTCGATCGCCTGCATCGGGCCGGGGTTGTCACGAGTGCGCGGATCGGTGGTCACATCGTTGATCACCAGCGGCTCACCGCGTTGGAGGTGGGCGCGGATGTCACCGTAATTATCGAACTGGTGCCGGCCGGCGATGCTCAGGATACCGGGGGCGGTCCAGTCCGGTTCGATCTCGATCGCGGCCACGTCGCCCACGATGCGACCGAACCCGGCGCGGGTTGTGCCGAGCGTGCGGCCGACGATCTCGGCAGCGGCATGGGTCATGGCCGATACGCTTGTCAGATCACGCAGGCGGTCGCCCAATGCCAGCAGGGCAGTGCGGCGGGCCTCAGCCTCGACGCGCTGGGTGACCTCCAAGAAGATCAGGCCGAAGCGGTCGGCGTCAATCTTGAAGGCACGCCCCTCGTACCAGCGGCGCAACGCTCCGACCGGGCGGACGAAGCGGGTACCCTCGCCGGTTGCGACAACTTGAGCAAAATCGGTGATCCACTCTTCCTCGATCGTGGGAATCAACTCGCGGACCGTGCGGCCGATCACGTCCGTCGGCTCAAGGCCGACCAGTTCGCTCCAGGCCGGGTTGATCTCCACGTAACGCCAGTCTGTGACTTGGCCGTCGGCATCACGCACCATCTGGCCGATCACGAACCCCTCAGTGAGGCGGTTGAACAGCCCGCGCCAATAGGTGTCCCTGGCGCGGACCTCGGCGCGCGCCGCCGCCTCGGTCAGGCCGGCGGTGGCCGCGCCGGCAAACAGCGCCAGCTGGTCCAGGTCAGCCTGGTCGAACGCGAACCGGTGAGCAGCTTGCAGCTTGAGCACGCCGAGCACCTGGTTGCCGCGCGCGATCGGGGCGTGCACCGCCGACCCGAGGTTGATCTGCCGCGCCAGGGCGGTGTTCACGCGCGGATCGGTGCCGGCGTCGGCGAGCAGAACCGGCTGGTTGGTTCGCGCGCAGGCGCCCGACGTGCTGCCATCGAGGGTGACGCGCACCCCCTGGTGCGGGATCAGGCTGCCCTGGGTCAGGCGGTACTCCAGCTCGGCGCCGTCGATCAGCTCGAACACACCGCCCTCGGCTGCCGGCACCGCGCGCATTGCGCCATCGAGCACCGCCCGCAGGATCGGGTCCAGTTCGCCTTCGGCGGCGATGATCGCCAGCTGGGTGTCGCGCAGGGCTTCCCGGGCGAGGTAAGCCTGCGCCTCGATGCTCCGCAGCGTGTCCCTCTGCCTTACCGCCCGGCGCAGCTCCAGCTGGCTCAGCACTTGGTCGGCCAACAGCTGCAAGCCCTGCTGTTGCGCCTCGGTCAGTCCGCCGGGACGCGATACCTTGTCGATCACGCACAGGCTGCCGAGGGCCAGGCCGCGGGAGGTGCGCAGCGGCGCGCCGGCATAGAAGCGGATGAACGGCTCGCCGGTCACCAGAGGGTTGGCCGCCGTGCGCGGGTCGGCTGTCAGGTCCGGGATCATCAGCAAGGCGTCTGGCTGAGCCAGTCCGTGGGCGCAGACTGACCTGTTGAGGTCTGTCTCGCACGGGGGGAAACCGATCCGCGCCTTGAACCATTGCCGGTCCTCGGCCACCAGGCTGACCAGAGCCACCGGCACGTCGCACAGCTGGCAGGCCAGCTGCACGATGCCGTCGAACCCCGGTTCCGCCGGTGTGTCGAGGATCGCGAACTCGGCCAGTGCAGCGAGGCGCGCAGGATCTGTGACGGCGGCTGGGATGGGCGGCGATTTCATCGATAGCGGTTTCGTTGTGCCCCAGCTTTACGCTAACCGGGTGGCGGCGTCAGCTTCATCAGCCGGCCCGTGATGTCGGTTCAGAGCCGCTACCGCACGGTCCTCTCTCGTTCCATAGGCCGCCCTTATGCGAACGGCGCCATTTTGGTTTCCAGACACGCAATCCTTACAGGATTAAGTGGCTAAAAACCGTCGTTTTCCCCTACAGATGTGCTGAGCAGCGGAATGGCCGCTGAGGGTGGACTGTGGAAATTGACGCGCCGCCCTGAAGCGGACCTTCATGCACTTGGCCGTTTCCTCAGGTTCCGCTATGCCGGCTTGACCGTGTCGGCGTGTTCGCCCGCTTCAGAGAGACGATGTGACGGGCGATCTGGCAGACGGCAACGGGATCGAAGCACAACGACGGGCCTTGCTGTTCGCCCTTGGGCGCGTGGCCGGAGGTGACCGACGCGCGCTTGAAGAGGTCTATCGGCGCACTGCCGCGAAGCTGTTTGCCGTGTGCCTGCGTATCTTACCCGAGCGGGCGGATGCGGAGGAGGCCTTGCAGGAGACCTACGTCGCGGTTTGGCGCAACGCCGCCTCCTTCGACCCCGACAAGGCAAGCCCCGTTGCCTGGCTCGCCGCTATTGCGAGAAACCGCGCGATCGACCGGTTGCGCGCCCGCGGCAACCGAGTGGTCCTGCCCGTCGAGGCGGCTGCCGATGTGCCCGACCCCAGCCCCGGGGCCGTTGAGGGCATAGAGGCAACCGAAGACGAAGCGCGGGTAGCCGCCTGTCTGGCCGGACTGGCTCCGGACGAGGCGGGGCTGATCCGGGACGCCTTCTACGGCGGGGCGAGCTACCCCGAACTCGCCGTGCGCGCTTCGCTGCCGCTGGGTACCGTGAAGAGCCGAGTGCGCCGTGCGCTCCTCAAGCTCAGGGCCTGCCTGTCGTGACCGCGCCCAATTTGCCGGAGCAGGACGATCTCTTGGCCGCGGAACTCGCCCTGGGCGTCCTTGCCGGAGCCGAACGTGATGCCGCGGTGGCGAGGGCCAAGGCAGACCCGGCCTTCGCTGCCGCGGTCGTAGGCTGGCGGGGACGCTTCGCCGCGATGGAGCCTGGCGAAGGCGTGCTGCCACCCTGGGCCGCGATCGACGCGCGCCTACCGGCGAACGATACCGGCCCGCCGACGAGCCTCCGTCGCTGGCGGATCGCAACGGTCGGGTTCGCCACGGCGGCGGCCCTGTTCCTTATCCTCCTCCTGCGCCCAGCGCCCGCCCCAGAGGCGATCCTCGTCGCGACGCTCACCGGTCCGAACCAGACCGCGGCGGTCGCGGTCGGCATTGACCCGGCCCGCGGCCGCCTCGTGATCCAGCCGAGCGCGCTCGGGGCTGCACTCGCCGGCCGCGTCGCCGAGCTGTGGGTGGTACCAGCGGACGGACGCCCGCGCTCCTTGGGGCTGATCGACCCGGCGGCGGCGCAGGCCCTGAGCGCGGGGGACGCCACACGGGGGGCGCTGGCCCCGGACGCCACGCTGGCGATCTCGCTGGAGCCAGCGGGCGGCTCGCCGACCGGCCAGCCGACCGGGCCGGTCATCCTCAGCGGCCGGATCGCGCGACTGTAGAAAAAATCGAGGCGGAACTGCATCCGCCCGCCGGAAGGCTTCGTAGCTGCGATCAGGCGCCATCCTCGGCGCTCGATCAGAGGACCTTCCGATGACGCATACGATCCTGCGCACGACGCTCGCGGCGGCGGCCCTTGCCCTCTCGGCCGGTTTTGCCGCGCCGGCCCACGCGCAGAAGAACCCCATGGTCGGCGGCGCGCCGATGTATGCCAACAAGACGATCGTGGAGAACGCGGTCAACTCGAAGGACCACACCACCCTCGTCGCTGCCGTCAAGGCAGCCGATCTCGTGGGCACCCTCTCCGGCCCCGGGCCGTTCACGGTGTTCGCGCCGACCAACGCCGCCTTCGCCAAGCTCCCGCCGGGCACGGTCGAGCAGCTCGTGCAGCCGATGATGAAGCCGCAGTTGACCTCGATCCTGACCTACCACGTGGTGCCGGGCCGCATGACCTCGGCTGACCTGATGCGGGAAATCAAGCAGGGCGGGGGTGAGGCGAAGCTCAAGACCGTGCAGGGCGGGACGCTGACGGCGATCCCTGGGCGCAGCGGCAAGTCGGTGTTCCTGACCGATGCCAAGGGCAACACGGTGCGGGTGACGACAGCCAACGTGATGCAGTCGAACGGGGTGATCCACGTCGTTGATGGCGTGTTGATGCCGTAGCGTCTCAAACCGGGTTGGGCCGGCGCGTTCGACCGCTGCGGTGCGCTGGGCCACCCTCAACCTCTCCTTTTTTCGCCCCTCCTGCTCCCGGCAGGCGGGCTACACCAATTGCTGGAGTTCACATGACTCGGACCATCCTTGCCGTCCTGCTGGCCTCGGCCGCATTCGCGGGCGCCGCCCAGGCCCAGACCGTTGCCGCGCTCGTCGGCGACGACACGCTGGCCATGGTCGACGCGGCCGCCAAGAAGGTGACGAAGACCCTGAAGGTCACCGGCGCGCCGGGACGGATCGTCGGCATCGACGTGCGGCCGGCCGACGGCATGCTCTACGCGCTGGCCACGGACGGCACCGTGCTCACCGTCGACACCGCGTCGGGCAAGGCGACGATGAAGTCGAAGCTCGAAACGATGCTGCCGGCGGGTGTGACGGCGACCGTCGACTTCAACCCGGTCGCCGACCGGCTGCGGGTGATCGGCTCGGACGGCACGAGCCTGCGCGCCAACGTCGACGACGGCAAGGTCGTGAAGGACGGCTCGCTCAAGTTCGCGGAGAGCGACGCGATGAAGGGTAAGACGGCCAAGGTCGTGGCCGGCGCCTATACCAACTCGATGAAGGGCGCGAAAGAGACGACGCTCTACGACATCGACGCGTCCGGCGCGCTGCTGCGACAGGCCCCACCGAACGACGGCATCCTCAACACGGTGGGCATACTCGGTGTCCCGACCGAGACGGCCGCCTTCGACATCACGACCGACGCCGCCGGCAAGAGCCAGGGCTGGCTCATGGCGGGCGACACGCTGCACGCGGTCGACCTCGCGACCGGCAAGGCGACGGTGGTGGCCAAGATCGCCGGCGCCTCCGGCCCCGTGCGCGATATTGCAGCTCTGCCAAGTATGTAGCCGCCAGCTTCGTCACGACTGGAACCGAGGTTCGCTGCGACGCCCACAGCGAACCTCTTGCGACCGACTACGGCCTGTGATCGCTTGAACCACCTGATGTGGTGAGCGTTTCGCCTTTCGTGGACGAGGAGGAGCGATGCTGTCGGACGCACAACAACGCCGGCGCCGATCAGAAACTCGGCAATCAAGCCAACATGGGCGACGACTGCTGAGGCGCTCCCAAACGGTTCGAGAGGAGCCCGCCAAGCCATCGCTGCGGTGGGACCCTTCCGCGTCGGAACATCAGCCCGCCAGCCGGCCTTCCAGGACACCAAGGAAGCGGGCATGCCGCACTTCTACGTCCGCAAGGTCGCGCGGCTCGGTCACGTCCCGCCGTGCCGCGGCCAGGGCGAGATCCGCGTGCCGGAGTAAGGTCGCGAGGCGGTCGGTCAGCCGCTCGACCTCGGCGACACGGGCCAGCACGTCGAGCAGGCGGGCGAGCACGTGCACCGAGCCGGTCGCGTTCTGCCGGATCAGGTGGAACATGACGTCGCACAGTCCATCGTAGTCGGTCACCGGGTGGATGAGCACGACCCGGCCCTCGCGCACCACCGCACCCGTGAGCAGGTGACGCGGCGCGATCCGGCAGAGCGCGTCGCCCAGGTGATCGAGAACACTGCCCGCCGTCATGGGATCGTTGATCCCCGGCGAGAGCGCCCGCACCGCGATCTCGACGAGCTGCCGGATCGAGTATTCCAGGTCCTGCAAGGCCGCCGGTCGACGCCCGAAGGTGAGTGCACGGGCAATGATCTTGTTCGCGTCCTCGACACCGGCGGACAGGAAGGCGACCGGGAAACCCGCCGGCACATAATCGCCGGGTCGCGCGCGCAGGCGCAGGACGGTCCCGTGTTCATGCGACCAATCCGCCAAGCCATCTACGTCGACCACCTGCAGGTAGCCGCCCTCCGCCGCCGCAATGGGACCGCCCCTCAGCGCCTCGGCCGGAGCTTGGACGTCCGCCTCATCCCGCGTGTGCGCCTCCACCGCATCGCACAGGTCGCCGTGGACGGAGTCGATCACGGTCTCGACGTTGATGCTGGTGGCGATGTGGTGGACGAACCAGACCAGGGTGGCCAGCGACACCAGCGCGAGCGCGATGGCCCCGCTGATGGCAAGGTGCGGGACGAAGGGGTTTTCCTGCACCGTGCGGACCGTGCGTAGGACCATCAACGCGTAGGCGAAGGTGCCCAGGAAGATGCCGAGCACGACTTGGTTGCGGGCGTCGCGCACGAAGTTGCGCAGGAGCCGCGGCCCCATCTGGTTGGAGGCGAGCGTCAGCGCCGCGATGGTGATGGAAAAGGTGGTGCCCGCCACCCCGATGGTCGAGGAGGCGACCGCGCTGAGCAGCGCCCGCGCACCCTCCGCCCCGCCCGAGTAGCCCCAGTTCGCGTGTGGCGAGGAGGTATCGTAGCCGGCGACCTGCGCCGTCTCCAGCCAGACCGCGACCTGCGCCAGCGCCAGGCAGCCGAGGACGATGAGGGCCGGGCGCAGCCAGAACTGGTCGCCCAGGAACTCGATCCAGGCCTGGAGGCGTGCCCTCATGCCCGCTCCTCCTCGCGGTGGGCGGCTTCGTCATTCTCGCGGAGCACCTGCCACCGTGCCCGCAGTGGGCTCTTGCCGGCGGGCCAGCCCTCGCGCTGGCGGGCACGATTGCCGTCCGTCTCCTCCGTCTGGTCGTGGAGGAGCACTTGGCTCGTAGGGTACGGCAGGTCAATGCCGGCGGCGGTCAGCGCCTCCTTCACGTTCGCGATGGCGTGGTCGAGCGCGTCGACTGCGTCGCGACGCCGGGGCGGATCGATCCACAGCCGCGCCGTCATGTCGACGCCGGCTGCCCCGAGGCCGGTCACCAGCGCCTCCGGCGGCGGGTCGGCCAGCACGCCCCCTGTCGCGCGCAGGGCCTCGACGATGAGGCGGCGCGCCTCCTTGATGTCGTCGCCATTGCCGATGGTCAGAGGGAAGGCGAGCCGGCGCTTGTCGTGAGCGGTGATGACGGTGATCTTGTCCACGAACAGGGTGGCGTTCGGGATCAGCACGCGCTGATTGTCGTAGGTGCGCAGCACCGTGGCACGCACCCAGACGTCCTCTACGGTGCCCTCGTGCGAGCCCGTCCGGATCTGGTCACCGATGACGAAGGGGCGGGTCAGCAGGATCAGGATGCCGGCGAGCAGGTTCTGCAGGACGTCGCGGAAGGCGAAGCCGATGGCCACGCCGCCGATGCCGAGCAGGTTGAACAGGTCGGCGGCCGAGACCGAAGGAAAGGCCACCGAGGCGGCGACTAGGAACGAGACGAGGATCGTCACGCCCCCGGCGATGCGCCCGAGCACGGCGGCGGAGCCGGGCGAGGCGTCGCGCAGCGCGGCGGCTCTGCGCACGGCGGCGCGCACGCCGCGGGCGACGAGCAGGCCGAGGCCGAACAGGACGAGGGCGACGGCGAGACCCGGCAGCAGGGCGACACTCGCGCGGCCGAGCTGCTCCAGCCGTTCGAGCGCTTCCGAGAAGATCATGAGGAACCCAGGAGCACGAGAAAGCCGCCGGAGGCATTCCTGCCCTCCGACGGCGCTTCACCCTATCGCCGCGAGCCTACATTGGCCGTGACGATGGATATGACGGATCAGCGGCGAGGGCCGCCCGTGGTCTGGCCGTATTGCTGGCCCCTCGCTCCACGCGAGGGCATGCCGGCATTGCCGCGGCTTGCCGAACCCTGGCGCATCCGGTGGCGACGCATCTGGCGCGAGGACGTGCGAACCTGGACCAAGTCGGCGTTCCCGGCCGTGACGCCGACGGTGGGCACGGGCAGGGCCTGCGACGGCAATGTCATGGCTCCGAGGCCAAGTCCGGCCAGGAGCGCGGATGCGAGAAAGGGGTGCTTCATGATTGGTACTCTCCTGTCTGCTGACGTCAGCTCTTCTTCTTCGAGTACTCGAACTTCGGCGCGCTCTTGAGCGTATCCTTGTCGGTGTCGGCATGGACCGCCGAGTTGCCGTTCTTGTTGCTGATGGCAAGTGTCGAGGGGTCGAGCACGACGTAGCTCTCGCCGAGCCCCAGGAAGCCGCCGACGCTGACGACGACGCCGGTTAGCGCCTTGCCGTTCTCAATGACGAGGTCCTCGACCTCGCCGACGGTCTCGTTCTTGTTGTTGTAAACGGTGGTGCCGACGAGCTTGGACGACATCACGTCGGCGGGCTTCACGGTTACGAACTTCAGCTTCACCGTTGCGGTGTCAGCCATCTTCATCCCCGTGTTGGAAGATGGAGCCATCCCGGCAGCTGGAGGCGTGGCATTCTGGGCAAGTGCCGGGAACGAGACGAAGGTCAGCGCGAGCGCACTGAAGATGAGATTTTTTGACATAAACACTTCCTTCAACTCTGCACCGAGCCAAGCGTCGAGGGCACGAGCCGGCAAATACTGCTGCGTTTCGCTCCGAATTTCTGGAGCGTGGTGGCAAACGTGCGGTTGACGGAATTGTTCAGCAAAAATTCAAACTGGCTTGCGCTGGCCTTCACAGAGAGAGAGAAAGGATTCTGCTGGTCGGAGCTTAGGCGCAACTGCAGCTTTGCTCCTACAACTGCGCCGACAACAGGCGCCTGATCGCCAGCCCGGCCGGGAACCGGGCCGGCAGGCAAGGACTTCCATATCGGCTGCTGGGTGTCCGGGCAGACCCAGAGCTCGTTGCATGACCGTACCGGCCGAACGCCCTTCCAGAGGCACGGCTCAACGGTCACTGTTTCTGGGCGAGCGTTTCCAGGAGTACGCCCGCGATGTTCTTCGACACCTGGTTCGGCCTGCTGCGGGTGGTGGTCGTCGGCACCCTGGCTTACCTCGCGCTCATCCTGTTCCTCAGGATCTCAGGCAAGCGTACTCTGACGAAGCTCAACGCCTTCGATCTTGTCGTGACCGTGGCGCTTGGCTCAACTCTGTCCTCCATCATCCTGACGAAGTCGGTGGCGCTGCTCGAAGGCGTGCTGGCTCTCGCGACGCTGATCGCGCTGCAATATCTGATCACGTGGTCGAGCCTCCGGTCACCCCTGATCAGGGGGCTGATCAAGGCTGAGCCGACATTGCTTGCTCTGAAAGGAGGACTGATCGAGAGCGCGATGCGTCGGCAGCGGGTCACCCGCGATGACGTTCTCTCCGCTCTGCGCTCGGAAGGGCTGGGCGACCTCTCGCAGGCCGCCGCCGTCGTGCTCGAGACTGACGGCTCGATCAGCGTGATCAAGTCTTTGTCCGATCGGGCGGACGGCTTGGCGGGTGTTCCACCGCCGGAGACGAACTCGCCCGCGCCGAGCCGATCGTGAAGGCTGTCGCACACTACACGCTCGTCCTGCTCGCCGTGATTTTCGCAGCAGCGAGCCTGATCCCGTTGATCCCGACAGAATGGTGGGCAGTCCGGCTGCTCGACTTTCCGCGTCTGCCGCTCGCCGCAGCCCTGGTGGTGGTCGGTCTCGGCCTCCTCCCCTTCCTGCGGAGATCTCCTGGATCGGTTGGGTCGGTCCTCGCGCTGGCGACCGGGGCGCTCGCCGTCCATGCTTTCATCCTCTGGCCGTACCTGCCCACGGGAGGGACGCGGCTCGACGTGTGCCCCGTCGAGCGTCGGCTCTCGGTGCTGGTCGCCAACGTGCAGTTCGGGAACCGCGACGCTCGACCGCTGGTCGAGGCCATCAGGCGCATCGATCCGGATCTCTTTCTCGCCATGGAAACGGACGCGTGGTGGGACGAGGCCCTGAAACCCCTGCTCGGGTCCATGCCGCACGTCCTGCAGCGGATCACGGGGTCCTACTACGGCATCCACCTCTTCTCGCGCCTGCCTCTCGTGAATGGCGAGATCCGGCACCTCGCCGGGCAGGATACGCCGGCTATCGTGACCGGGGTCACCCTGCGCACCGGGGAGGTCGTCTCCTTCGTCGGACTGCATCCTAAGCCGCCGCAGGTCTGGCAATCCGCTCGCGGCAGGGACGCCGAACTCTACGCGGCAGCGGACGTGCTGCGCGAGCGGGTCGAACCGGGCGTTCTCGCCGGCGATCTCAACGCCACGCCGTGGGAGATCGCGGTCGAGCGCACGCAGCGCCTGGCCGGGCTGATCGACCCACGTCGCGGATACGGCTACGTCGCAACCTGGAACGCCAAGTCGGCGTGGATGCGCTGGCCGCTCGACCACGTCCTGCACCAAGGCGGCTTTGCGACACGGGCCGTCGAGCGCCATAGCGCCTTCGGCTCGGACCACTTCCCATATCTCGTCCGTCTCTGCCGCGCGTCCGACAGGGCCGGAAAGGCACCTCCGCTGGAAAAGGCAGGCGATGTCGACGTGGCCAATGCGGTGCTGGCGGCGGCAGGGACGACCGAACGGCTTGAGCGGCGTTGAGCTCAGTTCCTCTAGGTCCTACGCCGGTCGTTGCCGCTCAGGAGGGGAACGCTGTGATCTCCATCTTCGACCTTGCCGCGCTGCTCCTCACCCTCTCGGCCCTGTTCGGCTGGTTGAACCATCGCTTACTGCGGCTGCCGCACACCATCGGCCTGCTGGTGATGGGCCTCGCTGCCTCGCTGGCCCTCGTCGCGCTCGACCTCGCCTTCCCGGACCAGCACCTCTACGAGGATCTCACACGGGTGCTCGGACAGGTCGACTTCACCGAGGTGGTGATGAACGGCATGCTGGCCTTCCTGCTGTTCGCCGGCGCCATGAACCTCGATCTGCGGGCCCTGCGCGACCGGGCGTGGCCGGTGGCGACGCTGGCCCTCGTCGGCACCTTGATCTCGACGGGCGTCGTTGGCGTCGGGTTCTGGGCCGCGTCGCGAGCCATCGGGCAGGAAATTCCCTTGCCCTGGTCGCTGGTGTTCGGCGCTCTCATCAGCCCAACCGACCCGGTCGCCGTGCTCGCCACGCTGAAGAACGTGAAGGTGCCCGAGGCGCTGGAGGTCGAGATGCAGGGCGAGGCCCTGTTCAACGACGGCATCGGCATCGTCCTGTTCACAGTGCTGCTCGCCTTCGCGGCCGGATCGGACGGCGAGGCAACCAGTATTGGTGGCGTTGCCAAGCTGCTCCTGCATGAGGCCGGCGGCGGTCTCGTTCTCGGCGTGGTGACCGGCTACGTGGCCTACCGCGCCATGCGGGCCATCGACGACTTTCCCGTCGAGGTGCTCATCAGCCTGGCGCTTGTCGCCGGCACCTACGCACTCGCCCAGAAGCTGGGGGCCAGCGGTCCCCTGGCGGTGGTCGCGGCAGGGCTGTTGATCGGCGACCGGGCGCCGCACGACGCGATGAGCGACGAGACCCAGGGGTACGTCTCCTCACTCTGGACGTTGGTCGACGAGGTGCTGAACTCAGTCCTGTTCCTTCTGATCGGGCTTGAGGTGTTGGTGCTGCGCTTTGAGGCGCATGGGCTGGCGCTCGCGGTCTGGGCCGTTCCCATCGTGCTCCTCGCCCGCCTCGTGGCGGTGTCGACGCCGCTACTCATCTTTCGCTGGGGCGGAAACCTGTCCGCGCGCAACGTGCCCTTCCTGACTTGGGCGGGCGTGCGCGGCGGCATCTCGGTGGCGCTCGCGCTCTCGGTGCCGGAGAGCGAAGCCAAACCCATGATTCTCGCGGCGACTTACGCCGTCGTGCTGTTCACTATCATCGTGCAAGGCTCGACGCTCAGCATAATTGCTCGTCGAACCCTCACAGATCGGCCGCGGAACGTCACTGCCTGAGGATAGATCATGGCACGTGCAGACGCTCCCAGCTCGTCGACTCTGCGGACGGCTGAGCCACGAGGCAGCAAGGATCGGGCACGATGGTCACGTTGCATTTGGTGGATATTATCGCCATTGGGATCACTAATATTGCTGTCTCTCACTGCATCGATCTGAAAATGATACTCACGAAGACTCTCTAATCTCTAGTTAAAACCTTCGAGCACGATTTATTTATGTACGAAATACACTGAGATTGGATTGGCGATAATTTATGAGGCCTCTACGTTGAGGGTCAATGCACAACATCTGGGCTGTCGATGGCCCGGTACGGGGTAGCGCTACTGACCCCGGACCCGAATGTAGGTCTCGTCGACGCGCACGGATCTGTGGCCCTCATGACCCGGCTTGGCGCCGCCAGGCTTGGCCTGCTCGCGCCGCTCCTTGCGGTCGGTCGAGGGCGGCTTGGAGGAGGTGCGCGAGGTCTTCTCCGGGCGCTGCAGGCGCAGCACCAGCTCGATCAGCTCCTGCTTGCTCAGGCGTTCCAGCTCGCTGCGGCCCATCCCACGAGGGAATCAGCCAAATCGCCTCCCGACAAGTGGCGCGGCGAACTCCCTCTCGCGGCCTCGCTTGTGGGGCACGCCGCGCTCGCGCGCACCCCGTGGGTAATTACCCAAGCATTTAGGGCTGCACATCGAGGCGATGCATGGCCCCGTTCGCCCGTGGCGTTCAGTACTTATTTAGTTGAAGATCGGACATTTTTCGCATGCCGGATCAGTTTAGCAAATTGACATCTCAAGGGTCCAGCTGCAGCTTTTCTGCCTCACCTACTTTAGGAAATTTCGATGAGTGAAGAAGCCGCTTCCGGCCCTATCGAGCTGGTCAGCGATATCGTCTCGGCCTACGTGTCGAAGAACAGCGTTCCGCCGGGCGAGCTGCCCGGGCTGATCCAGAGCGTCTACCAGAGCCTCGTTGGCCTCGGGCAACCGGCTGAACCGGAGCCGATGAAGCTCACGCCTCCCGTGCCGATCAAGAAGAGCGTGACGCCGGACCACATCATCTCGCTAGAGGACGGCAGGCCCTACAAGTCGCTGAAGCGCCACCTCACCACCCGCGGTCTCAGCCCGGCCGAGTACCGTCAGAAGTGGGGTCTGCCGTCGGACTACCCCATGGGGGCGGCCAACTACGCCGCCCAGCGCTCCGAATTGGCCAAGAGCCTCGGCCTGGGCCAGCAGCGCCGCAAGGCCGCCGCGGAGAAGCGGGCTGCTGCCGACGCGAAGGTGAGCGCACCTGCCAGTCCGAAGAAAGGGCGGTCGAAGAAGGGTGCGGCTTCCGAGTAGGATAGCGGCGGAGTGGCAAGGCTTCGTCAAGGAAGCTTGCCCTGCCGTTCACCGCGCTTCTTAGCTGACGGTTCAGGGCTGCCTCGTACTGTGCCTTCATGACTTCGGGGCTGGGAGGCAGAACCCGAGGCAGCCGGACAACGATCCGGATCAGCAGAGACCACGACGTGGAGATGGCCCCGTTGCGCCGGCAAAGCCCCGGCGGCGGGGCCTTCTTCGTCCGTCCGCGGCTCAGTTGCGGGTCGCGATCAGCGGCGCCGACATGTTGATGGCCGTCACCCGGCGGTTGGCGGCCGCGTAAGGGTCAGCAGTCTCCTTCAGGCGGCTCTTGCCGTAGCCCACGCTGATCAGGTTGGCAGCCGGGACACCGTGATGCCGGATGATGTGCTGCTTGACCGCCTCCGCGCGCCGTTCTGAGAGCCGCTGATTGGTGCGGTCGCTCCCTTTCCCGTCCGTGTGGCCGACGATGAGGATCGTACTGTCGCGCAGTTCCTGCCGGGCCACACTTGACCCGAGCGCCTCGACTTGCGCGCGCGCCGCGCGCCCGATCCGGGAGGAGCCGAACTCGAACGGGATGTCGAGGGCGATGCTCTGCTTGTCGGCCGAGAGGGTCGCGAGCCGCTCGCGCTCCTGAGCGGAGAGGGACGTCCGGTTGCGCAGCGAGTCGAGGAAGGTCCGATCCTCCCGCGCGAGGCGGTCCGGCGCGACGAGGGAGAGGCCCCGGGTCTGCTCGCGCGGCATGAGGGCACGGACGATCTCGTCCTCCGTCACCACGCGTTGCGCGTGCGCCTCGGTCGCGCCGAGCATCATCAGAGCGGCGAGCAATCCGCCACACCAACAAGGAGCCAATCTCCAACCAGCAGACATGAGCATGTGCTTGCCTCAAATTACTACAAGGCGTGCGTATGCTGGGCTATTCTGAGCTGAATGCTAGATCGTTGCAACTAAATTTTATCATGCTTTGAAGGAGACGAATGCGCTCTGCTCGAAGATTGCAAGTGACGTGACCGTTTCCTCCCGGGGCTGAGCTGCAAACTGTGCCCCCGCCCGCCACCGTTCACGAACACGGGTTGTCGCTCATGCAGGTTGAGCGCAGCGGTGAGGGCAGGGTGTCCCCCGGAAGGCTTCCTCTCCGGCCCGCTGTGAAGCCGCCCATGTATCGAACCGGCAGGATGGACACGAGCAGCACCACAAGCGACGTGTCGCCCGGAGTGCAGATCATGAGATCCGAGAGGCTCTGGATCGTCATTGGGCCGCATCCGATGCGAGCGATTTCGAGGAGGAGCACAAGATCTACCGAGAGGACGCGGTGCTCGAATATCCGCAATCGGGAGAGCGCATCCGCGGGCGGCAGAATATACAGTCGTCTCGCGCTTGCTAGAGAAACAAGCCAGGGTGTTATTGAGGTATCCCCGTCTGGGAGCTCGCGCGCTAGATCAGTCGCATGGCCGACCACCCGAGACTCGGCGAGCTCTTGTGTACCAATCGCCTCGCGAATGACGATCTCGAGGCAGCGGTCTCGGCCTACCTTGCCGATCCGACGCCTGGGCCGCGCGAGATCGCGCAGAACGTGACCCTCGACATTGCCGCGGCCGTGCCGGCGAGTTCCTACGCTCGCTGATACACTGCGAGAAAGCTACTTAGGCGCAGCTGCACATGGCGGTCCGGACGGCGATCTTGCTGGCCAGGACGGGGTAGCGCTTCGCTTAATCCCACGACAGCCAAGCCTGGGATGCATGGCTGCATCACCCTAACGTACGATTGAATTGTGCGCTGCAGCGTGGGATACCAAGCACCTGCACGGCTGCGATGGCGTCGCAGCCGTGCTTGCCCTCTTTGGGCGTTTCCTCCCTAGACTTCGGGCCGCTCGCGAGGGCGGCCTTTTCTTTTGCCTGGGCGCGAGAGGATTATCTCCTTCGTCGCCACTCTCCAACCCCCTTTGACGCAAAATTGTGCGCCAAGGCTTGCGTCGTGGCACTTTTCTGCTCACCCGCGAGGGGCTTCTGGCATCTACAGCCCGAATTCCCGAGCCAGCAGAAGGTCGATCACCCGCTCCTGCTCCGCTTCCATGAACGCGGCGAGGCGGGCTGTGCTCTCGACCCGAGCGGCCTCGTTTGCATCAGCCCTCCTCATCAGAGCTCATCCGGCCACCAACGCGTGAAACGCGATGGTGGCGTTCGGCCAAGCGGACGCGGCCCGCGGAGCACATGTCGCCCACGCATAGCCTCGACCACCACCGCGGCGCCGCTTCCGCGAATCTGCACTCGCCTCTCTAGGTGGCACAGACCCGACTGCGACCCTGCCCTTCGGCAGCCCTGCGCGGGTTCCGCTGCCCGAAGTTTACAGGACTAGCCTTATCAGTAGTCGGGGTGGTCACGGATTTGACCCCACCCCCTGGGAACGAGGAGCAGCGCGCAAGGCGGTTCCACGCCTGCCATTCCGGAGAGACGATCCGGATCACGTTCGAGAGGTTGCGCCAGGCTGTCTGCTGCCGCTCCTCGACCGTGACGAGGCCGAGCAGGCGCGCCTGCCGAACGGCGTTCTTCACCGTGGACCGGCTGACACCCGCGAGGGCTGCGATGTGCTCGATGGTGAGGCGGCAGTCCCCGCGGCGGGCGACCTCAGACGCGACCACAGCCAGGACAGCAGCCTCGGCCAGGGTGAACCGGGCCGCGAGCTGAGGCGGGAGCCGTCCAGAGGCCGCCCAGCGGCGTCGGCGCTCCAGGCTGGCGTCTGAGCGCGGCCGGGAGCCCACGGGCTTTCTGGGGGCTTCTGAGGCCGCTGGGAGGGCCTTGCGGCTCTCGATGAGGGCGGACAGCTCCTCCGCCTCCGCCTCGCTCACCTGTCCGGCGCCGTAGGCGCGCCAGAGCACGGCCGCCACGTCCGGTAGCTTCATACGGGGCGCCGCCATCGCGGCCGCCCGGATCTGGTCAGCAAGCATCGTCTCGGCCCTTCT
Organism: Methylobacterium oryzisoli; assembly: GCF_046557895.1. NCBI lineage: Bacteria > Pseudomonadati > Pseudomonadota > Alphaproteobacteria > Hyphomicrobiales > Methylobacteriaceae > Methylobacterium > Methylobacterium oryzisoli. The sequence continues at coordinate 3,562 of NZ_JBKIBX010000051.1, read as the reverse complement.
CGGGCCGCAGCAGATCGTTCAGCGCCGCCGTGTGGCGGGCCGGCTCCAGACAAAGCCTCACCGTTGCCGGAAACGAGGTTCCGGCTTGACTCCCGAGGGAGCGTCTGGCGATATCGGGGGGCACAGTTTTCCCGACACCGCTTCGGCGGATCCACGGCCTCCGAGTTACCAGCTCGGGGGCCGTTGGCTTTTCAGGGGTTCACTGCGGCGGCGGTGGTCTCCTGTGGCGACTCGCGGAATGCGAGATGCGCCTTAATCGGGCATCTGAGCCGGAGCGCAGCGGTTCGTCAAACCCGCATCGGCCAGTCAGCACACTTGTCCGATTACCCTATCGCCGTGTTGCCCTTCAGCAATCTTGCGCGCTCGGGTGCACGAGCTGTTGCCCAGAGGCCCACGCGAGCGTCTGCTCAAAAGCGCAAGCCAGCCGTTGCCCATCTGATCGTCAGGACTGATGCCCAAACGGGTTTTTGCCCCGATGGGCAGAGGCGTTCATGGTTTCTTGACCGCTCGGCTTTAAGCCCGCTCGGGTGCATGGGCACTCGCTCGACAGGGGAGAGGGGCAATGGCCGTCGTGAGTGTTTGCTCAACGAAGGGAGGCGTCGGAAAGACAACACTCGTGATCTGCCTAGCGGACGCTTTCGCGCGCCAAGGCGGTAGCGTCGCGATCATCGACGCCGATCCGAACGGTCACGTAGCAAGCTGGCGCGAGCGGGCCGGGGACGATTGCACCGTCGACGTGATCGCTGGTGTGACCGAGAAGGCGATCCTCGACCGCATCTCGGACGCGGCATCACGTTACTCCGTTGTTCTAGTAGATTTGGAAGGCGCAGCCTCTCAAGCAGTGACCTACGCGATTGCAGAGAGCGACCTTGTCCTAATTCCTAGCAAGGTCTCCGGGATGGACCTGCAGGAGGTGTTTCGCACCTATGAGGTGGTGCAGCGCGCAGAAAAAATGCTCCGACGGCAGATCCCGGCCCGAGTGGTTCTCACCCAGATGTCGCCGCTCCAGAGCCGTGTCGCAACTCACGCCCGGCAAGAGATCCAGGGCGCCGCGATCCCGGTGCTGCGGACCGAGGTCATCCAGCGTGCCGCGTACCAGTCAATCCACTTCACCGGCGTCACGCCGGCTCACCCGGAGGGTGATGCGAAGGCGCAGCAGGAGGTCGTGGGGGTAATGGATGAGTTGCTCGAGGTCCTGGCCACTCAGCAGCAGGCAGCGTGATCGACATCATGAAACCCGCTTTTCAGCCCGCGCCCCGGCCGCGTCCCCGCACCAGCCTGGAGGAGGCTCAGCAGCTCACCACCGCTACGGGTGATCTCGGCTTCACTCGCGCGTCGACCGCGCCCGAGCAGGCGGCCCCAGCTGCCGAGCTGCCGCAGCCAAGCACGCAACTGTCCAAATCCCCAATTGCCCCGAGCAAGAGCTCTGCTCTCAAGTTCGAAGTTCCGGACGAGGTGTGGCTCGCCCTGCGTCAGGAAGCGCTCAACCGGCGTGTCACGGTGAAGTACCTGGTTCTCGAAGCGCTGGCGGCTAAGGGCTACAATGTCGATCTCGCGGCAGTTCCGGAGGATGGGCGCCGCCTACGGTGACCTGAGCCGGGGTCGGAGGGCCCAGAGCGCGCGTTCCTCATGGCCGGAGGGGGAGGTGCGGGTAGCTGGGCGCTCCATCAGTATGCCGCCGCCATAGGCCGCGGATACGACGCGGAAATTCCGACGCTCATAGAACCGCACCAGCTCATCCGTGCTGAGAATACGGCGCGCGTCCTTCGGCGGGCAGGCTTGCGCCTTAAGGGTCAGCTTCACCCCGGCGGCGTCAGCCGCCTCCGTGATGATCTCGAGCGTCCGGCCCGCATGGCCCTTCTGATACTCACGAAATGTCTCGATGAATGAGACCTCGAGCGTGGTGTCGTCGCGAACTGTCAGGATGACGTCCACGATGCCAGTGAGCCCAGCTGCTTGGACGCCTGCCATCACGGCCCGGGAGGTCACGAGTGCAGGCGCGGAGAGTTCAGAGCATCGTCGTTCGCCATAGACCAGCAATCGGACATCGGAGGGACACCGCAATGACATGCGCACGGCCCGTACCCGAACGGCGGTCGGCGCTGAACCAACTCCGGAGCGGAGCTGATCCGCGCCAGACTCTTGGGCGTGGGCGATGGCGGGATCCTGGCCAGGGCCGTTGTAAACGGGTTGCTGCCGGGCCGCTGTCCTGCCCGAAAAAAGAAAGGCCGCTCCTGCGAGCGGCCCGAAGTCTAGGGAGGAAACGCCCACGAGGGGCACTCCTCATGTGGGGATCACCTCACTGGCGCGACGTGCGCAAGCGCACACTGCGTCCTGCCACATCCCAAGCCTCGCATGTGCGACACGCCTAGCCGAGCTTAGTGTTGGGTCGCGCTCCTGGCACGCGCGTGAGTTAAGAAAAAGCGCACCATCTCCCGACTGGCATCGGGACCGCGCGGATCGGTGTACGAGCCGCCCGCGCTACCACCGGACCAAGCATGGCCGCCGCCGTGCAGCACCCATTGCTCCAGGATCCCTCGCCCGGCACCATCGGCATGGACCGTGCGCGTATAGGCCACTCCCCCTGGCGTCTCGCCGCGCATCACGGTTTCGGCCAGCGTCGTATCGGATTTTGCCTGTGCGATGACATGGTCCCCGTTGACAGGGTTGACCGTGCGATCGCCGTCGCCGTGGAAGACGATGGTCGGCACGGCAGGCTCGTCCCGCCTCGGCTGAACCGCACCGCCTCCCTTCATGGCGGCGAAGGCCGACGGCATGTCCTTGGCGGCACCACAGGCCAGCCCCGAGTGCACACCGACCGCCGCGAACAGATCGGGATAGGTCGCCCCCATGATCGCCGCAGCCGCACCGCCCGCGGACAGACCAGCCACGTAGACCCGGGTGGGATCGGCCGAGAACTCCTCCACAACGGCTGTCGCGATGCCGGCGATCAACGAGGGCTCCCCCCCATGGCGCGTCTGATCACCGGCGTTGAACCAGTTCCAGCACTTCTGCAGGTTCGCTGACTGGGGCTGGCGCGGGTAGGCGACCAGGAAGGTCTGCTCCTCGGCCAGGTCGTTCATCCGCGTGCCGGCGGCGAAATCGTCCGGGTTCTGGGTGCAGCCGTGCAGCATGACCACCACCGGGAGCGCCTGACCGGTGTAGCCGCTCGGCACGAACACCTTGTAGGTCCGGCTGCCGGCGGCATTGGCGAAGGTCCGATCCTCGAACCGGGCACCCTCCGGCACGGGGACCGAGGTTGGACGCCCGGAGCCGAGGCCCTCTCCCAGGCCGGAGAAGGCACGCGGTGTGGCGAGGCGATCACGGAAGGCCCGCATTGTCTCGGACAGATCCGGAAAGCCTGTCGGCTGGTCGGCGCGCGCGGTCCCGTCAGCCGGTTGTCCCTCCGCCTCGCTCGGTGCCGTCCAGGCGCCCTCCGGTCCTGCGGGAGCCACCATGTCGATGGTCGGCCAGGAGCGCTTGGGGCTCCGGCCGCGATGCGGCGCCTTCCACTCCGGGGCATCGTTGCGCGCGCGCGGCGCCGGGCGACCTTGAAGCAGCG
>NZ_JBKIBX010000050.1:0-44421 GCF_046557895.1 Methylobacterium oryzisoli | reverse complement strand
CGCTGCGGCTCGACAAGAGCCTCGACACGCTGATCCCGGACAACCCGAACAAGCCCTACGACATGGGCGAGTTGATCCGGCGCGTGGTCGACGAGGGCGACTTCTTCGAGATCCAAGGGGCTTACGCCCGCAACATCATCACGGGCTTCGGCCGCATCGAGGGCCGCACGGTCGGATTCGTAGCCAACCAACCGATGGTGCTGGCCGGCNGTCGACGAGGGCGACTTCTTCGAGATCCAAGGGGCTTACGCCCGCAACATCATCACGGGCTTCGGCCGCATCGAGGGCCGCACGGTCGGATTCGTAGCCAACCAACCGATGGTGCTGGCCGGCGTCCTCGACTCGGACGCGTCGCGCAAGGCCGCGCGCTTCGTGCGCTTCTGCGACGCCTTCGGCATCCCGATCGTCACCTTCGTGGACGTGCCGGGCTTCCTGCCGGGCACCGCCCAGGAATACGGCGGGCTGATCAAGCATGGGGCGAAGCTGCTCTTCGCCTACAGCCAGGCGACGGTGCCGCTCGTCACCATCATCACCCGCAAGGCGTTCGGCGGGGCCTACGACGTCATGGCCTCCAAGCATGTCGGCGGGGACGTCAACTACGCGTGGCCCACCGCGCAGATCGCCGTGATGGGCGCCAAGGGGGCCGTCGAGATCATCTTCCGCCAGGACCTGGGCGACCCCGACAAGATCGCGGCCCGCACCGCCGAGTACGAGGAGCGCTTCATGTCGCCCTTCGTGGCGGCGGAGCGCGGCTACATCGACGAGGTGATCATGCCGCACTCGACCCGCCGCCGGGTCGCGCGGGCGCTCGCCATGCTGCGCACCAAGGAGATGGAGCAGCCCTGGAAGAAGCACGACAACATCCCACTGTGAGGCGGGGGAGGGCGGTCGCGATGCCGGCCGGCCTGTGCATTAAGGAGTCCGGCGCTAGAGTTCCGCTCCGGACCGTCCGATTCGTGCCCGAGTGATCATGGCCTCACCCGTCTCCCGCCCCTCTGCCGTCGCGGATCTGTCGGAAGAGGAGGCTAAGGCGGCGCACGCCGCCCTCTCGGCCGAGATCGCCGAGCACGACCGGCGCTACCACGGCGAGGACGCGCCGATCATCACGGACGCGGAGTACGACGCGCTCCGCCGCCGGCTCGAAGGCATCGAGGAGCGCTTTCCCGATCTCGCCGGGACCGGTGAGGCCTCCGCCAGCGTCGGCGCCAGGGCGTCCGACAAGTTCGCCAAGGTGCGCCACGCGGTGCCGATGCTCTCGCTCGGCAACGCCTTCGCGGACGAGGAGATCACCGAGTTCGTCGAGCGGGTGCGCCGCTTCCTCGGCCTGTCCGCCGCCGAGCCGCTGGCCTTCACGGCCGAGCCGAAGATCGACGGGCTCTCCCTGTCGCTGCGCTACGAGAACGGGCGCCTCGTCACCGCGGCCACGCGGGGCGACGGCGAGGTCGGCGAGGACGTGACCGCCAACGTCCGCACCATCCGGGAGATCCCGCACGACCTCGCGGGTCCGGACGTGCCGGCAATCTGCGAGGTGCGCGGCGAAGTCTACCTCTCGCACGCGGATTTCGCCGCCATCAACGCCCGGCAGGAGCAGGCGGGCAAGCCGCTCTTCGCCAACCCGCGCAACGCCGCCGCCGGCTCGCTGCGCCAGCTCGATGCGAGCATCACCGCCTCCCGGCCCCTGCGCTTCTTCGCCTACGCGGCGGGCGAGATGTCGTCCTGGCCGGCCGGGACGCAGAGCGGGCTGATCGACGCCTTCCGGCGCTTCGGCCTGCCGGTGAACCCGCGCACGCGCCGCTGCGCGGACGTCGCCGAGATGCTGGAGCATTACCGGGCGATCGAGACCGAGCGGGCGGATCTCGGCTACGACATCGACGGCGTCGTCTACAAGGTCGACGATTTCGCCCTCCAGCGCCGCCTCGGCTTCGTCGCCCGCGCGCCGCGCTGGGCGCTCGCCCACAAATTTCCCGCCCAGCGCGCCGTCACGGTGGTGGAGGGGATCGAGATCAATGTCGGGCGCACCGGCTCCCTCAACCCGCTCGCCAGGCTGCGGCCGGTGACGGTGGGCGGCGTCGTGGTGTCGAACGCGACGCTGCACAACGAGGATTACGTGCGCGGCATCGACGCGGACGGGCAGACGATCCGCAGCGGCATCAACATCTGGGACGGGTTCGACCTGCGGCGGGACATCGACCTCGCGCAGGGCTCGGACGTGCGGGTCGGCGACACCGTGGTGGTGCTGCGGGCCGGCGACGTGATCCCCAAGGTGGCCGACGTGGTGCTGGAGCGCCGGCCCGCCGACGCCGTGCCCTACCGCTTCCCCGAGACCTGCCCGGCCTGCGGCAGCCACGCGGTGCGCTCCATCAACCCGCGCACGGCCAAGCTCGACGCGGTGCGCCGCTGCACCGGCGGCCTGATCTGCCCGGCGCAGGGACAGGAGCGGCTGAAGCACTTCGTCTCGCGCAACGCCTTCGACATCGAGGGCTTCGGCGAGACCTACATCACCACCCTGTTCGAGGCCGGGCTGGTGCACCAGCCCGCCGACCTCTTCCGCCTGGAATTCGAGCCGCTGAAGGCGGCCGTGGTGGCCCGGCGTCAGGCCCTGTCGGCGGAGCGCGCGGCCGCCGCCGGCAAGGCCGTGGAGCCCAAGAAGGCCAAGCCCAAGAAGGACGAGGAGGACAAGGCGATCCACAACCTGCTGGCCGCCGTCGAGGCGCGCCGGGCCATTCCCCTCAATCGGTTCATCTTCGCCCTCGGCATCGAGCAGGTGGGCGAGGCGACCGCCAAGGCGCTCGCCAAGCACTACGCCGACATGCCCGCCCTGATGGAGGGCGTGCGGACCGCCGCGGCCTGCCAGCCGGGTCCCGATTGGGTGGCTCTCGCGAGCCTGCCGCGGGTCGGCCCGACGACCCGCGACCGCCTGCTCGCCGCCGTCGAGGCCGGGGAGGCCGATCTCCTGGCCTACGGCACCGTGGCGCGGCTCACCACCGCCCAGAAGGAGGCGCTGCTCGACGCCTACGGCGACCCGGCGGGGGTGCGGGCGGCGGTGGAGCGCGCGAGCGGGCAGCAGCCCGGCGACGCCTACCGGCACCTCGCCGACGACAGCGAGATCGGCGCGGTGACGACCGCGTCGCTGATCCAGTTCTTCTCGGAGGAGCACAACGTCGCGGCCGTCGAGGCGCTGCTGGCCGAGGTGAGGACCGAGCGCGCGGCGGCGCCCGCCGCGGCGGCCGTGTTCAACGGCCAGACGGTGGTGTTCACCGGCTCGCTGGAGCGCATGACGCGTAGCGAGGCCAAGGCCACGGCGGAGCGGCTCGGCGCGAAGGTCTCCGGGTCGGTCTCGGCCAAGACCGACCTCGTGGTGGCGGGGCCCGGCGCCGGCTCGAAGCTGAAGGATGCCGAGAAGCACGGCGTGCGGGTGATCAGCGAGGATGAATGGCTGGCGATGGTGGAGGCCGCCTGAAAACCGGCTCAATCCTCCGTCACGGGCGGCCGATGCGAACACCGGCCCGAACCCTCGCCATCGATTTCGAGACGGCGAACGAACGCCGCGACAGCCCCTGCGCGGTGGGCCTCGCCTGGATCGAGGACGGCCGGGTGGTGCGCCGCGCCGCGCGGCTGATCCGCCCGGCCGAGCTGCGCTTCTCGCCCTTCAACATCGCGGTGCACGGCATCCGGCCCCGCGACGTCGCCGACGCGCCGCACTTCCCCGAGGCGATGGCGGAGTTCCTGCCCGACCTGCCCGGGGCGCTGGTGCTCGCCCATAACGCGAGCTTCGACGTGGGCGTGCTCGCCGCGACGCTGCAGGCCTACGGCCTGCCGGTGCCGGCCTTCACCTCGCTCTGCACGGTGCAGCTTGCACGGCGGCAATGGCCGGGGCAGGGGCGCTATCGGCTCTCGGCGGTCGCCGAGCGCCTCGGCATCGCCTTCCGCCACCACGACGCGGGCGAGGACGCCTTCGCCTGCGCCGAGATCGCGCTCGCGGCCCTGCGCGAGACGGGCGCCCCCGATCTCACGACCCTCGCGGCGACGATGCGCCTCGCCCGTGCCCGCTTCGGCCCGGCCGCGGACGCCGCCTGAGGCTCAGCCCCGCTTCTCGGCGTTCCAGCGGCCGCCGCACTGGGTCGAGCCGGAGGTGGTCCAAGTGCCGTTGCCGTAGCCCTGCTGGGACAGTCGCCCGACCACCTGCGCGCTCGCGTCGCCGCGGCTGATCGCGCCGCGCACGGCGCCGTTCGGCTGGACGCGGCCGGTGACGGTGAAATCCGTGCCGCCAGCGTAGCGCGCCTGCCCGTTCTGGATCACGATGCCGTACCGGTAAGCCCGGTCGCAGCTTCCCCGCTCGGTGATGACCTCGACGCTCCAGTTGCCGTCGAACCGGGCCACCGACTGGCCGGCACGCTGGGCCGCGAAGGCCGGCTGCGCCGCAGCCGCCAGGATGATCGCGCCCGCGAGGGCGGACCGCATCAGCACCATCAATGGGAACTCCCCTTGCTCAAACCCCGGGCGATGAACGCCCGAGCTTGCCGGGAGTTGCCCCGGCGCTCACGCGGCGTTCGATTGGGCCAGTTCCTGTGCTTCCGCCAGGAGACGCAGGAGGTCGCAGCCGGCATAGAGGTCGCGGCTGACGCCCGCTTCCCGCAGGGCGGCTTCGAGCTCGCCGGGCCGGCCCGCGAGGTAGACGGTGCGGGCCCCGGCCGCCCGCAGGGCCTGCGCCGCCGCGACCGCCTGCTCGGCATAGATCGCGTCCGACGAGCACAGGCAGGCGAGCGGCGTGCCGGCGGCGCGAAAGGCCTCCGCCATGGCGGCGTGGTCCGGGAAGCCGTCGTTGGTCACCGGCTCGATCCCGCCGGCCTCGAAGGCGTTGCGGGCGAAGGTGGCGCGGGTGTTGAAGGCGGCGATCGGCCCGAGATTGGCCAGGAAGACCCGCGGGCGGGCGCCGGTGCGCTCCAGGAATGCGTCGGAGGCGTCGCGCAGGCGCTCGAAGGGCTCGGCGAAGCGCCGCGAGGGCAGGGCGCCCTCGGGCAGAGGGGCGGGCTCCGGCGCCGGTGCGAGGACCGTCACCGGGGCCTCGGCGAGGTGCGGGAATTCGCTGGTGCCGGTGATGGGCTGGCGGCGCGTGGCGAGGTCGCGGTCGCGCCCCTCGCGGATGGCGTCGAGACGCCCGGCGAGCGCCCCGGAGGTCAGGCTCGCGACGATCCCGCCCTCGTGCTCGATGGCCTGGAACTGCGCCCAGGCCTGCGCGCAGAGATCCGCCGTCAGCGCCTCGAACCCGCCCGCGCCGGCGGCGGGATCGACCACCCGCCAGAGGTTCGACTCTTCCAGGAGCACGACCTGGGTGTTGCGGGCGCAGCGCCGCGCGAAGGCATCGGGCAGACCGAGCGCCGCCGTGAAGGGCAGCACCGTCACGGCGTCGGCGCCGCCCAGGCCCGCCGAGAAGGCCGCGGTGGTGGCGCGCAGGAGGTTCACCCACGGATCGCGCCGCGTGGTGGTGCGCCACGCCGTCTCGGCGTGCAGGCGGATCGGCCGGGGCGGCAGGCCGCAGGCCTCCTCGACCCGTGCCCAGAGGCGGCGCAGCGCCCGCATCTTCGCCACGGTCAGGAACTCGTCGGCATCCGCCACGAGCAGGAAGCCGATCGACGCGCTGGCCTGCTCCAGGGCGTGGCCGCCCGCTTCGAGCGCGCGCAGCGTCGCCAGCGCACTCGCCAGCACCGCCGCGAGTTCGCCCGCCTCGGTGGCGCCGGCCTCGTGGAAGGGCCGCCCGTCCGCCAGGAAGGCGCGGCCCGCGAAGCCCGCGGCCTCCAGCTCGGACAGGGTCGCGGAGAGGCGCTCTTCCGTCTCGCTCCAGGGAGCGGGCAGGCGGCCCGACGTCGCCAGCACGCCGACCGGATCGATGCCGAGGTCGAGATCGAGCTCTGCCAGGGCATCGCCCCGCGACCGGGCCAGCGCCACGAGGGCGGTCGCGGCCTCGAAGCCGCGCGGGCCGGCATCGAGCCGCACCCCGATCAGCGGCAGCATCACCCCGGCGAGCGCCGCCTCCAGCGCCTCCGGCCCGGGCAGACCGAAGCCGCGGGCAGAGGGCGCCCCCGCCAGCACCAGCGCCAGTGCGTCGGCTCCGCCATCGAGGTCGGCGAGCGCGAGCGCATTCGCCTCGGCGGGATCGGGATGGTCGACCCGCTGGCAGATCAGCCAGGGAGCGGGCTGCCCGTCGCCGCGCAGGGGCTGCGCGGCGGGTTCCGCGGCCCCGTAGAGGGCGTCGATCCGGATGCCGTCGCGGGTGCGGTGGACGAGGCGCTTCTCGTAGTCGGCGCCCTTGAGCACGCCGTCGACGAGGGCGCGCCACTGCTCGCGGGTGGCGGCGGGAAACACGGCGGCGAGCGGGAGATCGTCCATGACGGGTCCTTCGCGGAGCGGATCTTCCTGCACCGAACGGGATTCCGGCGCCACCCGTCAATGGTCGAGCCCGCCCGAGGCCTGTCCCCCCTTCCGGCTCAGCCGAACACGATCAGGCCCGCGAAGCCCGCCGCCCCCACGATGATGCGCCACCACGCGAAGAGGCCGAAGCCGTGGCGCGAGACGTAGGTCAGGAGCGTGCGCACCACGAACAGGGCGGCGAAGAACGCCACCACGAACCCGATCACGATCAGCCCGACATCGTCGCGCGAGAGGTTCTTGTAGTTGTCGAGCAGGTCCTTGGCGAAGGCGCCCGCCATGGTGGGCATGGCGAGGTAGAACGAGAACTCCGTCGCCGCCCGCTTGCTCGCCCCCATCAGCATCGCGCCCACGATGGTGGCGCCCGAGCGCGACACCCCCGGCACCATCGCGAGGCACTGGAACAGGCCGATCTTCAGCGCCATCGGCAGCGAGAAATCGTGCACGTCGTCGTATTTTTCGGGAAGCTCAGTCTCGTCGATGACGAGCAGCACGAGGCCGCCCGCCACCAGCGTCGAGCAGATGATCCAGGGGTTGAACAGGTAGAACTTGATCGCCTTCGAGAAGAGGCCGCCGATCAGCGCCGCCGGCAGGAAGGCGATCAGCACCGCCAGGATGAACCGGCGGGCGTTCGGGTCGGAGGGCGCGCGCCGCGCGAGGTCGATGAGCCGACCGAAATAGACCCCGACGATGGCCAGGATGGCGCCGAGCTGGATCAGCACCTCGAAGGTGTTGTTCGGCGAGTGGAAGTCGATGAAGTGCCCGAGCAGGAGCTGGTGCCCGGTCGAGGAGACCGGAATGAACTCCGTGGCGCCCTCCACGAGGGCGAGGGCCACGGCCTTGGCGACGCTCACCGGATCCATCAGCGCAGGCCCCCGCCCGCGCCGCCACGCTTCGACGCTGTCATGATCGCTCGCTCTCGTCGGTGGCCGGATCGGGCCGGGATGGGTTCGCGCGGCGGCCCCACCACCGGCCGCGGTTGCAGGTCGGTTATCAGGGTCGGCCGCGCGTGTTAAGGATGAAGCAACATCGTAGCATCAATGGTGACCGGCCCTTAACCCTTCAGGGCTCAGATCCGGCGCATTCCTCGCCCGCACGGCCCGCATGGCGACGCTTCATCACTCCCCCTTCTGCCCGCATTCGCGGTTCATCCGCCTGGTCCTCGCCGAGATGGGCATGGAGCCGACCCTCGTGGAGGAACGCCCCTGGGAGCGCCGGGACGAGTTCCTGATGCTCAACCCCGCGGGCACGACGCCGGTGCTGATCGAGGCCGGCGGCCTCGTGGTGCCGGGCGCGGGCGCGATCGCCGAGTATCTCGACGAGACCCGCGGGCTCGGCCTCTCGGGCCGGCGCCTGTTGCCGGAATCGCCCGCCGCCCGGGTGGAGGTGCGCCGCCTGCTCGACTGGTTCCTGTCCAAGTTCGACCAAGAGGTGACCGGCTACCTCGTCACCGAGAAGATCCACAAGCGGTTCATGACCTCGACCCTCGGCGGCGGCCCGCCCGACATGAACGCGATCCGCGCCGCGCGCACCAACGTGCGCTACCACCTGAAATACGTCGACTACCTCATCGCCCGGCGCAAATGGCTGGCCGGCGACCATCTGACCTATGCGGATCTGGCGGCGGCGGCCCATCTCTCCTGCGTGGATTATCTCGGCGACGTGCCATGGGACGAGGAGGAGATGGCGCGGAACTGGTACGCGCGGATGAAGTCCCGCCCGTCCTTCCGCAGCCTGCTCGCCGACCGGGTGCCCGGGATGGCGCCGGCGGATCACTACGCGGATCTCGACTTCTGACGGGAGACGGGGCCGCCCTGCGCCGCCGGCTGGAGGAGCGGGCGCGCGCGCTCGGCTTCGACGCGCTGGCGGTGACGCATCCGGGGGCGGTGCCGGGCCTGCCCGAGCGCCTGCGCGCGTGGCTCGCCGCCGGCCACCATGCCGGCATGGGCTGGATGGAGGACCGCACGGCCGAGCGGGCCGACCCCGCCGCCCTGTGGCCCGCGGTGCGCAGCATCGTCATGCTCGGCGTGAATTACGGCCCCGACGAGGATCCGCTCGCGGCGCTGGCCAAGCCGGAGCGGGGCGCGCTCGCCCTCTACGCCCGGCGGCGCGACTACCACGACGTCATCAAGGGCAAGCTGAAGGATCTGGCCGGGGTGCTCGCCCGGGAGGGGAGCGCCCTCAAGGTGTTCGTGGACACCGCGCCGGTGATGGAGAAACCGCTCGCCGCCGCGGCCGGGCTCGGCTGGCAGGGCAAGAACACGCTGCTGGTCTCCCGCCGCTTCGGCAACTGGCTCCTGCTCGGCGCGATCTACACCGAGGCCGACCTGCCGGCCGACGCGCCGGCCGCGGATTCCTGCGGCTCCTGCCGCCGCTGCCTCGATGCCTGCCCGACCGACGCCTTCCCGGCCCCCTACCGGCTCGATGCGGGCCGGTGCCTCGCCTACCTCACCATCGAGCATGCCGGCCCGATCGCCCCGGAATTCCGTGCCCCGATGGGCAACCGGGTCTTCGGCTGCGACGATTGCCTCGCGGTCTGCCCCTGGAACAAGTTCGCGCGCGAGGCCCGCGAGGCGCGGCTCGCCGCCCGCGAGGACCTGGCGGCGCCACCCCTGCGCGAGCTTGCCCGGCTCGACGACGCGGCCTTCCGGGCGCGCTTCGCCGGCACGCCGGTCAAGCGCACGGGGCGCGACCGCTTCCTGCGCAACGTGCTGATCGCGATCGGCAATTCGGGCGAGCGCGCGCTCGCCGCCGAGGCGGTGCGCCTCCTCGACGATCCCGCGCCCCTGGTGCGGGGCATGGCCGTCTGGGCGCTCGCGCGCCTCGCGCCCGAGGCCCTGCCGCCCGGACCGCCGCCCGGCGAAGAGGATCCGCACGTCCTCGACGAGTGGCGTCACGTCCGCGACAAGGACGGGGAGGGGGCTGACCCCTCGGCAGGGCAGCATCGCGCCCCGGCGCGGTCCGGTGCAGGGCATTCGGCATGAATCTGTTCGTCTTCGGCCTCGGCTACACGGCGCGGCACTTCGTGGAGCGGGAGCGTGGCCGCTTCGAGCGGATCGCCGCGACCGCGCAGACCCTCGACCGGACGCCCGCCCCGCCCGACGGCGTGGCCCTGCGGGTTCTTTCGCCCGAGCGCGCCGATCCGCGCATCGCCGAGGATCTGGCGGCGAGCGACGCGATCCTGGTCTCGATCCCGCCCGACGACGGGGATCCGGCGCTCAAGGCCTTCGCGGAGGCGATTGCCGCGAGCCCGGCGCGCTGGATCGGCTATCTCTCCACCATCGGCGTCTACGGGGACCAGGGCGGTGCCTGGATCGACGAGACCACCCCGCCGGCCCCGACCCATGCGCGCACCCGCGACCGCGTGGCGGCGGAGACCGCGTGGCTCGATCTCGGCGCCCGAACGGGCAAGGCCGTTCAGGTCTTCCGGCTGTCGGGGATCTACGGGCCGGGACGGAACGCCTTCGTGAAGCTGCGGGAGGGGCGGGCGCAGCGCATCATCAAGTCCGGGCAGGTGTTCAACCGCATCCACGTGGAGGACATCGCGCAGGCGCTCGCGGCCTCGCTCGACCGGCCGCGACCCGGCGCGGTCTACAACGTCACGGACGACGAGCCCGCGCCGCCCCAGGACGTCACCGCCCTCGCGGCCGAGATCGCCGGCCTGCCGCTGCCGCCCGCCGTCGATTTCGAGACCGCTTCCTTAAGCCCGATGGCGCGCAGCTTCTACGGCGAGAACAAGCGGGTGCGAAACCGCCTGCTCACCGAGGAACTGGGCGTGCGCCTGCGCTACCCGACCTACCGGGAGGGCCTGCGGGCGCTCGCGGGCGAGGCGGGATAGGAGTCGCGGGATGAGCGCTCATATCACCCGATCAAGAATTCAGCGTGGGCAGCATAGGAACCCTTCTCCCGCACGGGAGAGGGGTTCCCGCGCCTGTTCTCAAAGCCGACCGCGTTCCCCGCGCCGGATGCTTGATCGAGCGTGACCGAAGCCTCGCGGGCGTTCGGTCAGTACGGCGTACCCGCCCGCCGCCGGTCCCGCAGCGCCTCGGCGTACCACGCCAGTTCGTCGAGGAAGCGGCCCGCGCTCTTGTCGAGCCAGGGCTGCTGCGGCGTGCCCGCCTCGTCCAGCGTGCGGTGCACCTCCGGGATCGGCAGCAGGGAGGGGATGCTGGGCGTGCCGAGTTCCGCCAGCATGGCGCGCAGCTGCATCGCGGCCCGCACCCCGCCGTAGCGCCCGGCCGAGTAGCAGACGATGGCGGAGGGCCGCCAAAAGTACTCTTCGAGGAAGTGGTCGAGGGTGTTCGACAGGGCCGGCGGGATGCTGTGGTTGTACTCCGCCGACACGATCACGAAGGCATCGGCCCGGCGCAGCGTGGTGGCGAGGTCTTCCAGCACCGCGGGCGCCTCGCCCTTGGGGTACTCCTTGTACATGCGGTCGAGGAGCGGCAGGCCGAGTTCGGCGGGATCGACGAGCGGCACCTCGTGGCCGCGCGCTTCGAGGGCCCTGATGACGTAGCGGGCAGCCCGCAGCCCGTTGCGGTCGCGGCGCACGGAGCCGAGGATGACCGGAACCACGAGCGGCATGGATCGTCTCCGGAGAACGGTGAGGCCCCGGAGAGGGTAGGGCACGGCCCGCCCGCGGCCATGTCCCGTCCCATGCTCCGTCCCATCTCCCGTCAGCCCGCCCGCACGGTGGCGACGAAGCGCTCCACCTCGGCGTCGAGATGCTCGGCTTGGCGCGAGAGCGCGGAGGCCGAGGAGAGCAGGCGTCCGGCCGCGTCGCCGGTGCCGCCCGCCGCGCCCGCGATGCCGCCGATCATCGCCGTCACCGTGTCGGACCCGCTGGCGGCGTGGTCGACGGTGCGGACGATCTCCTGCGTGGCGGCGCCCTGCTCCTCGACGGCGGCGGCGATCACCGTCGCGACCCCGTTGATCTCGCGGATGCGCCCGCTGATCGCCGCGATCGCCGCGACGGCCTGTCCGGTCGCGCCCTGGATGCGCGCGATCTGACTCGAGATCTCGTCGGTGGCCTTGGCGGTCTGGCCGGCCAGGTCCTTGACCTCGGCGGCGACGACCGCGAAGCCGCGGCCTGCCTCGCCGGCCCGCGCCGCCTCGATCGTCGCGTTAAGCGCCAGAAGGTTCGTCTGGCTCGCGATGGACGAGATCAGCCCGACCACGTCGCCGATCCGGGTGGCCGCCTCGCTCAGGTCGCGCACCAGCGTGCCGGTGCGGTCCGCCTCCGCCACCGCGGCCTGGGCCAGGTCGGACGAGCCCGAGACCTGCCGGCTGATCGCCTCGACCGAGGCACCGAGCTGCGCGGCCGCTGCGGCGGCCAAGCCGATGGTGCCGGAGGTGTCCTGCGCGCCGCTCGCCACCGCGGCGGATTGCTCGGCCGTGCGCTGGGCGGTGGCCGACATCTCCTGCGCGGTGGCCTGCAGGCCGGCCGCGGCGGCCGAGACCGTGCTCACCACCCCGCCGATGGTCGCTTCGAACGCGTCGGCCAGCTGCAGCGTGGCGGCGCGGCGGGCCGCCTCGGCGCCGTCGCGGATCCCGGCCGCCTCCCGTTCGAGGCGCGTCAGCTGCTCCATCTGCGCCCGCGCCGCCTGTTCGGAGGCCGTGAGGACCGCGAAGGCGCCCTCCAGCGTGCGGCAGATCCAGATCAGGACACCGGTCTCGATGGCGACGATCCCCGCATGCAGCAGCACGCGCTCGATGGTGCCGGTTGCGCCGCCGGGAAACACCAGCGCGGGCATCGCCACGTCGAACGCGAGATGATGCACGGCCGTCACGGCTGCGCCGACGAGGATCACCCGCCAGTCGCACCACCCCACCAGCACCGCGAGACAGGCGAAGAAGTACATGTGCAGGTCGATCTGCCACGGGTGGCCGGCCGAGGCCGCCAGCAGCACCGCGGCCATGCCGACCAGGGCGGCGGCGCTCACGAAGCGGGCGGGACCGCCGATCGGGTCGCGCCACCCCATCGCGGTCGCGGTTCCCGCCAGCAGCACGGCGGCCAGGGTCGGTCCGAGGACCGACGTCCCGAGCAGGAATCCGGCGGCGGCCGCGACCGGAACGTGCGCCCACAGCAGCACGGTGAGGATGCGGGCGAAGGTGCGGCGGAAGTCGTCGAGATTGGTCATGACGCAGGAAGTCCTTCCGTGGGCGCGCGCGGCCGTGGGGGAGGCTCGCAGCCTCCGGCCAGAATGGGGTCGAGGACGAGCCACGCGCCGGCGGCGTAGAGCCGGAGCGTGAAACCGGGAGCATCCGACCGGGCGACGAGCAGGTTGCCGGCCGCGCCCGCGCGCAGGATGGCGCCGCCCGCCTGCGCGACGATGCGGGCGGTGCGGCCGGCGTCGCCCCGTGGGCCGAGGACCGCCACGACGGGCCCGCCCGGCATCGCCGCGAGGCCCAGCGGCACCGCGAAGGCCAAGCCGATTCCCATCGTTCCCCAGATGGCGCCCCACCGGCGCCCGCGCTCACGATCCATCACGCAAGATCGGCCCGGTTTCCAGAACGGGACCGATCATGATCGACGGATGCTGACGAAGGGTAAAGGCCGGCCTATACGATCGACATCGCATCGACGCCGATCGCGGGCGGCGGCGCGCCGCCCGCGATCGGCCTCACATCATCCCGAGCGTGCGCGGCAGCCAGAGCGAGATCGCCGGCACGTAGGTGACGAGCACGAGGAAGATCAGCATCGTCAGGAGCCAGGGCCAGACCGCGATGGTGAGTTCGGTGATGCCCATCTTGGTGATGCCGGAGGCCACGTAGAGGTTCAGCCCCACCGGGGGGTGGCACATGCCGACCTCCATGTTGACCACGATCAGGATGCCGAAATGCACCGGATCGATGCCGAGCTTGGCGGCGATCGGAAACAGGATCGGCGCCATGATCAGCACGATGGAGGAGGGCTCCATCACGTTGCCGGCCACGAGCAGCAGCAGGTTGACGATGAGCAGGAAGACGACCCAGCCGAGGCCCGCGTCGATGATCCAGCCCGCCATCGCCTGCGGGATCTGCTCGCTCGTCATCAGGAACGAGAACAGCACCGCGTTGGTGATGATGTAGAGCAGCATCGCGCTCATGTTGGCGGAGTCGAGCAGGACCCGCGGCACGTCGCGCCACGTCAGGTCGCGGTAGACGAACAGCGCGATCACGAAGGCGTAGACGGCGCTCACCGCCGCGGCCTCGGTGGGCGTGAAGGCGCCGGAGTAGATGCCCCCGAGTACCAGCACGATCAGCAGCAGGCCCCAGAGCGACTTGCGAAAGGCCACCCAGCGCTCGGCCCACGAGGCCCGGGGCATGCGCGGGTAATCGTACTTGCGGGCGCGGTACCACGTGGTGAAGCCGAGCGCGGTCGCGAGCATCAGGCCCGGCACGACGCCCGCCACGAACAGCGTCGAGATCGAGGCCGAGGAGACCCGGTTGCCCTCCGGCCCGAACACCACGGCGCCGCTCGTCGCCACCGAGTAGATCACCATCACGATCGAGGGCGGGATCAGGATGCCGAGGGCGCCCGAGGTGGTGATGACGCCCGCGCCGAAGCGCTTGGGGAAGCCCTGCGCCACCATCGCCGGCAGGATGATCGAGCCGATGGCCACCACGGTGGCCGGGCTCGACCCCGAGATGGCCGCGAACAGCGCACAGGCCATCACGCCCGCCAGCCCCAGACCGCCGTACCAGTGGCCGACCATCGAGGTCGCGAAGTTGATCATCCGGCGGGCGACGCCGCCGTGGGTGAGGAAGTTGCCCGACAGGATGAAGAACGGGATCGCCATGATCTCGAAGTTCTCGATCCCGGTGAACAGCTTGAGCGCCACCGCCTCGATCGGCACGCTCGTCATCACGAACAGGAAGGTGAGCACCGACAGGCCGAGCGCGATCGAGATCGGCATGCCGGTGAGCATGAGGGCGATGAGGAGCCCGAAGATGATCGCGGCGTTCATCGCCCGGCCTCCCGTCCGATCGTGCCATCCGCGGCGAGGTCGCGCGCCGCCTGCGGGCTCTCCACCACGCCCTCGACGTGGCCGTGGTCGTGGTGCGGGAGTTCCCCGGTGCGCCAGAAACTCCAGGCGACCTGCAGGAAGCGGAAGCACATCAGGTAGGAGCCGAGCGGGATCGCCAGGTAGACGATCCAGCTCGGGATCTCGAGGTCGGGCGAGGTCTGGTCGGTGTCGACGAGCCCGAGCACGAACTTGGCGCCCATCGTGCCGACGATCGCCGTGAACAGGGCGCCGCAGAGGAGCCCGAACAGGACCACCTTCCGGCGGATCTCCGGCCGCAGCTGGTTGACCACCACGTCGACCCCGACGTGGATGCCGGTGCGCACCCCGTAGGCGGCGCCGAACTTCGCCATCCACACGAACATGTAGATGCAGAGCTCCTGCGCCCACGAGAGGTGGATGGCGGAGGTGATCGGGAAGAGGATGTCGATGCCCGACGCGTAGCGGTGGACGACGGCGACGAAGATGAGCAGCGTCGCCGCGGCCATCAGGCTCGCGATCAGGATCTCCTCCAGGCGGTCGAGGACGCGCAGCAGGATCATTGCGGGGGGTTACCTGATTGGGAACTTGAGCGCGGGCAGCATCCCCTCTCCCGGATGGGAGAGGGGCAGGGGATCGAAGATCCCGCGTGAGGGTCCAGGTGGCGCCGCAGTGAGACACGGAGCGTGGTGAGGGGAGCGGGACGCTTCAGGTTCAGCAACCAACCTCAGTGCTGGTAGCGGCAGCGTCCCGCCTTCCTGCGGCGCCCTCCCGCACCCTCACCCCTGCCCCTCTCCCACACGGGAGAGGGGATGCTTCCCGCGCATTCTTGTCTCGGGTCAGCCTCTTACTGCGTGCGCGCCTCGCGCTGGAACTCCTCGATCACGTCCTTGCCGACGCGCTTGGCCATCTCGGCCGTGACCGGCTCCAGGGCCTTGCGCCACGCCGCCTTCTCGTCGGCGGTCAGTTCGATGAACTGGATCTTCCCGGACTTCTTCATCTCGTCGAGGGCGTCGGCGTTGTCCTTGCTCGCCACCTCGTTGGCGTAGGCGGTCGCCTCGGTCATCGCCTTCTCGAGCTGCCCGCGCAGGTCGGCCGGCAGGCCGTCCCAGAACTTCTTGTTCACGATCACCGCGTAGCCGATGTAGCCGTGGTCCGAGAGCGTGGCGTATTTCTGCACCTCGTGGTGCTTCTGCGTGAACATGTTCGAGGGCGTATTCTCCGAGCCGTCGACCACGCCGGTCTGCATGCCCTGGTAGACCTCCGAGAAGGCCATGACCTGCGGGATCGAGCCCAGCGCCCGGAACTGGGCCTCCAGCACCTTCGAGGACTGGATGCGCATCTTGAGGCCGCGGAAATCCGTCGGCTGGCGCAGCGGCCTGTTGGCGCTCATGACCTTGAAGCCGTTGTCCCAGAAGGCGAGGCCGCTGATACCCTTGGTCTCCAGCTTCTCGAACAGGCGCTTGCCGAGCGGCCCTTCGGTCACCCGCCGCAGCGCCGCCTTGTCGGGCAGGATGTAGGGCAGGTCGAAGACCTCGAACTCCTTCGCGCCGAGCGGCCCGAACTTCGCGAGCGAGGGGGCCAGCATCTGCACCGCGCCGAGCTGGAGCGCCTCGACCTCCTCCTTGTCCTTGAACAGCTGCGAGTTCGGGTAGACCTCCACCTTCACCTTGCCGCCGCTGTACTTCTCGGCCAGTTCCTTGAACTTGTCGGCGCCGCGGCCCTTGGGCGTGTCGGGCGCTACCACGTGGCTGAACTTGATGACGATGGGGTTCTGCGCCAGGGCGGTGCCGCCCAGGGCGAGGAGCGCGACGGCCGCGACGGCGGCGCGGCGGGTCACGGACCCGAAGGGGCTGGGAGAGCGAGTCATCGGCGTTTCCTCTTGTCGACGTTGATCTTGGCGTTGGTTGTGATGGTGGATTTGAACCGACCCTGGCAAACCGGGCGCGGGCGCGCAATCCGACGATCGCTTAAGAGGCCGAGCCGGACGCCTCCATGCACAGCCGGCCCCCGGCCTCGGTGGTCCAGCCCTCGAAGCCCTCAGGTCCGGCGCGTCCCGCCACCGTGAAGACCTGCCCGGCGATCATCGGCGACACGCCCCGGTAGCGGAACCGCGCCGGCACGCGGCCGAGGCACGCGGCCGCGAGGTTGAGGAGCAGGCTCGCCTGCATCGGCCCGTGCACGACGAGGCCCGCATAGCCCTCCACGCCGGTGGCGTAGGGATGGTCGTAGTGGAAGCGGTGGCCGTTGAAGGTCATGGCCGAGTAGCGAAACAGCAGGACCGGGTCGGCCTCGATCCGCCACGCGAGGTCGGGGGCCGGCTTGGCGGCGGCCTCGCCCGCCGGAGCCGCCGGCGCGCCCGGTCGGCTCGCCTCGCGGTAGACGATGTCCTGCCGCTCGCGGATCGCCACGCCGCGCGGCGTCTCGACCTCGTGCCGCACGGTGACGAAGCAGAGCGCGCCGGTGCGCCCCTCCTTGACGGCGACATCCGCCACCGTCTCGCGGCGCACCACCCGGTCGCCGAGGCGCAGGGGGGCCAGCGTCTCGACCTCGCCCCCCGCCCACATCCGGCGGGGCAGGGGCACCGGGGGCAGGAAGCCGCCCTTGGCGGCGTGCCCGTCGGGCCCGAGCGTGTCGGCACCCGGCGTCTCCGGCGCGAGGCACCAGTGGAGCGCGAGCGGCGCCTCGCCCTCGCCGACCGGCGCGAGGTGCGGCGCCAGGGTCGCCCGGTACTCCGCCACGAGGCGGGGCGTGACGAGGTCCTCGGCCTCGCGGGTACGGCCGATCCACTGCCGCAGGTGGTCGATGTCGAGGCCCATCAGTAGGACCGCGGCAGGCCGAGCACGTGCTCGGCGAGGTAGGACAGGATCAGGTTCGTGGAGATCGGCGCGACTTGGTAGAGGCGCGTCTCGCGGAACTTGCGCTCGACGTCGTATTCCTCGGCGAAGCCGAAGCCGCCATGGGTCTGGATGCAGGCATTCGCCGCCTCGAAGGAGGCGTCGGCGGCGAGCATCTTGGCCATGTTCGCCTCGGGGCCGGGGTTGGCGCCGGATTCGTAGAGCCGCAGGCCCTCGCGCACCATCAGCTCGGCCGCGCGCATGCTCGCGTAGGCCTTGGCGATCGGGAACTGGATGCCCTGGTTCTGGCCGATCGGGCGGCCGAACACGCGCCGGTCGCGGGCGTAGGCGCCGGCCTTGGCGATGAACCACTTGGCGTCACCGACGCACTCGGCCGCGATCAGCAGCCGCTCCGCATTCATGCCCGAGAGGATGTAGCGGAAGCCCTTGCCCTCCTCGCCGATCAGGTTCTCGGCCGGCACCCGCAGGTCGTCGAAAAAAACCTCCGTGGTGGCGTGGTTCATCATCGTGCGGATCGGCCGGATGGTGAGTCCGCGCCCCACCGCCTCGCGCATATCCACGAGCAGGACCGAGAGGCCCTCGGTCCGCTTGCCGCCCTCGCGGGGCGGGGTGGTGCGGGCCAAGAGCAGCATCAGGTCCGAATGCTCGGCCCGGCTGGTCCAGATCTTCTGGCCGTTGACCACGTAATGGTCGCCCTCGCGCCGCGCGGTGGTCTTGAGCGCCGCGGTGTCGGTGCCGCTCGTCGGCTCGGTGACGCCGAAGGCCTGCAGGCGCAGGCTGCCCTCCGCGATGCCCGGCAGGTAGCGCTGCTTCTGCGCCTCCGAGCCGTGCCGCAGCACCGTGCCCATCGTGTACATCTGCGCGTGGCAGGCGCCGCCGTTGCACCCGGCGCGCTGCACCTCCTCCAGCACCGCCGCCGCCGCCGAGAGCGGCAACCCTGAGCCGCCGTACTCCTCGGGGATCAGCACCGAGAGGTAGCCGGCCTCGGTGAGCGCGTTCACGAACTCGGTCGGATAGGCCATCTCGCGGTCGAGGGCGCGCCAGTACTCGCCGGGAAAGCGGGCGCAGAGCTTCTGCACCGCCTCGCGGATCTCGGGGTAGGTCTCGTGCTGCATGTCCTGAGTCATGGTCCGGTCCGGTGCGGGCGCCAAGGCCCTCGCTGGCGTCAGGCGCCGAATTCCGCGCGGATCGCCGCGCTGTGGGCGCCGATCTCCGGCACCCGCCCGAGGGGCCGGGTGCGCCCGTCGATCAGGGCCGGGGGCGCGACGATCGAGGCGGGGCCGGCCGAAGTCTCGACCGTGACCCGGCGCAGGGCCGGGTGCGTGACGAGGTCGGCGAGTTCGTTGACGAAGCCGTAGGCGGTGCCGCTCGCCCGCAGGCGCGCGGCGGCCTCGTCGCGAGAAAGATCCGCGAAGGCCTCCGCCACCCGCGCATCCACGGCCGGCCGGTTGGCGACCCGGGCGGTGTTGGACCCGAACCCCTCCCGCGCGGGCAGATCGGGCTCCCCGAGCACGCCCGCGCAGAAGGCGGCCCATTCGCGCTCGTTCTGGATCGAGATCAGCACGAGGCTGTCGTCGGCGGTGCGGAAGGCCCCGTAGGGACAGATGGACGGGTGGGCGAGGCCGACCCGCTGCGGCGCCCGGCTGGTGCCCTCGTAGTAGAGCAGCGGCACGTTCATCCAGTCGGCCATGCCGTCGAACAGGCTCACCTCCAGGCGGCTGCCCGTGCCGCTGCGCTCGCGGGCGATCAGCGCCTCCAGCACGGCGGCGTGCGCCGCCATCCCGCAGGCGATGTCGCAGACCGAGACGCCGACCCGGCCAGGCCCCGCCGGATGGCCGGTGATGGCGGCGAGCCCGCTCTCGGCCTGGACCAGGAGGTCGTAGGCCTTCATCTGCGCGTAGGCGTGGCCCGCCCCGTAGCCGGTGATGTCGACCGTGATCAGCCGCGGATTCCGGGCACGCAAGTCCTCGGAGCCGAAGCCGGCGCGGGCGGCCGCGCCCGGCGCGAGGTTCTGGATGTAGACGTCGCTCTCGGCCAGGACGGCGTGGAGGAGCCGCGCATCGTCCGGGTTCTTGATGTCGGCGACGAGGCTCTCCTTGCCGCGGTTGAGCCAGACGAAGTAGCTCGCCAGCCCGTTCACGGCCGCGTCGTAGCCCCGCGCGAAATCGCCCTCCGGCCGCTCGATCTTGATGACCCGCGCGCCGGCATCGGCGAGCCGCGAGGAGCAGTAGGGCGCCGCCACCGCCTGTTCGAGCGCCACCACGGTGAGCCCGGCGAGGGGACGTGCCGCCGATCCCAGACTGTCCGTCACGCGAAAAATCTCCTCCCGGGCCGCCCCGGTTCGGCCGGGGTGCGACGGTGCGGCGCGAGCCCGCCCGTCTTCCGCCCGACCATGCGGCGGCGCGCGGGCATTGTCCAACGCGCGGGGCGGGACCCGGGTCCGCGCCGGCGCGATGGGGCGCCCCGGACCGCGCCCGCCACAACCGCCTGGACCGGCGGCAAGCCCGGTGGTTAACTCGTCCCCGGAATGCTCGCCACAAGAGCATCGACAAGCTGGAGGAGGCGTCTCGTGGCTGGGCAAACCCGGTGCATCGCGATCGTCGGACCGTTCCAGAGCGGCAAGACCGCCCTGCTCGAAGCCATCCTGCACCGGACCGGTGCGATCGACCGGGCGGGCCGCGCGGCCTCCGGCAACCGGGTGGGCGACACCAGCGCCGAGGCCAAGGCCCACGGCATGAGCGTGGAGCCGAACGTCGCCTCGGCGACCTTCCTGGGCGACACCTTCACCTTCATCGACTGCCCGGGCTCGGTGGAGTTCGCGCAGGACATGCGCGCCGTGCTGCCGGTCTGCGACGCGGCGGTGGTGGTCTGCGAGGCGGACGAGCGCAAGCGGCCCGCCCTCGAACTGATCCTGCGCGAGCTCGAAGCGGCCGGCATCCCGCGGCTCCTGTTCATCAACAAGGCCGACGCGGCGCCGGGCTCGCTGCGCGACGCGCTCGCCCTGCTGCAGCCCGCCTCCGGCGTGCCGCTGCTGCTGCGCCAGATCCCGCTCTGGCAGGGCGAGGCGGCGGTGGGCTTCATCGACCTCGCGCTGGAGCGCGCCTTCATCTACCGCGAGCAGGCCCCGAGCGAGGTGGTGGCCCTGCCCGAGGGCGAATTGCCGCGCGAGAAGGCCGAGCGCTTCACCATGCTGGAGCGCCTCGCCGACCACGACGACGCGCTGATGGAAGACCTGATCTCCGAGGTCGAGCCGGCGCGCGACCGGGTCTTCGGCGACCTCGCCCGCGAGCTGCGCGAGGGGCAGGTGGTCTCGGTGCTGTTCGGCTCGGCCGAGCACGGCAACGGCGTGACGCGCCTGCTCAAGGCCCTGCGCCACGAGGCGCCCGGCCTGCCCGAGACCTGCGCGCGGCTCGGGCTCACCGAGGGCGGGCCGGCGCTGGCCCAGGTGGTGAAGACCCTCCACACCGGCTTCGGCGGCAAGCTCTCGATCGCCCGCGTGCTGCGCGGCGGTTTTCGCGAAGGCGAGACCGTGACGGGTTCAGGCGGCAGCAGCGTCCGCATCGCCGCGCTCAGCGCCCTGTCCGGCGCCACCGGCCACCGGGTGCCGGAGGCCCGGGAGGGGGATGTCGTGGGCTTCGCCAAGCTCGAACCCATCGCCACCGGCGAGACGCTGGCGGCCGGCACGGAGGCGCCGGCCGCGCTCGCGGCGCTGGAGCGTCACGAGCCGGTCTTCGCGGTCGGCCTGCGCATCCGCGACCGCAAGGACGACGTGCGCCTCGCCGGCGCCCTGGCCAAGGTGGTGGAGGAGGACCCCGCGCTCGCCCTCGAACAGCACGCCGATCTCGGCGAGATGCGCCTCACAGGCCAGGGCGAGATGCACCTGCGGGTGGCGGTGGAACGCCTCGCCTCGCGCTTCGGCATCGGGGTCGAGACCGAGCGGGCGCGGATCGGCTACCGCGAGACCGTGCGGATCCGCGCCTCCGCGCGCGGACGCCACAAGAAGCAGACCGGCGGGCACGGCCAGTTCGCGGACGTCGCCCTCGACGTGCGCCCGCTCGGGCGCGGCGAGGGCTTCCGCTTCGAGGACGAGGTGGTGGGCGGCGCGGTGCCCCGCCAGTTCATCGGCTCCGTGGAGGCGGGCGCGCGCGCCTTCATGGCCCGCGGCCCGCTCGGCTTCCCGGTCGTCGACGTCGCGGTGACGCTCAAGGACGGCGCCTCGCACGCGGTCGATTCCTCGGACGCCGCCTTCCAGGCCGCGACCCGGCTCGCCCTCGACGAGGCGCTGCCCAAGGCCGGCCCGGTGCTGCTGGAGCCGGTGCTGGCGGTGACGATCGCCGTGCCCTCGGGGGCGACCGCCAAGGCGACCGGCCTCGTCACCGCCCGGCGCGGCCAGATCCTCGGCTTCGACGCCCGGCCCGGCTGGTCCGGCTGGGACCAGGTCGAGGCGCTGATCCCCGAATCCGAGATGGCCGACCTGATCGTCGAGCTGCGCTCGGTGACGGCGGGGGTCGGCACCTTCACCACCCGCTTCGACCACATGGCGGAACTCTCCGGCCGGCCGGCCGACGCGGTGCTGGCCAACCAGCCGGTGCGGCGCGCCGGCTGACCGGCGCGGCGCCGTCATCCACACCCGTCCACGGCGGATGCGTCGATTGCGACGCATCGCGACGAGCCCGCGTTAAAGGGTCATCCCGCATCCTCGCCCTGAGAGCGCAGGCCTGTCCGGGGAAAATCCCTCGACCAGGATGGCGCGGGATCCCCTCTCCCGTGCGGGAGAGGGGTAGGGGTGAGGGTCCAGGTAGGGCCGCAGTGAAACGCAGGGCGTGGTGAGGGGAGCGGAAGGGTTCAGGACCGGCCATCAGCCTCAGTGCTGGTAGCGGGCGCCGTTCAGACCTCTTGCTGCACCCTCCCGGGACCCTCACCCCTGCCCCTCTCCCGCACGGGAGAGGGGTTCCCCGCGCCTTCCTTGTCGAGGAATTTTCTCCGGACAGTCCCGTGCGAGAGTCGGGAGAGGATCATGCAGCGGATCGTACTGGCCGCCGCGGCGGCCGCGGCCATCCTGGCCGCGCTGCCCGTCGACGCGCAGGCGCGGGGCCGGCGGGGCGGGACCGGGGTGTTCTTCGTATCCACCTCCGTGCCGGTCGCGACCGCCGCACGGGCCAAGGCGGCCTCCGAGCCCAGGGCGGCGCCCGAATCGAAGCCCGGGGGGGCGGAGCCGCCGCCGATCCGCACCGCCTCGGCCGAGGCGCAGCCCGTCACGACCGGGGCGACGCCGCCGCCTGCGCCCGCCGCGCGGCCGTGGTGCGCCGGCGGCCGGGTCTTCGGCAGCGGTCAGGGCTTCTGCGAGATCAACTGATCCCGGCCGAGCCGTTCGGCGTTGGCCCGGACGCGCTCGCGGTAGCCCGCGATCACGGCGTCGGCCGAGCCGCCGGCCATCAGCGTGTCGAGCGCTTCGGTGGCGGCGTCGATCTTCTCGCTGACCATGCGCTCGCCCTCGGTCTGTGCGGTGGGGCCGCCGCCGGCGAGCGCCGTCAGCCGCAGGGCGATGACGGTCTGCGACTCGATGGCGAGCAGCGCCGCCGTGTACCATGTGCCGAACATGCGACCGTCCAGGGGGGAAAAGGCGGGGGAGGAAGGCGCGCGTACGCCGCACGGCGGCCTTGCGGGCCGCCGCCTCGCGGGGGAACCGCACCCGGAGCAGGCGCGGCACATCCATGAATCGTCGGTCGTCCGGCGCGCCGGCTCCCGCCCGGCGGGACGCGCGGCCGTGCCGGCCGCGCAGCCTGGACGCCGGCCTCGCTCTCAGGCGGCCTTGGGCAGGCTCGCCAGCGCGATCCCCGAGGCTCGGCGGCTGACGTCGCTCCAGCAGGCGACGGCCGCGGAGACGATCCGGCCGACCTCCTCGGCCTGCAGCTGCATCGCCTCGCCGGGGCCGCTGGCGCCGCGCAGGGCGCGCCAGAAGCTGAAGGCCGCCTCGGTCTCGTCGCGCATGAAGGTCAGCAGGCGCAGGTTGATCTCCACGACGCCGCGCAGGGCCGACGCCGCCTCGTCCGTCCGCACGCCCTCGGCGCGCAGCAGCGCCGCCACGGGCTCGGGCAGCGACGGCGCCGCCGCCTCGGCCGGCGGCTCCGGAGCCGCCACGGCGGCGTGCGCCACATCGCCATGCGACTCGGCTGCGTGCGCCTCTGTGTCGTGAGCCTCGGCGGCATGCGCCGCGGGCTCGGCGGGAGCCGCCTCGGCCAGCGTCTCGGACGCCTCGACCGACGGCAGGGCGTCCTGCGCCTCGTCGCGGGCGAGCACCGTCTCGGGCACCTCCGCGGTGTCCGGCTCCGCGTGCCGAGCCTCGTCCGGGACCGGCGCCGTGGCTTCGGCCGGAGTCTCGTCGGCCGCCGCGTCCGCGGTGACCGCGCCGGCATCGCGGGCGAGCAGCACGGCCTCGGTCTCCTCCGGGGCGGCGGGGGCCTGCGCCGCGACCGCGGTCTCGGTTTCGGCCGTCTGGGTCTCGGGCGCGGTGATGTCGGGCACTGTGATCTCGGGTGCGGTGATCTCGGGCGCAGCCGTGGGGGCGGGGCCGGGCCGCCGCGTCGCCGCCGGGGCTCCGCGGGTCGGCTTCCCGGATCGACGCCGGGGTCCGTTGGTCATGACGTTACCTCGCGTGCTGGGCAGGGTTCGGACGGGCGCCTCGCGGCCGCCCGCCGAGACCCTGCGACACGGCTCTCAAGCCGCAGCGGACGATGCACCGGTGTGCCGGGGCAGGTCCGCTCGGGGTGGCGGGACGACGCGGAGGGGCGCCGAACCCGCGGCATCAGCCCTTGGCGGCCGACGGATCGTTGGAGGCGGGCTTGGCCGCCTCCTCGGTGAGGTTGGTGAACTCCTTCGCCTGGCTCTGCAGCGCGGCGATCTGGCTGCGCATGTACTCGCCCTGCAGGTCCATCGCCTCCTTGAGGTCGCGCGAGCGCACCAGCTTCTCGGCGAAGTCGAAGGTCGCGGCGATGTGCTGCTCCGTGTAGTCGAAGCCCTTGGTGACGGCGGTGCCCGCCTTGGACTGCGCCGTCTCGGTGGAGGTCTGCACCGAATCGGCGACCTTGCGGGCGCTGCCGAGCAGGCTGCCCAGCGCATTGCGCGCCTGCTGCAGGCCCTTCTCGGCCGTCGCCCGCATCTCGTCGGACACCTCGAAACCCTTCTTGTCGGCCATGGTCGTTCCCCCCGTGTGCGGGCCTGCTCCGTCCGCACGCTCGATTGTGCAACGCAGCAGATCTATGTTGCGACGCAATGCGAGTGTCAACGGTACCGGTCGGTGCATGCGCGTCGCGGCAGCGCCGACCGCCGCCCGCAGAGGCTAGCCGTCCCGAGGGAGCGGTTCAATCCAGCGGCGATCCGTCGCAGGAACGGCCCGGCCGCCGCGGCCGCGCGCCCTGGCGCGCGTCGAGCTTAAGGCTTCGCTAACCATGTCGGCACCAGAGTGGGGCTCACTCTCACGACGAGGTCGCCATGGCACAGCAGCACGTCCGGCCGATGCCCACCGCCTTCGCCCAGTACCCGATCCCGCTCGAGCTCCTGGCCGCCCTGCACCGGGCGAGCGAAGGCGACGTCGACGCGCTGGTCTCGCGGATGCCCGAGACCGGCCGGGCGCGGCTCGCCGCCTACTGCACCGACAAGGATCACCTCCACCGCCTGGGCCTGCGCATCGCCGGGACCTGCGACGAGGCGGCGCTGGTGCGGGTGGTGGGGCCGGATGCCGGCGCGAGCCTCTACGCCCAGTCGCGCCTGCCCCACGCCCTGTCCTCCTGATCCTCAGGGCGAGCCGGGCGGGATCGTGTCGCCCGGTCCGAGCGCGCGCTGCATCAGCACGGTGTCGAGCCAGCGCCCGTGCTTCCATCCGACCGCGCGCAGCACGCCGGCATGGCCGAAGCCGAGCGCGGCGTGCAGGCCGATCGAGGCCGCGTTGTCCGAATCCCCGATCACCGCGATCATCTGCCGGAAGCCCCGCCGCTCCGCCTCGTCGATGAGCGCGGCGAGGAGCCGTCGGCCGACGCCCCGCCCCTGCATCGCCGGATCGACGTAGACCGAGTTCTCGACGCTGGCCCGGTAGGCCGGGCGGGCGCGGTAGGGCCCCGCATAGGCGTAGCCGGCGATCCGGCCGCCGATCTCGGCCACGAGGTAGGGGTGGCCGGCCCCGATCAGGCCGGCATGACGGCGCAGCATCTCGGGCACGTCCGGCGGGTCGAGTTCGAACGAGGCCGTGCCCTCCCGCACCGCCCGGGCGTAGATCGCCTGCACGGCCGGGATGTCGGGAGGCCCGCAGGGCCGCAGGATCACGTCGTCCATACCGAAACACGCCCTCCTTCGTCCGGTGCCGGTCGGCCCCGTGCACGAGGCGTGCCCCGGTTGCCATGCGCCCCCCGCGCGCCCTTCGCGCGCGCGCCGGCACCCCCTATATTGCGGATCATGCCCGCCTCGCCCCCCGACCGTCCGGCCGTGCGCCGCCTCGACCCGGTGCTGGTCGACCGCATCGCCGCGGGCGAGGTGGTGGAGCGGCCGGCCTCGGCCTTGAAGGAGCTGGTCGAGAACGCCATCGACGCGGGCGCGGGCCAGATCGAGGTGACGATCCAGGCCGGCGGGCGCCGGCTGATCCGGGTCGTGGACGACGGCATCGGCATGGATGCGCAGGATCTCGCGCTCGCCGTCGAGCGCCACGCCACCTCGAAGCTGCCGGACGGCGATCTCGACCGGATCGAGACGCTGGGTTTCCGCGGCGAGGCGCTGCCCTCGATCGGCGCGGTGGCGCGGCTCTCGCTCGTCTCGCGCACCGCCGCCGGCGAGACCGGCCACGGCCTCGTGGTCGATGCCGGGATCAAGGGGCCGGTGCGGCCGGTCGCGGCCGAGCGCGGCACCCGGATCGAGGTCACCGACCTCTTCGCCGCCACGCCCGCGCGCCTCAAGTTCCTGAAGTCCGACCGCGCCGAGGCGGGCGCCGTGGCCGAGATCCTGCGCCGCCTCGCGGTGGCCCATCCTCAGATCCGCTTCGTCCTGCGCGGGGAGGGGAGCGGCCTGACCTTCCCGGCCGAGGCCGGCGCCGGCTCGTGGCTGCGCCGGCTCGCGGCGGTGCTCGGGCCGGACTTCGCCCAGAACTCCGCGCCCCTCAACCTGGAGCGGGAGGGCTTCACCCTCGACGGGCATATCGGCCTGCCGACCTTCCACCGCGCCGCGGCGACCCACGTGCACTTCGTGGTCAACGGCCGGCCGGTGCGCGACCGCCTGCTGCTCGGGGCGGTGCGGGGCGCCTACGCGGACGTGATGGCCTCCGACCGCCACCCGGTGCTGGCCCTGGCGCTGACCTGCGACCCGACCCACGTCGACGTGAACGTGCACCCGGCCAAGACCGAGGTGCGCTTCCGCGAGCCGGGGCTGGTGCGCGCGCTCATCGTCAGCGCCATCCACGAGGCGCTGCGCCGCGAGGGCGGGCGCAGCGCGCCGAGCGTGGCCGCCAGGACCCTGGAAAGCCTGCGCCCGACCGCCTCGCCCCGCCCGGCCGCCCTGCTGCGGGACGAGCCGCCGCCCGCCCGCCCGCGCGGATCGGGCCAGCCCGACGCCTTCGCGCGCGACTTTTTCAGCGCCCCACCGGACGCGGCCCCGCCCGCCGGCTTCGAGGAGGCCGCGCAGGCGCGCTTCGAGGGCGAGATCGACCGTCCGAGCGCCACCACGCCCGCGCCCGCGGCCCCGCCCGCGCCCGCGGATCCTGGGGGCCACCCCCTCGGCGCCGCCCGGGCGCAGCTCCACGAGACCTACATCGTCGCTCAGACCCCGGACGGCATCGTCATCGTCGACCAGCACGCCGCGCACGAGCGCCTCGTCTACGAGCGGCTGAAGCGCGAGCGCGCGGCGGGCGGCATCGCCCGGCAGATGCTGCTGATCCCGGAGGTGGTGGACCTCGACCCCGTCGAGGCCGACCGCCTCGCCGAGGCGGCCGACGATCTGGCGGCTTTGGGCCTGTCGATCGAGCCCTTCGGCCACGGCGCCGTGCTGGTGCGCGAGGTGCCGGCGGCGCTCGCGGGCGGCAGCCTGCGCGGGCTCCTGGCCGACGTGGTGGATGCGCTCCAGGAGGGCGGTGCCGATCCGCTCGCCCGCCGCCTCGACGCGGTGCTCTCGCGCATGAGCTGCCACGGCTCGATCCGGGCCGGGCGCCGCCTGCGGCCCGAGGAGATGAACGCGCTGCTGCGCGAGATGGAGGCGACCCCCCTCTCGGGCCAGTGCAACCACGGCCGTCCCACCTACGTCGAACTCAAGCTCAACGACATCGAGCGCCTGTTCGGGCGGCGCTGAGCGCCGGAACAGCCGCCCCGCGAGCCCGTTGCCCGTCGCGGTCTGGCGAGATGCCCGGGCGCGCCACGGAGATGTCGGATGATGCTCAAGCCGCTGCCCTGCTCGCTCGCCCTCGCGGCCCTGCTGGCGCTCGCCGCGCCGGCGCTCGCCCAGGGCATCAACAACGGCTCGGGCGCCGCCCCGGGGTCGAGCGGCAACACGGGGTCCGGCATGTCGAGCCAGCCGCCCGGCAGCGGCGTCGGCGGCAACAATCCCGGCAGCATGGGGTCCACCGGGACGCAGGGATCGAGCGGCGGCAACATGGGGCCGAACGCGACGTCGAGCACGCAGCGCCCCACGGGCAGCGGCTCCCCCGGCACCGGCCCCGGGAGCCAGTCGGGCAGCGGCAGCCGCTGACCGGCACGGCACCGTCGCGGCGTCGACCCGCCTCCCGCCCGGGCGCGCGGCCGTGTATGCAGAACCTGCTTGAGCGGGCGCGGCGCCCGCCGCGACCGAACGGGCAGGGGACGTGTCGCCTCAGCGTCATCTCGCGCGCATGCCGGTCCGCCGTGCCCGGCCGGGCGGGGCCGCCTCCCTCGCGGCGATCCTGCTGGCCCTCGGGCCGGCGCAGGCCGAGTCCTCCGGCCGGGTGCCGCTGGAGCCGGATACGTGGCCGTTCACGGCCATCGGCCGCGTCAACGTGGTCACCGGCCCGGCGCATCGCAGCCATTGCACCGGGACGCTCGTCGGCCCGCGGATCGTGCTCACGGC
The DNA here is from genome assembly GCF_046557895.1 of Methylobacterium oryzisoli. Taxonomy (NCBI): domain Bacteria; kingdom Pseudomonadati; phylum Pseudomonadota; class Alphaproteobacteria; order Hyphomicrobiales; family Methylobacteriaceae; genus Methylobacterium; species Methylobacterium oryzisoli. Next base: position 16,079 of record NZ_JBKIBX010000050.1, on the reverse strand, counting down.
CGCCCATTGCCTCTACGATTCCCGGCTCGACACTTGGGTGAAGCCGCATCAGGTGCACTTCGTCGCGGGCCAGGCGCGCGACCGCAGCGGCGGCCACGCGGAGGCCGAGGCGATCCGGCTCGCCCCGGGGGTGGACCTGCGGCGCGAGACGCGCCCGCACCCCGACGCGATCCGCGCCGACATGATCGGCCGGGACTGGGCGGTGATCACCCTGAAGGACGCTCTGCCCGGGATCGCCCCGGTGCCCTGGCGGATCATGCCCGAGGCCGATCTCCCGGCGGCCGCACCCGGCGCCGTGGTGGCGGTGGCGGGCTACGCCTTCGACCGGCCCTACCTGCCGGTGATCCACCGCGGCTGCTCGGCCCGGATCGACTCCCCCGAGCGGGGCCAGCTCTCCAGCCTGTGCGAATCCGGCTCGGGCGAATCCGGCGCGCCGGTGCTGCTGCTGCAGCCGGACGGACAAGCGGCGCTGGTCGGCATCCAGACCGCCCTGATCGGGGCCGAGCGGGTGCGCAACGCCTACCGGGGCGGCATCGGCCGCGGCGTCGCGGCGGCGGCCTTCGCGCCGGTGCTGGAGGAGATGCGCGCGCCCTGACGGCCCGGGCGCTCCCGCGGGCGGCGGCACCGCTCACGCATCGTGGCGCGCGAACACCACCTGCGTGTCGCCGTAGGTGCGCCGCTCGGCCTCGGTGAAGCCCGCCGGCAGGACGAGGGCCGCGGAGGCCGCCTCCTCGACCACCGCCAGGGCGCCGGGCGCGAGCCAGCCGCCGCTGCGCGCGGCGTCGAGCGCCTTCGGGGCGAGGTCGCGGCCGTAGGGCGGGTCGCAGAAGACGAGGCCGAAGGGCGCGCCCGGCGGAGCGGCGCCGAGCCGGGTCGCGTCGCGGCGAAACAGCCGGGTCACCCCGCCGAGACCCAGCGCCTCGACGTTGCCGCGGATCACGCCGCGCGCCTCCGCGCCCTCATCGACGAGGAGCGCGAAGGCGGCCCCGCGCGACAGCGCCTCGCAGGCGAGCGCGCCGGTGCCGGCGAAGAGGTCCAGCACCCGCGCGCCCGGCACCGGGTCGTCGTAGGCGTGGGTCAGCACGTTGAACAGCGCCTCGCGCAGGCGGTCCGAGGTCGGCCGGATCGCGTCGCTGCGCGGTCCCGCGAGGGTCCGGCCGCGCAGCGCGCCGCCGACGATCCGCACCGTCTAGCGCCCGCCGGACGGACGGCCCCCGCGCGGAGGTCCGCCGGGGCGCCCAGGCGGGCGCCCGCCGGGTTTCGGCCCGCCGCGTCCGCCGGGGGGCCGGCCGCCGCCACCACCCTTGCCGCCCGGTCGGCCGAAATCGGCTTTGTCCCCGGGCTTGCTGCCTCCCGGCCTGCCCGCTCCGGGCTTGCCGAATCCCGGTTTGCCGAAGCCGGGCTTGCCGCCGGGACGGCCGCCCGCGAAGCCGCCGGCACCGCCCGCTCCGCTTCCCTTGGCGAAGCCGCCCCCCTTGCCGAAGCCACCGCTCTTGCCGAAGCCCCCCGTGGGGCCGCGCCGCTCGGGCGCGCCGCCCTCCGCGCGCGGTGCCCGCGCCGGACGCTCGTCCCACTGCCGCGGGGCGCGCTCGGCCCGCTCGCGCTGGGGCCGCTCGGTGCGCTCGCGGGCGGGGCGCTCGCCGCGCGGGGCGCGCTCGGGCCGCGGCCGGGGCTCGGCGGCGGGATCCGCCACCAGCCGCTCCACCAGCACCCGGCGCTCGCCGGTGGCGATGGCGCCGACGCGCTCGCGCGGCCGTTCCGCGGCGGCGGCCCGCGCCTCCTTGGGATCGCTGATCCGGCGCCGCACCCGCGGCCGCTCGCGCGCCTCGTGCACCGCCTCGGCCTCGGGGTCGCGCCACACCGCGCGCCGGGGCGCGCCGGCGTCGGGCTTGCCGGCGCGCGGGGCGGCTCCGGCCGGGGCCTTGCCCGGTGCCTTGCCGAACCCCCTGCCCATCTCCCGGCCCATGCCCATACTCTTGCCCACGCCCTTGCCGAATTGCGGCCGGGCCGGGTCGCGCCCGCCGCGGGGCGCACGCTCCGCAGGGCCGGACGAATGCGGCTCCTGCGCGGCAGCCTTGGCCGCGGCCTTGGCGGCGGCCTTGGGCGAGCCGAAAGCCGCGATCGGCTCGCGCACCGGGCTGGTGAAATCCACCCCGGCCTGCTCGGCGAGGTTGGTGCCGAGCTGCTCCTTGAGCACCTTGGTGCGCACCTCCTCGACGAGGCCGACTTCGAGATCGCCGAGCTGGAACGGCCCGAAGGAGAGCCGGATCAGGCGGTTCACCGACAGGCCGAGATGTTCGAGGATGCGCTTGACCTCGCGGTTCTTGCCCTCGCGCAGGCCGAGCGTCAGCCAGACGTTGTCGCCCTGCTGGCGGTCGAGGCTGCCCTCGACCGGGCCGTACTCCATCCCGTCGATGGTGATGCCCTTGCGCAGCCGGTCGAGCGCGGCCTGGTCGACGTCGCCGTAGGCCCGCACCCGGTAGCGGCGCAGCCATCCGGTCTCCGGATGGGCGATCACCTTGGCGAGGCCGCCGTCGTTGGTGAGGAGCAGCAGCCCCTCGGTGGTGATGTCGAGCCGGCCGATCGCCACCACCCGCGGCAGGTCCTCCGGCAGGACGTCGAACACGGTCTGGCGCCCCTCCGGGTCGCGGGCCGTGGTGACCACGCCGCGCGGCTTGTGGAAGATCCACAGCCGGGTGCGCTCGCGGGTGGGCAGCGGCTCCCCGTCCACGGTGATGCGGTCCTGCGGGCCGACATTGACGGCCGGCGAGGCCAGGCGCTCGCCGTTCAGCGTGACGCGCCCGTCGAGGATCATCGCCTCGGCGTCGCGCCGGGAGGCGATGCCGGCCCGCGCGATGGCCTTGGCGATCCGCTCGGGCTCGGGGGCGGCGGCCGGCCGGTCCGCGGCCAATGGCTCTTCGGCTCCGCGCGGGCCCTTGCGCACGCTCGGCTTGTGGTCGTTGCTGTCGCTCATGCGGGCCTGATACCAGAGCGGGTGTGTTTCCGCGAGCGGGGCCGATGGGCGATTCTTGCGAGGCGGGCCGGGCCGATCCCTTGGGCCTGGCCTTCGCGGCGGCGCGGGAGGCGGCGCGGCAGGGCGAGGTGCCGGTGGGCGCCGCGATCGTGCGCGACGGCGCCGTGCTGGCGGTGGCGGCCAACCGGCCCCGCGCCCTGCGGGATCCCACCGCGCACGCGGAGATCCTGGCGATCCGCACCGCCTGCCGCGCGCTCGGCGACGAGCGGCTGGTCGGCTGCGACCTCTACGTGACGCTCGAACCCTGCGCCATGTGCGCGGCGGCGATCAGCTTCGCGCGCATCCGCCGGCTCTACTTCGCGGCCTCCGATCCCAAGGGCGGCGCCGTGGAGCACGGGCCCCGCTTCTTCACGCAGCCCACCTGCCACCACGCCCCGGAGGTCTATGGCGGCCTGCGCGAGAGCGAGGCGGCCGCGCTGCTGCGCGAGTTCTTTCGCGACCGGCGCGACTGAGGCCGGACCGTGCCGCTGACGCAGCACCGCCCGAAGTCATCTTTCCCGTCGCAGGCTGATCCCGGCGCGAAAGGACCTCTCTACCTCATCAATGCTGAAAATTTCACCAGATCGGCGGCGGCTTTTCATGCAGTCGGCAGGAACGAAGCGACGGTCCGGACGCTTGATCCGTCGACTTTGATCCATCCCATGCCCTGCCACGTCCGATGAAGATCAGAACCGGATTCACGATCGCCTTCGACACGCCCGCGCCGACGCCGATGCTGCTCAAGCTGAGCGTTCACCCCTCCCGCACGGCCGACCTGCTGACCCCCGAGCGGATCGTCCTCGACCCGCCGGTCCCGGCGCGTCAGATCCTCGACGAGTTCGGCAACCTCTGCACCCGCATCACCGCGCCGGCCGGCCGCATCACGCTCTCGACGGACCTCCTCGTGCGGGATTCGGGCGAGCTCGACGCATACGTGCCGGAGGCGCGCCAGCACCCGGTCGCCGAGCTGCCGGACGACGTGCTGCCGTTCCTGCTCGGCAGCCGCTACTGCGACACCGACAAGCTGAGTGCCCTGGCGTGGTCGCTGTTCGGCCAGACGCCCGAGGGCTGGGCGCGCGTCGAGGCGATCGTCGGCTTCGTGCACCGCCACATCCGCTTCGACTACATGAAGGCGGACGCGACCCGCAGCGCCTCGGAGGCCTATGCCCAGGGGCACGGCGTCTGCCGCGATTTCGCGCATCTCGCGGTCGCCTTCTGCCGCTGCATGAACATCCCGGCGCGCTACTGCACGGGCTATCTCGGCGACATCGGCGTGCCGCCCGTGCCGGACCCGATGGATTTCTCGGCGTGGTTCGAGGCCTATCTCGGCGGGCGCTGGTACACCTTCGACGCCCGCCACCAACGCCGCCGCATCGGCCGCATCCTGATGGCCCGCGGCCGCGACGCCACCGACGTCGCCCTGACGACGAGCTTCGGCACGGCGGTGCTGGCGCAGTTCGCGGTCCACACCGACGAGGTGCCGGAGGAGACGGTGCCGCGGCTGGTGCGGGCGGCGTGACCTGACGCGGGCCAAGGGCGCGGCCTGTCGTCCTGCGTGCGCTCCCTCCGGCTGTCGTGCGACCGCTTCCACGGCGGCGCGGTTGGATCATATTCTCACACTGCTTGCACCCGTCGCCATGCGCCGGTAGCCCGGCTGATCGCGTCGTCGGCACAGCGCGCAGGGTGACCTGCTGCGTCTCCCGCCCGTCCGGCCGTCCCGCGCGAATGACCCCACGGCAGCACCGACCCGCGAGTCTCAAGGCCGCGCCGCACGCCCCCGACCGGTGTCCCACTCGATCAAGCGGCGGCCCGCATTCTCCGAAAGACTACTCCCCGGATGCCGCCGGCCCGACCCGGCGGCGCGAGGAGCGGGGGAGCGTCACCTCTCCCCGCGCCCGCCCGCCGGCCCGCACCGCCATCGACGGCGCACCGGGACGCGGTCCCGCCTGGTCAGGAGAGGGCATCGTGGCCAGTTCGACGACGGACGCGGCGCCGGCCGGTCGCCACCGGCACGAAAAATACGAGCGCCTGGTCGCGGCGGCGCAGGCGCGGCCTCCGCTCCGAGTGGCGGTCGCCCATCCGTGCGACGAGGCCTCGCTCGGGGCCGCGCTGGAGGCGGCGCAGCTCGGACTGATCGCCCCGATCCTGGTCGGCCCGCGGGAAAAAATCCTGGCGGCGGCCTCCGCCGTCGGGCCGACCAGGGTCGGGTCCGATCTCGGAGCGTTCCGTCTCGTCGAGGCCGCGCACAGCCACGACTCGGCCGCCAGGGCCGTGGCGCTGGTGCAGGCCGGCGAGGCCGAGGCGCTGATGAAGGGCAGCCTCCACACCGATGAGCTGATGGGCGCGGTGGTCCGGCGCGAGGGCGGCCTGCGCACGGCGCGCCGCCTCAGCCACTGCTTCGTGATGGACGTGCCGAGCCACGACCGGCCGCTCATCGTCACGGATGCCGCCATCAACATCGCCCCGAGCCTGGAGGAGAAGCGGGACATCGTCCAGAACGCCATCGACCTCGCGCACGCCCTCGGGGTCGAGACGGTGCGGGTCGCGATCGTCTCGGCGATGGAGACCGTCAACCCGAAGGTCCCCTCGACCCTCGATGCCGCCGCGCTCTGCAAGATGGCGGATCGCGGCCAGATCACCGGGGCGGTGCTCGACGGGCCGCTCGCCCTCGACAACGCCATCGATCTCGGCGCGGCGGCGATCAAGCGGATCAGCTCCCCGGTCGCCGGGCGGGCCAACGTGCTGGTCGTGCCGAACCTGGAGGCCGGCAACATGCTGGCCAAGAGCCTGACCTTCCTGGCCGGCGCGGATGCGGCCGGGATCGTGCTCGGCGCCCGGGTGCCAATCATCCTGACGAGCCGGGCCGATTCGCGCCTGACTCGGCTCGCCTCCTGCGCGGTCGCCGCCCTGTTCGCCGCCGCGCAGCGGGCGGCCAAGCCCCTGCCCGAGGTCTAGCCGATGATCCCGGCCTCGCTCGTGCTGAACGCCGGCTCGTCGAGCCTGAAGATCCAGGTCTTCGTGCCGGGCGATGACGGCGTCCCGCAGCGCCTCTACCAGGGCTTGGTCGAGGGCTTGGGCGGCGCGCCGCACTTCATCATCCGCGACCGCGCCGGCACGGTGCTGGCCGACGAGCGCCTCGCCGCGAGCGGAGCGGACGGGCACGAGGCGGCCCTGCTCCACGTCGCCGAATGGCTGAGCGCGCATCGCGGCGCGCACCGGCTGGCGGCGGTCGGGCACCGGGTCGTGCATGGCGGCATGGCCTACGCCGCCCCGGTGCGGATCGACGACGCCGTGCTGGCGGAGCTGGAGCGCCTCGTCCCGCTCGCTCCGCTGCACCAGCCGCACAACCTGGCGCCGATCCGCGTGGTGCGGCGGCGCTTCCCCGACCTGCCGCAGGTCGCCTGCTTCGACACGGCCTTCCACCGCGGCCAGCCGGAGATCGCGCAGCTCTTCGCGCTGCCGGCCGAGGTGAGCGGACGGGGCGTGCGCCGCTACGGCTTCCACGGCCTGTCCTACGCCTACCTCGCCTCGGTGCTCGGCGCCTCTGCGCCCGCCCTCGCGGAGGGCCGCGTGGTCGCCGCCCATCTCGGCAACGGCGCGAGTCTCTGCGCCCTCGACCGGGGACGCAGCATCGCCACCACGATGGGTTTCTCGGCCCTCGACGGGCTGCCGATGGGCACGCGCTGCGGCAGCCTCGACGCGGGTGCGGTCTTCTTCCTGCTGCGGGAGATGGGGCTCGACCCGGATCAGGCGGAGCGGATGCTCTACACCCGCTCGGGGCTGCTCGGCGTCTCCGGCCTGTCGAACGACATGCGGGTCCTGCGCGCCCACGCGGCGACGCATGCGGGCGCACGGACCGCCATCGACCTCTTCGTCTACCGCATCGGGCGGGAACTCGGTTCGCTCGTCGCCGCGCTCGGGGGCATCGACGGGATCGTGTTCACGGGAGGCATCGGGGAGAACGACGCCGCGACCCGGGCCGCGGTGCTGCGGGGCGCCGCCTGGGCGGGGTTTTGCCTCGACGAGGCCGCGAACGCGGCGGGCGGCCCGCGCCTCACGGACGGGCCCGGCCCCCAGGCCTTCGTGATCCCCACCGACGAGGAGGCGATGATCGCGCGCGGGATGCACGCGGTGCTCGACGAGGTGCGCCAGCCGGCGCTCTGACCCAGACGGAGGCGACGATGGAGACCCAGACGACCAAGGACCCTATCGAGATCGGGAACGACCCCTTCATGTCGGCCGACGACCTCGCCGCCTACTCGGCCCGGATGCGGGCCGCCAAGGCCCTGAAGGACATGGAAGGACAGGACCACGCCGCCAAGGCGCGGGAGGCCCTCGTCAAGCAGCTCTCCGAGCCGATCGAGGTCACGCCCGAGAAGGTGCACGAGATCACCCAGCGGCTCCTCGACAAGCTACGCATCGCCGCGGAGCAGGGCCAGAAGGAACTGCTGGTGATGCGCTTCCCGAACCTGCTGTGCAGCGACAAGGGCCGGGCCATCAACAACGCGGAAGCGGGCTGGGCCGAGACGCTGACCGGCCGGCCGCGGCAGGCCTACGAGTTCTGGCGCGACCGGCTGCACCCCATCGGCTACGGGCTGAAGGCGACGATCGTCGACTGGCCGGACGGCATGCCGGGCGATGTCGGCCTCTTCCTCACCTGGGAGACCACCCGCCACTGAACGCGATCCCGCCGTGCCGCGGCCGAGCGGATCCCGCATGGGCGCCCACCAGCACAGGACGACCGCCATGACCGATCCCCGGACTCCCCAGGCCCCGACGGCCGGCGGGCTGCCGTCCCTGGTCCAGGTCCAGGCCCGCATCGCCGAGGTCTACCGGGATCGCTGCGCCTCCGCCGTTCAGGGCTACCTCGACGCGACGCTGGAGGCCCACCGCGCCTGGACGGAGGCGGTGACGCCCGTCGCCCCCGTGCAGGCGCTCGGGGACGCGGTCACCTACTGGACCGACTTCGCCCAGCGCTCGGTCCTGTTCTGGGACACGCTGCGCCAGCGCGGCAACAACTGGCTGGCGCACGAGGCGGCGGGCAAGCCGCCGCTCCTCGCCTTCGACTGGGAGATGGTCGCCGATGCGCGCCGCTTCGCGCGGCCGGTGAACTACGCGCTGGCGCGCATCGCGCCCCCGCCGGGCGTCGCCACCGACCCCGAGAAACGGCCCTACGTGATCATCGATCCGCGGGCCGGGCACGGGCCGGGCATCGGCGGCTTCAAGCCGGATTCGGAGGTCGGCATGGCGCTGCGCGCCGGCCATCCGGTCTACGTGGTGATCTTCTTCCCCGACCCGGTGCCGGGCCAGACGCTGGCCGACGTGGCCCAGGCCGAGGCCGCCTTCCTGCGCCTCGTGCGCGAGCGCCACCCGACCCGGGGCAAGCCCGTCATCGTCGGGAACTGCCAGGGCGGCTGGGCGGCGATGCTGGTGGGCGCCCTTGACCCCGATTGCGCCGGGCCGATCGTGGTGAACGGCGCGCCGATGTCCTACTGGGCCGGCAACGACGCCGAGAACCCGATGCGCTACGCGGGCGGGATGCTCGGGGGCAGCTGGACCGCGATGCTCGCCAGCGATCTCGGGGGCGGCGTCTTCGACGGCGCCTACCTCGTCGACAACTTCGAGTACCTGAACCCGGCCAACACGTGGTTCGGGAAATCCTACAACCTGTTTGCCAAGATCGACACCGAGCCGCCGCGCTACCTCGACTTCGAGCGCTGGTGGGGCGGCTACTTCCTGATGAACCGCGACGAGATCCGCTGGATCGTCGACAACCTGTTCGTCGGCAACCGCCTCGCCTCGGGCGGCGCGGAATGGGCGGCGGGGCAGGCGTTCGACCTGAAGGCGATCCGCTCGCCGATCATCCTGTTCGCTTCGCTCGGCGACAACATCACGCCGCCGCAGCAGGCCTTCAACTGGGTCGCCGACCTCTACCCCACCACGCAGGACCTCAAGGCGAACGGGCAGGTGATCGTCGGCCTGATGCACGAGAGCATCGGGCATCTCGGCATCTTCGTCTCGGCGGGCGTCGCGCGCCGCGAGCACGCGCAGATCGTCGACCTCCTCGACTACATCGAGCACCTGCCGCCGGGCCTCTACGGCATGAAGGTCGTGGAGGAGCGTGTCGACGGGGCCGTGCGCTACGACGCGGTGCTGCGCGAGGTGCAGGTCGAGGATCTGCAGAAACTGCAGAAATACGCCCGCAAGGACGAGGTGCCGTTCGCGGCCGTCGACCGGGTCTCGAAACTCAACACGGCCGCCTACGAGACCGTCGTGCACCCGCTGCTGGCCTGGATCCCCCCGGAGGCCGGGGCGCTGTCGCGGGCGCTCCATCCGCTGCGCGCGCAGCGCTGGGCGCTCTCCGACCTCAACCCGGCCCTCGCACCCCTCGGCCCTCTGGCCGATCTCGTGAAGGGCCACCGGGTCCGGCGGGACGAGACCGGTGCCTGGGCGGCGACGGAGCGGCTGGGCGCCGCCGGGATCATGGCCGGCCTGGATTTCTACCGGCAGATGCGCGACGCCGCGGTCGAGAACCTGTTCTACACGGTCTACGGCACGATGAGCGTGGTCGCGCCCCGCTTCGAGGAGGCGGCGCCCGCCGCGCTCTCGCCCGCGGAGGCGCCCGCCCTGCGCGTCGCGCTCGCCCGGATCGCCGATGGCGGCTTCACCGACGCGGCCGTGCGGGCCGCGCTGCTGCTGGCACGCCGCGGCCGCAGGGAGCGGCGCCTGTCGCAGTTCAAGCGCATCCGCGCGCTGGTCGGCCGCGACGTCGGCCTGCTCGCCCTGAGCGCCGGGGAGGCGGCCCAGGTGGTGCGGCGGCAATCGGCCATCGTCGAGCACGCGCCCGAGAGCGCGATGGCGGCCCTGCCGGCCCTGCTGCGCACGGCCGAGGAGCGCCGCCGCCTGCTCGACATCCTCGATCGCCTCTCGGGCGAACTCGACCTCGAACCCGAGCAGCGCGCGATGATCCCGCTGTTTCGCGATCTCCTCGGACCGGCGCCCGAAGCGGTGCCGGCGGCCGAGGCCGCACCCGTCCGGCGCAGGGCCGGCTGAGGCGGCCGAGCAGACCCGCCCGAGGCGGGTCCGACCGAATCGTCGAATCCACATCCATCCCGGCGCCGGACCGGACACCGGCTCGGCGAACGATGCCCAGCGGAGGCGAGAGCCATGACGCAGATCCCCGATGGCAACGCGCTCGCCGGCAAGCGCGCGCTCGTGCTTGGCGTCGCCAACGAGCACTCGATCGCCTATGGCTGCGCCCGGGTCTTCCGGCGGCTCGGCGCCGAGATCGCGCTCACCTACCTCAACGAGAAGGCGAGGCCCTACGTCGAGCCGCTGGCGCGCGACCTCGACGCCCCGATCTTCGCGCCCTGCGACGTGCAGAAGGAGGGCGAGCTCGACGCGGTCTTCCGGCAGATCGCCGAGACCTGGGGCCGGCTCGACATCGCGCTCCACTCCATCGCCTTCGCGCCGAAGGCCGACCTGCAGGGCCGGCTCCTCGACAGTTCGGGGGAGGGGTTCGGGGTAGCCATGGACGTGTCCTGCCACTCCTTCATCCGCATGGCGCGGCTCGCCGCACCGCTGATGACCGAGGGCGGCACGCTGCTGACCATGAGCTATCACGGCGCCAGCAAGGTCGTGCCGAACTACAACCTGATGGGTCCGGTGAAGGCGGCGCTGGAGAGCGCGGTGCGCTACCTCGCCTATGAACTCGGCGACCGCGACATCCGCGTCCACGCCGTGTCGCCGGGCCCGCTGAAGACCCGCGCGGCCTCGGGCCTGAAGGATTTCGACCTCCTGCTCAACGAGGCGGTCGAACGCGCGCCGATCGGCGAACTCGTCGACATCGACGATGTCGGGCTCACCGCCGCCTTCCTGACCACGCCCTACGCGGCGCGGCTGACCGGCATGACGCTCTACGTCGACGGCGGCCTCAGCATCATGGCCTGAGCATCAATAGAGCTCCGGGACGAAGCGCCGGCCCCGGAGTTCGTCGTCGTAGGCGTGCTTCTTGCACCGCTTGGGCAGCGTCACCCGTTCGGCCTCCATCTCCTTGTAGGGGATCAGGTGGAGGAGATGCGCGATGCAGTTCAGGCGCGCCCGGCGCTTGTCGTCCGAGCGCACCACGTGCCAGGGCAGGTCGTCGGTATCGGTCGCCGCCAGCATGGCGTCGCGGGCGCGGGAGTAATCGTACCAGCGCCGGTAGGATTCGAGGTCCATCGGGCTGAGCTTCCACTGCCGGAGAGGATCGCTGATGCGGGCCTCGAAGCGGCGCTTCTGCTCCTGGCGGCCGACTTCGAGCCAGAACTTGATCAGCTGGATGCCGCTGCCGGTGATGAACCGCTCGACCTGCGGGCAGAGTTCGAGGAACCGGCGCTGCTCCGCCTCGCCGGCGAAGGCCATCACGGTCTCGACGCCCGCGCGGTTGTACCAGCTGCGGTCGAAGATCACGATCTCGCCGCCCGCCGGGAACTGCGCGAGGTAGCGTTGCATGTAGAGCTGGCTCTTCTCGCGGTCGGAGGGAGCCGGGAGGGCGGCGACCCGGAAGACGCGGGGGCTGACCCGCTCGGTGAGCGCCTTGATGGTGCCGCCCTTGCCGGCCGCGTCGCGCCCCTCGAAGACGATGATGATACGCGCGCCCGTCGCCCGCACCCAGGTCTGGAGGTGGCAGAGCCGGACCTGGAGCTTGCGCAACTCGCGCTCGTAGGTCTTGCGCTTGAGCCGCTTGGCCTCCGGGACGGCCTCGTCCTCCGGCGCCTCGGCCCGCAGGTCGTGCTCGGTGTCGTGCATGACGCCCCTCCGCTCCCCGACCGTCTCGTGACGATTGTCAAAGATGCTGTCGCGACGGGCCGTTCTCCATCGCAAATGTTCAATCGTGGATCGACGTTCTGTCAGGGCCCGGTGCTGAACCCTTGTCGCGCGCCCTGCGACGCGCAAGCCCGCGCCCGGCCGGAATCGCACCCCATGCGGGCGGCGGCACCGAATCGCCCCGGACCGTGTCCCTGCGGCAGTGGACCGGGCTCGGGGGCGTGCTTATCTTGAGGGCCACAGGACCCCAATCCTCAACCGCCCGGGCCTTGAACCCGGCTGTCGGAGAGTTCGTGATGGCAACGAGTTTCAAGGTGATGTCGCTCACCGATGCGGCCGCCGATCGCATCAAGCGCATCATCGCGGAGGCGGAGCAGCCCATCGCCGGCGTGCGCGTCGGCGTGAAGAACGGCGGCTGCGCCGGGATGAGCTACACCATGGAGTACGCCGAGGAGCGCAGGCCGGGCGAAGACGTGGTCGAGGACCGCGGCGTGCGCGTGTTCATCGACCCCAAGGCCGTGCTTTTCCTGCTGGGCACCCAGATGGATTTCCAGACCAGCAAGCTCGCCTCGCAGTTCGTGTTCAACAACCCGAACCAGACATCCGCCTGCGGCTGCGGCGAGTCCGTCGCGATCACGCCGGTCGCGCCGGAGGCCTTGCAGGCTGCGGGCGCCTGAGCCGCCGGGCGGCGGCGTCCGAAGCCTGGTGGGTCGCTGTCAGGCGACCCAGGAGGTCGCGGTCAGGCAACCTCCGTGAGGTTGCCGGCGGCGTCGTCCACCACGCGGTTGCGACCGCCGCGCTTGGCCGCGAACATGCACTGGTCGGCCCGCTCCAGGAGCGAGACCGCGGTGTCGCCGCCGCGGTGGATGGCCACGCCCACCGACACCGTGACCCGGCCGAGCGACTCGCCGCTCGACCGCTTGACGAGTTCGCGGCCCATCACGCCCGCGCGGATCCGCTCGGCCAGCGCCAGCGCCTGCTCGCGGGTCGCGCCGGGCAGGACGATCCCGAACTCTTCCCCGCCGAACCGCGCGATCGTGCAGGCGGTGGCCACCATCTCGCGCATGGTCAGCGCGACGAGGCGCAGCACCTGATCGCCCGTGAGATGGCCGTACTGGTCGTTGAAGCGCTTGAAGTGGTCGATGTCGAGGACGATCAGCCCGGCGGACCCGCGCGTCATCGTCGCTTGGTCGACGGTCTTGCGCAGCACGTCCTCGAAATGCTTGCGGTTCCCGATGCCCGTGAGCGGATCGGTGAGGGACTCGACCCGGACCGCCTCCAGCGTCTCGTGCAGGGACCGGATCTCGTCGCGGCTCTCGCGCATGCGGGCTTCGAGCGTCCGGTTGTTCGCCGTGACGTCGCGGGTCGTGACCACCAGGGAGGACACGATCTCGCGCAGGCGGGCGCGATTCACCGCGGGCGCGGCGATGTCCTGGCTGAAGGCCTGCAGCTCCGCGCCGTAGCGCACCGTTGAGCCGAGCGCGGCGTCGAGCATCTCCATGACGTGCTCGAGCTCCGAGAGCATGCTGGAACTCGCCCGCTCCGTCTCCGCCACGAAGCGCCGGCCCTGGATGTAGGTGTCGTAGAGCCCTTCGACGCGGGCGTCGTCGAGGCCGCCATGCGCGCTGGTGAGCCGCTTCACCGCTTCGTTGAGCAGCGGCTGCTGACCGGACACGTAGGTGTACCAGACCGCGTAGCTGTGCGGGTTGGCGGAGGACCCGTAGGCCCTCATCAGCTCGATCGCCCTCTGGCCGATCACGAAGCTGCGCTCCGTATCCGCCCCGGACAGGTCACTCATCCGGCATCTCCGTCCGTGAGCCGCGCCACGGCGAGGCTCACGGCGACCTGAGTACCGGCTTTCGGTGGAGAAGCGGTTAAGCCTGAACCTGATAGTTCAACAGGTCCTGGCAAAGAGTTTTTCTCTACTCTCGGTCTTTACGCTTCTTGAGAACAACCGGGCGGAGAAGGAATGCCGGCACGTGCGCGCCCAGGCCGACCTCGGCCTCCGGCATCGCGTCGTCCTCGCGGCGGCGGGCGGCGGCGGCGCGGGGTCGTTCGTCGCGCGATCGCGGCGGCGATCGTGGCGGCTCGGCGGCCGGCCGCTCCTCGGCCCGCACCTCGACCCGGGCCTCGCGGTCGCGCGAGCGCTCGCCGCGCCGCGAGGTGCCCTCGCGGCGGCCCGACTCGCTTCGGGCGCGTCCGCCGCGATCGCCGCCGCGTCCGCGCGACGAGCGGCGCTCCCCGCGCTCCTCCGCCTCGTCCTCCGGCAGGCTGGCGAGATCGCCCTCCGCCCACGGGATCGGCTGGCCGATCAGGGTCTCGATCGCCGAGAGCGATTTTTCGTCCCCGCGCGCCACCAGCGTGAAGGCGTTGCCGCTGCGCCCGGCGCGTCCGGTGCGGCCGATGCGGTGGACGTAGTCCTCGGCGTGGTGCGGTACGTCGAAGTTGAAGACGTGGCTCACCGCCGGGATGTCGAGGCCGCGGGCCGCCACGTCGCTTGCGACGAGCAGCGGGACCTCGCCGGAGCGGAATGCGTCGAGCGCCGCCATGCGGGCCCGCTGGTCCATGTCGCCGTGCAGGGCCGCGACGTTGAAGCCGTGGTTCGACAGCGACTTCTGCAACTGAGCCACGTCGCGCTTGCGGTTGCAGAAGATGAGGCCGTTGTTCAGCTCCTCGGCGGTGCGGATCAGCCGGCGCAGGGTCTTGCGCTTCTGATGCCCCTCCGCCCCCGTCGCGACCAGCCGCTGGGTGATGGTGCTGGCGGTGGAGGCGGGGCGCGCCACCTCGATGCGCACCGGGTTGTGCAGGAAGTCGTCGGCGAGGCGCTGGATCTCCGGCGGCATCGTCGCGGAGAAGAACAGGGTCTGGCGCGTGAACGGCACCAGCTTCACGATCCGCTCGATGTCGGGGATGAAGCCCATGTCGAGCATCCGGTCGGCCTCGTCGATGACGAGGAGTTCGACGCCGGTGAGCAGCAGCTTGCCGCGCTCGAAATGGTCGAGCAGGCGGCCGGGCGTGGCGATCAGCACGTCGACGCCGCGGGTGATCTTGGCATCCTGGTCGGCGAACGAGACGCCGCCGATCAGCAGGGCCACGTTCAGCTTGTGGTTGGTGCCGTAGCGCTCGAAATTCTCCACGACCTGCGCGGCGAGTTCGCGCGTCGGTTCGAGGACGAGCGTGCGGGGCATGCGGGCGCGGGCACGGCCCTGCTCCAGGAGGGTCAGCATCGGCAGCGTGAAGGCGGCCGTCTTGCCGGTCCCGGTCTGGGCGACGCCGAGCACGTCGCGGCGGCTCAGCACGTGCGGGATCGCCTGGGCTTGGATGGGGGTCGGCGTGGTGTAGCCGGCCGAGGTGACGGCCTGCAGGACCTTGTCGCTCAGACCCAGTTCAGCGAATGACATTCTGATTGAGAACCGTTGCGCGCGGGCCGGGCCACCGGCGCGAGGGACGTCCGTCGCGGCAACGGCTTCACCGCAAAGACGTTTTGCGGTCCTTTCCGCTCACGCGAGCGGGATGGATGAACCCGCCGTGGCTGTGGCGCGTGAGATCGCGCCGGTGCGAGGGACACGCCCGATGGCGATGCGTTTGTCAAGGGGCCGCTTCGCCGCGTGCCGGGCATCGCTGGGGATCGTTCAGCGGCGCCGGTCGAGGGCGCAGGGATCGAGACGCATCCCGGCGGGCCCGATCGCGCCGGTCGTCTCCGGCTCGACGGCCCCGCGCAGGGCGGCGAGCGGCGAGGACGGGCCCTGCGGCGCGGCTCCGGGGCCGGATCCGGCCAGGAAGTGGGTCGCCGCGACGGAGAGCAGCGCGACGACGATCGCCGTTCGCCACGCCCAGGCGAGCACGGGGCGGCTCTCCGTGGCGCTATCTGGGAGTGACATGACAGACCGGCATCACGTTCATGATGGACCTGATCTTCGATCGACCAGGGTTAATCGACGGTAAGCAACTGAACCAAAATCCACGCGTCTGCCACAGGGTGCGCTTCATTCTTTGTTGATGGGTGGCGGGGTAAAGGCTGCGCTTGTTGCAGGAATGCGACAGACCGGACGTTCGGCCGGGGCTAGAAGCCGCGCCGGCTCTCGCCAACAGGACCAGTCAGAATGAAAAAGATCCTTCTCGCCTCCGTCGCCCTCGCGGGCCTCGCCTCGGCCGCCTCGGCCGCGGACCTTCCGCGCCGCGCGGCCCCGCCGCCGGTGTTCACGCCGGTTCCGGTGTTCACCTGGACGGGGTTCTACGCGGGTTTCAACGCCGGCTA
>NZ_JBKIBX010000049.1:3541-45162 GCF_046557895.1 Methylobacterium oryzisoli | reverse complement strand
CGGTCACGCCGGTGGCCGCGGCGTAGGTCGCGCCGCCCCCGAGCGCCGCCGCGGTGGTCGTGCCGAGCGTGCCGAGGGTCGCGGTGTTGGCGACGAGTTGCTGGTTGGTGGCGAAGAGCTGGCCGCCGTTGACGGCATCGGTCGAGTTCGCCGCGAGCCCGCCGGCCGCGACGCCCGTGATCTGACGGCTGCCCGCCGTGCCGGCCACGCTCACCACCGTGCCGCCGGTCGCGGCGCCCACGGTGATCGGCGCATTCGGCCCGCCCTGCTGGACCAAGCCGCTCTGGCCGTTCTGAAGTGCCGCGATGCTGTTGGCGTTGGTGGTCGTGCGGTTGTCGAGGTTGCCCAGCGCGCCGCCGACATCGGTGAACTGCGCGCCGCTGCCGAAGGTGTAGGTCGGCCCCGTGAAGGTGCCGGTGGCCGTGTTGTAGGCGGCCCCGCCGCCGAGGGCGGTCGCGGCCGCCGCGACGGCGTTGCCGGTCGTGGTGACGGCCTGGTTGGTGGCGAAGAGCTGCGAGCCGTTCACGGCGTCGGTCGAGGCTGCGGAGAGCGTGCCTGCACCGACGTTGACGATGCGGCGCTCGCTGCCCGCGGCGCCGACGGACACCGTGTTGGCCTGAGTGGCCACCGAGCCCTGGCCCAGCGCGACGGAGCCCTGCGCCGCAGCGAGCGCGCCCTGACCGAGCGCGGTCCCGTTCGCGACGTTGGCCAGCGCGCCCTGGCCCACCGCCGTGGCGTTGGTCTGGCCCGCCCCGGTCGCGCCGGCCTGAGCCCCTCCGCCGAGCGCCGTCGTCCCCGCGTTCGTGAACCCGTTGCCGATGGCGCCGCCGGCCGCAGCACCGGCACCGATCGCGACGCTCCGCGTGCCGGTGGCCCGCCCGTCGGTGCCGACGACGAGGGCACCTTGGGCCGTCGCCGCATTCCGCGCGCCGACGGCGATCGCGTCGTCCCCGGTCGTCGTTGCCTGGAAACCCAACGACGTCGCGCTCGATCCCGCCGCGGCCGCCGCGTTGCCGATCGCGGTCGCGTTCTGGCCGCCCGCGACCGCGCCGAACCCGCCTGCCGCCGCATCCTGCCCCGTTGCGGAGGGCTGAGCGCGGCCGTTGGAATTGTTCGCACGGAAGGGATCGACCGCACCCGCGACCGCGGCATCGAGCTGGGCGACGTTGACGGCGTCGGTGCCGGCGGTGCCGGCGGCCAGGTCCACGATCTGGCGCTGCCCGCCTGCGGCCGTCGTGCCCACCGAGACGGTGTTCGCCCGGTCCGCCTGCGCGCCCTGGCCGAGCGCCACCGCTCCCGCCGCGGTCGCCTGCGCGCCCTGGCCGAGCGCCGTGCCGTTCAGGATATTGGCGGTCGCCCCCTGACCGAGGGCCGTCGCGTTATCCTGACCGGCCGCTTGAGCGCCCGCCTGCGACCCTTGGCCGATCGCCGTCGTGTTGCTGTTCTGGAAGGACGTTCCCGGGATGACGCCGTCGATGCCCCGCCCCGGACCTGGACTCGCATTGAAAGGATTCGCGCCGGAAAAAGCGCGCCCTCCGATCGCAAGCGTATTCTGCCCAATGGAATACGCGTCCTTGCCGTATGCGGTCGCGTAGAGTCCCAGCTGCGTGAATGACGTTCCGTACGCTGTTTCGCTGCGGTAGGGCAGATTGAGCGCCGTGGCACACTGATCAGTACCCGGAATGTAGAAGAAGCCGAGGCCGTAAGTAGTGCAAACGCGAACATACTCGACGGGCGCGGCATTCGTATGTGTATACGATGTCATACTGAGAGCGAATACAGCAGTAACGATCGCTGCATTTGAAAGCAGGACATGGCGCCTGGATCGTGTATTGATTCGCGAAGAGTATTCAGCGAACATGACTTTGCCCCACCTGTCCCTTTGCGGACTCATCGACGAATCGCTTCGACCTGCTTGCAGCAAGCAAGCTTAGCCGTCCATCACTTGATCCGCGATGCCGAAGTGATCGCGCAAATTGGTCTATCATCTGAAATCCGCAGGACGTGTTAAATCTGCGACACGGATATTGCTTGGGAATTTCTTTCAATCGAGCGGATCGTCATGGTGATTTCTTCAAGGTGGATGTACTTCAGAGATAAATTCAATCAATATCTATGTCACATGCGTAATCAGAGAAGGTTTTTATTTCAATAAAAGAATGCAAAAAGCGTATGTCTGCGGAAGCTAGGCGAGAAATTTTTTCAAATCGATATCACGCTTGTTCGGTGTCGCGGCCCTATCCGAACGCGAGCCACGATTGTGATCGGTTCGCTTCTCAGAAGAGCGGGGTATAATGAGGTCTATCTCCGATCTGTCTGGGACGATTGGAGGTTCCTCTACGGAGCTGATCCTGAGCGCACGCGCGGAGCGACCGACTCTCATCCTGCCGGACCGGCGCGCCCTGCCGGCCGAATGCCGCGACGGCCTCACCGCCGCCGGCCGCGATGCCCAGGATCCGGTCTGTACCGGCGCTAGAACAGGCTGTACTGCGCCCCCTCCCGCCCCGGCATCGCGAAGAGGTCGGTGCGCAGGGGAAGGCATGCCTCTCCGTAGCCGAGCCGCCGGGCGGCCTGCCGGACGCGGTCGGCCAGCAGGGCCGCGTAGGGGCCGGTGCCGGTGAAGCGGGTGCCGAAGGCGGGATCGTAGACCCGGCCCCCGCGGGCCTCGGCGAGGAGCGCGAAGGCGCGGGCGGCGCGCTCGGGGTAGTGCGCGGCGAACCAGTCGCGCATCAGGTCCGCGAGCTCGTGCGGCAGGCGCAGGAGCACGCTGCCGGCCGCGCGCGCGCCGGCCTCCCGGGCGCGGGCGAGCACCGCCTCGATCTCGTGGTCGTTGAGGCCCGGGATCACCGGCGCCATCAGCACCAGCGCGGGCACGCCGGCCGCCGACAGGCCCCGGATCGCCGCGAGGCGCTTCTCGGGACGCGGGGCGCGCGGCTCCATGCGGCGCGCCAGCACCGGGTCGAGGGTCGTGACCGACACCGCGACCTGCACGAGGCCCCGCGCCGCCATCGGCGCCAGCAGGTCGAGGTCGCGCAGCACGAGGTCGGACTTGGTGACGATCCCGACCGGATGGTTGAAGCGGGCGAGCACCTCCAGCACCGCGCGGGTGAGGCGGTGGCGCCGCTCGATCGGCTGGTAGGGGTCGGTGGCGGTGCCGAGGGCGATCACCCGCGGGCGGTAGCCCTTCGCCGAAAGCTCGCGCTCCAGGAGCGCGGCGGCGTTCGGCTTGGTGAACAGCTTCGTCTCGAAGTCGAGCCCCGGCGAGAGCCCCGCATAGGCGTGGTTCGGCCGCGCGAAGCAGTAGACGCAGCCGTGCTCGCAGCCGCGATAGGGGTTGATCGAGCGGTCGAAGCCGATGTCGGGCGAATCGTTGCGGGTGATGATGCTGCGCGCGCGCTCCGCCGTCACCTCGGTGCGCAGGGGCGGCAGGTCGTCCTCGCGCTCCCAGCCATCCGCGAAGATCTCGCGGCGGGCGGGCTCGAAGCGCCCGGTCGGGTTGGCGGTGGCCCCGCGCCCGCGGCGGCGCTCGGGCGGCGGCGTGGCGGCCGCGAGGCGCGGACCGGCGCCATCCGTATCCCGTCCTTCCGCCAAGACCCCTCCCCCGGCATCGCCAGCACCGCAAAGACTGGAACAAAACAGGAACATTGGCAAGTGCCGCCGATCGAGGCAGGACGGGCTGCCGCGCTTGCGCTAAGGGCGCCGGATGATCACGGCCGTCGTGCACGTCACGGGAGCGGAGGGACCCGGCGCCATCGAGGCGCTGGCCGACACCCTGTCGGCCCTGGTGTCCGGGGTGGCGGCCGGCTTGGTGGGCGACGCGGTGATCGTCGCCGACAATCCCGCCGACCGCGACCTCGCCGTGATGGCCGACAGCACCGGGGCGGTGCTGGCGGCGCGCGGGGCGGATCCCTGGACCTCCGCCGCCGCCCTGGCGCGGCGTCCCTGGCTCCTGTGCCTGGAAGCCGGCGACGTGCCGGCCGAGGGCTGGGTCCGCGCCCTCGACCGCTTCACCGGGACCGCGCCGCCCGAGGTGGCGCTGGGCCGCCTGCCGCGCCCGCACGCGCCCTGGACCGCCCGCCTTGCCGCGCGGGCCGAGGCCGCGCTCAGCCGCGCCCGGCGGGTGCGGGCCGGGGATGTGGTGCGGCGCGAGGCCCTGGCGGCCGGGCTCCCGCTGCGGCGGGCGCTGCGGATCCGGCGCCTCGGCGTCGGTCTCGTCCGTGCGTGAGCGGCGGGCGCCCGCCGACCGCCTCAGGCGCCCCGCTTCAGGTGCTCGTCGAGGCGCGGCATGATCTCGACGAAGTTGCAGGGACGGTGGCGGTAGTCGAGCTGGGCGGCCAGGATGCCGTCCCAGGCGTCGCGGCAGGCGCCCGGCGAGCCCGGCAGGACGAAGACGTAGGTCGCCCCCGCGACGCCCGCGGTCGCCCGCGACTGCAGGGTCGAGGTGCCGATCTTGTCGTAGGAGATGCGGTGGAAGATCGCCGAGAAGCCGTCCATGCGCTTCTCGAACAGCGGCTCCAGCGCCTCGGGCGTCACGTCCCGGCCGGTGAAGCCGGTGCCGCCCGTGGTGATCACCACGTCGATGCCGGGATCCGCGATCCAGGCCTGCACCTGCCCGCGGATCGCCGCGACCTCGTCCGGCACGATCGCCCGCGCGGCGAGCGCGTGGCCGGCCTCGCCCAGGCGTGCGGCCAGCGTGTCGCCCGAGCGATCGTCCGCGGGCGTGCGGGTGTCGGAGACGGTGAGCACCGCGATCCGGAGCGGGATGAACGGGCGGGCGGCGTCGAGGGGCATGGCGGATCTCGTGATGGATCGGAGCGCGAGGAGTCCTTCTGCCGTGCAATCCCGCGAATGCCTACCTGGCCGGGTCGGCGGAGGATCCCTGTGCCGCGTCACGCGGCCCGAGCGGACTCGGTCAGGCTCGGGCGGTCCGGCGTGCGACGCTCCACCTCGCCGACATCTCGGTTCGCCCGCATCGGCACAAGGACGGTCCGTTCCCGGAGGGTATTCGCCTGTATTTTCTGCTTTCCTGGGAATTTTTACCAGCAAGTACACGCATTCGTGTGTATCGGGCTCCGCCGCATTTGGGCATGTTTGCTTGGATTCGATGGGGGTGCAAGATGACGACGAATCGCCAGGAGGATGACCAAGTCCGTGATGTTCTTCTTGAAGTGGTCGACGGTGCGGATGCGCTGGATGAGGACACGCTTGCGGCGATCGCGCGGGGCGAGCCTGTCCATTACGACGTCGACGACACGGGGGCGGCCTACGACCTGACGCAGCTCGTGAGCTTGTTGCAGATCTACGTTCCCATCATCGCCGGCATGGTCAGCATCGCCAAAGGACTTTATGATCTCTACGTCGCCGGGCGGGCGAAGAAGCCGACGGCCGAGGAGATCGTGGACGCGTTCGTGGCCAAGTATGGCGTGCTTCCGGACGAATGGAAGGAGCAGCTTCCTCGGATAGCCCGGGCCGTCGCCGCCCGGAATGCCGACAGAGAGCCAGGATAGTGCTCTGGCATCCGAAATCGTTCTATCCCGTCCGCAACCTGCTGTTCGGCGTCGTGTGCCTCGTGGCCGATGCGGGGCCTGTCATCGTGCTCGTCCCGTCGCTGCTGCAGGCGACCGGCCGCGACGCCGTGATCGTCGTCGCAGCCGTTGCGGCCATGCTGGGGTCGGCGATCGTGGCCCAGGTCAATCTCCGCACGGCGTTCAACCTGCGCGGTCTGCGTGGTCTCGTCGAAGCGCGCGACCGGATCGAGGTTTTCACGGTCGGCGACTACCTCAAGCGGATCGACCTCGTCGCTGCCCCGCCGGTCGAGCGGTTCGGTCGCCGGTTGAACCCCGACTATCGCATCCTGCGATTGCCGCGCCGGGCCGGGTACAGCGCGTACCAGTACGCGCCTCAGCGATCCTTCATCCTCGTGCCGTTCCGGCCGGATGAGATGACGCTCGGCCGGCTCTCCGGCCTTCTTCACGAGATGGGGCACATCGGCCTGCGCAATTGGCTGACGGCGACCGCCTACGCCAATTACCGCATCGGACCCGAGCCGGCGCAGGCCGGGCCGGGCCGGGATGCGGATGGCGGGCATCTCCGCTGGTTCAGGGATGAAGGGCGCAACATCAAGCGGCGCCTCCTGCGCCTGCAGGCGATGGAGACGGCGATGGCCTTCGCCGCCATCCAGCTGTTCCTGCGCGACATCGGCCCCGTGGAGGGTACGGTTCTGATGATGTTCGTCGCCGTTTCCGGCTACTTTCGCGTGGTCAACGCACGTGTCGAGGCGGAGATCGAAGCGGACCACTATCAATGGTTCGCACTGTCGCGGATTCAGTCGATCCGCGGGTATCGCCCGCTGCCGGGCGGCCGCGCCACGGGGACCGGCCTGGCGGCACCGATCCGGGACGAGTTCCTGGCCGAGCCCGAGAACTGGCAGCGCAACCGGACGCTCGATGTGATCCGTGGCGACGCCGCGCGCGGCCATGTCGGGCCGGCGGACGCCTATCTCTGGTGCGGAGTTTTCCGGACCGCCACGGTCTGGGCGGTCCTGCGCATCGTGCTCGCCGTGTCCGCCGCCGTCTTCGTCGGCGCGCGCGCGATCGTGGTCGCGCCGCCGCTCCTGCTCGGCTACGCCGTGGCCTGTGGGCTGCTGATCGCCTGGAGCGTCCAGGCGCGCCATACCAGTCTGCGGCGGCTCGAAGAGGCGATCGCCGCGCGTGCGGAGACGCGCGAAACCTCTGGATTGCAGCCGTCCGCAGCCCATCCGTGAGCATCGTATCAGGTCCGACCGACGCCGGAGCCGTGCGCGGCCGGCCCGATCCCGATCGTGGCTCCGCCGCCTCGTCCGCGGCGCGCCGGTCCGCCGCTACAGCTGCGCCGCCCGGAAGGTGTCGCAGGACTGCGTCTGGCCGCTGCGGTAGCCGGTCTGGAACCAGCGCATGCGCTGGGCCGAGGAGCCGTGCGTGAAGGAATCCGGCACGGCGTAGCCCTGGCTCTGCTTCTGCAGCCGGTCGTCGCCGATGGCGCTCGCGGCCTGCAGGGCCTCCTCGATGTCGCCGGGTTCGAGGGAGTTGAAGCGCTCGTCGGAGTTCTTGGCCCAGACGCCCGCGAGGCAGTCGGCCATCAGCTCGACCCGGACCGAGAGGCGGTTCGACTCGCGCTCGTCCACCTGCTGCTGGCGCCGCTGCACCTTGGGCAGGATGCCGAGCACGTCCTGGATGTGGTGGCCGACCTCGTGGGCGATCACGTACGCGTAGGCGAAGTCGCCCTTCACCTTGAACTTCTGCTCCATCTCCTTGAAGAAGGTCGTGTCGAGATATACCTTCTTGTCGAGCGGGCAGTAGAACGGGCCCATGGCGGCCCGCGCCATGCCGCAGCCGCTGCGGGTTCCGCCCTGGTAGAGCACCATGGTGGTCGGCGTGTACTGGCGCCCGGTCTGGTTCGGCAGCACCTGCTTCCACACGTCCTCGGTGTTGCCGAGAATCGCGGCGGCGAAGCGCCCCGACTGGTCGCTGGGCGGGCCGGTGCGGCGCTGCGCCCCGTCCGGGGCCTGCCGCTCCTCCTGGCGGGGCCGGTTCACCATCTCGGCGCCGCCGATCAGGATCGCCGGGTTGATGCCGGTGACCCAGCCGATGATGCACAGGATCACGATGGTGCCGATGCCGAGGCCGCCCGCCCCGCCGCCCGGGAAGCCGAATCCGCCGCCGCCGCCCTCGCCGCGCCGGTCTTCCACGTTCTCGGAGGCCCGAAAGTCTTCCCAGCGCATGTCCTGTCCACCCGTCTCGCCCGCACACGGCTACGCGCGCCGCCCCGCGGGCTCAAGAGTAATCGACGCCGCCCCGCACGGTTCCGCTTGAGCGCCGTTCGCAGCCGCGGGCGCGGTTCGGCGAATGGCGCTCAGGAGCCGGTATCCAGCGCCGCCCGCAGCGCCCGGAAGTCCCGCCACGCGAGGCGCTTCTGCAGGGGCTGGCGCAGCAGGTAGGCCGGATGCAGCGTGGCCAGCAGCCGGATCTCGCGCGTGCCGGTCCGGTAGGGGAAGAAGCGCCCGCGCGACTTCAGGATGCCGTCCTTGGTGCCGGCCAGCGCCTGGGTGGCGACGCCGCCGAGGCAGACCAGGATGTCCGGGTCGGCGAGCGCGATCTGCCGCTCGATGAACGGCTTGCAGATCGCGATCTCCTGAGGCGTCGGGCTGCGGTTGCCCGGCGGGCGCCAGGGCACGACGTTGCCCACGTAGGCGTTGGTCCGGTCGAGGCCGATCGCCGCCATCATCCGGTCGAGGAGCTGCCCCGAGCGGCCCATGAAGGGCTTGCCGACCCGGTCCTCGTCGGCCCCCGGCGCCTCGCCCACGAACATCACCCGGGCCTGCGGGTTGCCGTCCGCGAAGACGAGGTTCTTGGCGGTGAAGCGCAGCGGGCAGCTCTCGAAGCGCGCGAGCAGCGCCTGCAGCTCGTCGAGGGAGGCGGCGGTGCGGGCAAGCTCGCGGGCGTCCCCGGCCGCCTCGTCGGGCGCGGCGGCGGCGGAGCGGCCGAAGGTGCTGGACCGGGCGGCCGGCGCGGGCTGCGACCGCGCAGGCGCGGGCCGCGCGGAGTCCGGCCGCCGCAGGGGCTCGGGCGCGGCCGGCTCCGGCTCAGCCCGTGCCGTCTCGGCCCGTGCCGGCCGCAGGCTCTCGGCGAACCGGTCGTGCGGCGCCTCGTCGAGCACCGCGTCCACGCCGGCCGCGACGTGGAAATCGAGGTAGGAGAGGAGGTCGCGGCGGTCGGTCTCGTCGGTCATGGGAGGTGATGTGGCGAGGGCGGGGCCTGTGGACAATCGCCGGGCGGGTCCGCGCCGTGCGGCACGGGCGCCCGGGGGGACCATACTGGGTGCTTGCGCCCGGGGACATGCCGTCGCACGGTTCGCAGATTGGAACCGCTTGAGCGTGCCCTAGATCGTTTATATGTGAACGATCGGAGCCCACCACGGGCGCGGCGCCAGGGAGGACGCGGATGGAGTTGCCGGAACGCGAGGCGATGGACTTCGACGTGGTCGTCGTCGGGGCTGGACCGGCCGGGCTCGCGGCCGCCATCCACCTGAAGCAGCTCGCCGCGGAGGCCGGCTCCGAGGTCTCGGTCGTCGTGGTGGAGAAGGGCGGCGAGGTCGGCGCGCATATCCTGTCGGGCGCGGTCATCGACCCGATCGGCCTCGACCGGCTGCTGCCGGACTGGCGCGAGGACCCCGACCGCCCGCTCAAGACCGAGGTGGTCAAGGACGAGTTCATGTTCCTCGGGCCGGCCGGGGGCATCGCCCTGCCGAACGTCGCCTTCCCGCGGCTGATGTCGAACCATGGCAACTTCGTCGGCTCGCTCTCGAACGTGACGAAGTATCTCGGCCGCAAGGCGGAGGAACTCGGGGTCGAGATCTATCCGGGCTTCCCGGCCGCCGAGGTGCTCTACCGCGAGGACGGCGCGGTGGCGGGCGTGGCCACCGGCGACCTCGGCGTCGCCCGCAGCGGCGAGCCGCGCGACGACTTCACCCGCGGCATGGAGCTGCGCGCCCGCTACACGGTGTTCGCGGAGGGCGCACGCGGCTCGCTGACCAAGCGCGTCATCGACCGCTACAAGCTCAACCAGTATTCCGACCACCAGAAGTACGGGCTCGGCGTCAAGGAAGTGTGGCAGGTCAAGCCGGAGAAATTCCGGCCGGGGCTGGTGCAGCACACGATGGGCTGGCCGCTGCCGAACAAGGCCGGCGGCGGCTCCTGGCTCTACCACTTCGACGATCACCTCGTGTCGGTGGGCTTCGTCACGCACCTGAACTACGAGAACCCGACCCTGTCGCCGTTCGAGGAGTTCCAGCGCTTCAAGACCCACCCGATGATCCGCGAGGTGTTCGAGGGCGCCAAGCGCATCGGCTACGGCGCGCGCGCCATCATGGAGGGCGGCTGGCAGTCGGTGCCCAAGGTCGTCTTCCCGGGCGGCTGCCTCGTGGGCGACTCGGCCGGCTTCGTGAACGTGCCGCGCATCAAGGGCTCGCACAACGCGGTCCTGTCGGGGATCCTCGCCGCGCGGGCGATCCAGGCCGCTCTGGCGGCGGGGCGCGGCCACGACGAGGTGGGCGAGTACGAGGCGGGCTGGCGCGACAGCGAGATCGGCTACGACCTCAAGCGCGTGCGCAACGTCAAGCCGCTGTGGTCGCGCTACGGCACCCTGGTCGGCGTGGGCTTAGGGGGCCTCGACATGTGGCTCAACGAGCTCGCCGGCCTGTCGCTGTTCGGGACGCTCAAGCACGGCAAGCCGGACTACGCCTGCACCAAGCCCCTCAAGGACGTGACGCCGATCAAGTATCCCAGGCCCGACGGGGTGCTGACCTTCGACCGGCTCTCCTCGGTCTACCTGTCCAACACCAACCACGAGGAGGATCAGCCGGTCCACCTCCAGGTCAAGGACCCGGACCTGCAGAAGCGCTCGGAGCACGACGTGTTCGGCGGTCCCTCCGCCCGCTACTGCCCGGCCGGCGTCTACGAGTGGATCGAGGAGGGCGGCGCTCCGCGCTACCAGATCAACGCGCAGAACTGCGTCCACTGCAAGACCTGCGACATCAAGGATCCGAACCAGAACATCAACTGGGTGACCCCGGAGGGGCCGGGCGGGCCCAACTACGTCAACATGTGACGCGCCCGCCCTCAGGCGGCGCGCACCTCCGCCAGGAATCGCGCCACCTCCTCGGCCAAGTGCCCGGACTGGCCCGAGAGGCCGGAGGCCGAGGCGAGCAGCCGCTCGGCGGCCCGGCCGGTCAGCTCGGCCGCCTCGGCCACGCCCGCGATCGTTTCGGTGACGTCCGCGGTGCCCTGCGCCGCCTGGGCGACGCTGTGGACGATCTCGCGCGTCGCCGCCCCCTGCTCCTCCGCGGTGGCCGCCGCCACCGTGGAGACGTCGTTGACCTCGCCGATCCGCCGGGAGAAATCCTCGATCGCCGCGACGGTCTGGCCGGTCAGGTCCTGGATCCGCCCGATCTGACCCTGGATCCGGTCGGTGGCGGCGGCGGTCTGGGTGGCGAGCGCCTTGACCTCGGCGGCCACCACCGCGAAGCCGCGGCCGGCCTCGCCGGCGCGTGCCGCCTCGATGGTGGCGTTGAGCGCCAGCAGGTTCGTCTGGCCGGCGATCGACGAGATCATCACGATCACGCTGCCGATGTCCGCCGCCTCGGTGCTCAGCTCCTTGACCAGCGCCGCCGAGCGCGCCGCCTGCGCCACCGCGGCGTCGGCGAGCCCCGCCGAGAGGCTGGCCTGCCGGCCGATCTCCAGCGCGGAGGCGCCGAGTTCCTCCGCGGCGCTGGCCGCCGCCCCGACATTCGCGGCGGCCTCCTCGGCGGCGGTCGACACGCTCGCCGCCTGCGCGGCGGTCTGGGTGGCCGCGCCGGCCATGCCCTGCGCGGTCTCGCGCAGGTGCGCCGCCTCCGCGGCGACGGTGGCGAGCATGCCCCCGACCGCCGTCTCGAACCGGTCGGCGAGGTCGCGCATGGCGGCGGCGCGCTGGGCCTGCGCCCCCGCGCGGGCGGCCTCGGCCTCGACTTCCAGGGCGCGGGCGTGGATCAGGTTGCGGCGGAAGAGCTGCATCGCCTCCGCCATCGCGCCGAGTTCGTCCCGGCGGCCCGTGGCGGGCACGGGCGCGTCGAGGTCGCCCTGCGTCAGGCGCCGCATCGCCTCGCTCATCCGGGCGAGCGGGCGCGTCACCGTGCGGGCGAGGACCACGCCGCCGCCGAGGGCCGCGGCCAGCGCGAGGGCGAGGCCGGCGAGCGCGAGGGCGAGCACCCGCTCGCTGGCCTGCGTCTCCCGCGCCACGGCGGCGCGCACGTCGGCGGTGGCGATCTTCTGGGCCTGGACCAGGGCGGCGATCACCTCGCTGGCGCGCCCGAACCACACCTCCGCGCTGGCCGGATAGGCGGCGCCCTCGGCGCCCGCCCGGTAGAGCCCGGCGCGCAGGGTCTCGAAGGGATCGAGCAGGCGGGTGGCCGCCGCGAGCGCCCCGCGGAAGTCCGGGCTCAGTGCGGCCTCGGCGCTGGCCGCGAGGGAGAGCGCGGCATCCACCCGGCCGCGATAGGCCGCGAGCGTGCGGATCTGCTCCACGCTCAGCCGCTTCGCCCCGGCGATCAGCCCGTTGAGGCTGCCGCGCTCGCGCCCGGCGAACTCGCTCGCCTCCCACAGCGCCCGCTTGGCGTCGAGGCCCTCGACCACCGTGAGCGGCAGGGCGCCCGAGAGGCCGGTGCGCACGGCGTTGGCCAGGTCCCGCTCCCGCATGATCAGGGCGGTCACGTCCGGGAACCACGCCGCCGCGATCTGCGGGTCGGCGGCGCCGCCGAGCGCCCGGTCGGCCCGCTCGCGCAGGGCCGCGAGGTCCCGCTGGCCGGCCCGCACGCGCTCCGCCGCCTGCCCGAGGGCGCCGCCCGCCGGGGCGTCGAGGCGCGCCAGCGCGCTCGCGAGATGCCGGTCGCCGTCCCGGCGCAGGGCCGCCAGCGCCCCCCGCTGCTCGGGCGACGGCGCGCGGCCGGCCGTCAGCCAGCCGTTCGCCATGCCGCGCTCGGCCGCGAGCGCGGTCGCGGCGTCCATCAGCGCGTCGGTCACCGCGTTCGCCTCGGCGGCCCGCCGCATCGCCTCGGCCTGCCGCATCGCCTCGGCGACGTGGTAGCCCGACAGGGCCAGGAGCAGGATGACGAAGAGGCCGAGGACGGCGAAGATTCTCGTACGGAGAGACATGGACCGCAAGCTCGCGTGGAACGTGCAGGAACTATCCAACATGCGTTAGAAATGACCTAATGCGAGCTGCCGGTAATACGCAGGTTCTACTCTGCCGTATTCTTGGGCACTCTGATCATCGCGTGAGCGATCGAAGCCGCCGGGACGACCGGCCGCGCCGGTCGGTCGCCACGGTGGCCGATGCGGCGGTGAGCCGCCGCCCGGGCCGCGGCCGGTACGAGCGCCGGCGCACCGACCGGGTGCCCGCCCCGTGCCGCGGGGGGCGCGGCCACATCGCCGCCCCTGTTTGGTCTTGCCGCTGCCCCCGGCCCGGTCCAATGTCGCGGCCGATTGCCCGCCGGCCGGCTCGCTTGGCCGCAGGGCCGATGGAGCCGTCGCTTTGGTGCCCACGACCCGATTCCTTCCGCTCCGCCGCGGGGCGGCCCTGCCGCTCCGCCGCGGGGCCGCCCTCGCCCTCGCCCTGCTCGTCGCGGCACCCGCTCCCGTGCTCGCCGCCCGGCTGTCGCCCCGCGACGTCGCCGCGCCCACCTACGAGCCGGCGGATTCCCTCGAAGGCAACTTCCTGGCCGCCTACATCGCGGGCGCATCCCGCGACACCGCCGCCGCCGCGACCTACTATCGCGAGGCGGTGAAGGGCGATCCCCGCAATGCCGAGTTGCTGGAGCGCTCCTTCGTGGCGCTGCTCGCGGACGGCGCGGTGCCGGAGGCCTTCCGGGCCGCCGAGCGGCTGACCGCCCGCGACGCCTCGAACGGCCTCGCGCAGCTCACCCTTGGCGTCCAGAAGCTCAAGGCCAAGCAGTACGCCGCCGCGCGCCAGAACCTGCAGCGCGGCGGGCGGGGCGCGGCCGCCGACCTCACCTCGACGCTGCTCACCGCGTGGTCCTACGCGGGCGAGAACCAGGGGCGGAAGGCCTTCGAGACCATCAACCGGCTGCGCGGCGAGCGCTACTACAACGTCTTCCGCGACTACCACGCCGGCCTGATCGCCGTGCTGGTCGGCGACAAGGCGGAGGCCGAGCGCCGGCTCAAGGCGGCCTACGAGGCGGACCGCAACACCCTGCGCATCGTCGACGCCTACGCGCGCTTCGAGGCCGATTCCGGTCGGCCCGACCTCGCGGTGGCGGCCTACGAGGCGTTCGACGCCATCCTGCCGCGCCACCCGATCGTGCGCGACGCCCTCGACAAGCTCAAGGCCGGCAAGGCGCTCGGCCCGCTCATCGCCTCCGCCCAGGAGGGGGCCGCCGAGGTGCTGTACGGGCTGGGCTCGGCCGGGACCTCGCAGGGCGACGAACTGCCCGCCGTGGTCTACCTGCGGCTCGCCCTCTACCTCGCCCCCGAGCACCCCCTCGCGGTCCTGACGCTGGCCGACACGCTGGAGCGCATGAAGCGCCCCGAGCGCGCCAACGAGATCTTCGCGCGCATGCCGGCCGGCTCGCCCCTCAAGCTCAACGCCGACATCCAGATCGGCCTCAACCTGGAGCAGATGGGCAAGGGCGACGAGGCCATCGCGCATCTCGATCAGGTCGCCAAGACCTACCCGAACGACATCGACGTGATCTCGGCGCTGGGCAGCGTGCAGCGCTCGCGCAAGAAGTATGCGGAATCGGCCGAGACCTACTCCAAGGCGATCTCGCTGATCGGCAAGGAGCCCGAGCGCAACCACTGGACGCTCTACTACTACCGCGGCACCGCCTACGAGCGCGCCAAGGAATGGTCGAAGGCCGAGGCCGACCTGAAGAAGGCCCTGGAACTGGTGCCCGCGACCCAGCCCAACGGCCGCGCGCAGGTCCTGAACTACCTCGCGTATTCCTGGGTCGACCAGAATACCAACATCGACGAGGCGTTCCGCATGCTCAAGCAGGCGGTGGACCTCCAGCCGCGCGACGGCATGATCATCGACAGCCTCGGCTGGGCCTATTACCGGCTCGGGCGCTGGGACGATGCGGTGCGCGAACTGGAGAAGGCCGTCGACCTGAAGCCGGGCGACCCCACCATCAACGACCACCTGGGCGACGCCTACTGGCGCAGCGGCCGGCGGCTCGAAGCGAAGTTCCAGTGGCAGCACGCCAAGGACCTCAACCCCGAGCCGGAAGACCTCGCCAAGATCGACGAGAAACTCAAGAACGGCCTGCCCGAGCCCGACAAGCCCGCCGCCACCGCGGAGAGCCGCCCGACCCCCGACCAGCCCGAGATGCCCAAGGGCGCCCCGGTACCGAGCGACCCGCCGGCGATGGGGACGGAGCCGAAGAGCGGGGGCTGAAGCCCACCCGCCCGCACGCGACCGTTGCGAACCCCTCTCTCCGCCCGGGAGAGGGGTTTTCGTCCGTCCGGAGCAGGATCCGATCACGCTGCCGTCGGATCCTGCTCCAGGTCTTTGACTCTGCCGCATGTTCTACGACGAGCCGGCATCCGCTCCGTCGGAGAATGCTCCAGACAGATCCAGGTCTCCGGTGTCCCCCCTCGTCACCCGCGCGCCCGCCAAGATCAACCTGACCCTGCACGTCCTCGGCCGGCGGCCCGGGGACGGCTACCACGCCCTCGAGAGCCTCGTGGTGTTCGCGGGCGTCGGCGACACCCTGCGCCTCGATCCCGGCCCCGCCCTCGACCTCGCGGTCTCGGGGCCGACCGCCGGACCGGCGGGCCCGGCCGGCGACAACCTCGTGCTCAAGGCCGCCCGCCGCCTCGCGGAGGGCGTGCCGGGCCTCGCGGTGGGGCGCTTCTCGCTCCTCAAGCGTCTCCCCGTGGCGGCCGGCATCGGGGGCGGCTCGTCGGACGCGGCCGGCGCGCTGCGCCTGCTGGCGCGCCTCAACGCGCTCGCGCCCGACCACCCGGCCCTGCTCGCGGCCGCGCGCGCCACCGGGGCGGACGTGCCGGTCTGCCTCGATCCCCGCGCCCGGATGATGCGCGGCGCGGGCGAGGCGGTGGGGCCGGCGATCCCGCTGCCCGCCCTGCCCGCCGTGCTGATCAACCCGGGCGTGCCGGTCGAGACGGCGCCGGTCTTCCGGGCGCTCGGCCTCGCGGTCGGCCAGACGAACCCGGCCGCCGCGGTGCCGCATCCGCCGGTCGAGGGCGTGCGCGACCTGTCCGACCTCCTCGACCGGATCGGCCCGGCCCGCAACGACCTCGAAGCCCCTGCCCTGACGGTGGCGCCGGTGATCGGCGCGACGCTGGCGGCGTTGCGCGCGCAGGAGGGCTGCCGGCTCGCCCGCATGTCGGGCTCGGGCGCCACGGTGTTCGGGCTCTTCGCCCACCGCAGCGCGGCCGCCCGCGCCGCCCGCGCCATCGCGGCCGCCGCGCCCGGCTGGTGGGTGCGCGCGACGCTGCTGCGGTGAGGCCGCGCGCGACCGGTGCCCCGGTCGGGGCGGAAGAGGAGTCGGCTTAGCGAAGGGGAACGTACCGCATCGCCGCGATGAGGATGCCGGCCAGCGCGATCAGCATGGCGCCGAGCTTGATCGTCATGCGCTGTTCGAGGAGCTTCATCTCCGCCCGCAGGTCGTGCGATTCGATCTTCATCTCGGATTGGATGCCGCGAAACCCGGACTCTGTCTCGGACCGGACGCTGCGGAACTCGGACTCCATCTCGGATCGAACCTTGCCGAACTCCATCGCCATCTCGGACCGGACGCCGCGGAATTCGGCGGTCATCTCGGTCCGCAGGCGCTCGATGTCGGCCTTCGTGGCCGCCTCGGAGGCGCGGATGTCGGCCTTCGTCGCGAGATCGCCCTGGACGGCCTCCGCGATCGC
This sequence comes from Methylobacterium oryzisoli, assembly GCF_046557895.1. NCBI lineage: Bacteria > Pseudomonadati > Pseudomonadota > Alphaproteobacteria > Hyphomicrobiales > Methylobacteriaceae > Methylobacterium > Methylobacterium oryzisoli. Next base: position 28,694 of record NZ_JBKIBX010000049.1, on the reverse strand, counting down.
GTCCGCGAAACCCTCCGCCTGCTCCGGCGACAGCTTGGCCTTCTCCCGCAGGGTGCGCGCGAGCTTCAAGGTATCGAAGGCGACGGAGGTCATGCGGATCCTTATAGCGCGGCCGGACCTCCGGCGACAGCGAGGACGGCCGCCTCGCCGGGCGGATGGGTGCGGGCGACGCACAGGTACGGTGAAATTCCGGTCGGGCGATGTCCGACGGATTGATCTCGGGACGGGCGCGCCCTTAGTATAGGGAGCGCGAGAGACCGAGATGCGCGAAGGGCTGGATCATGTCGGGCTGGACCATCATCATCAAGTGACCCTGGGGCCGTTCGGGCCGGGATGCCCCGCCTCCGTGGCCTGGGCCGCCGTCACAACTCCGCTTTCAGCTGCATCGCCAGTCCCTGCAGTTCGTCTTGAAGGTCGAACGGGATCGACAGCACCGAGAGCTTCCGCTTGAGCGGCAGCGACGTGAAGGCGTCGGTCTTCATGAAACTCACGACATCGTCGATGATGCGCGCTCTGGCGTCGAACATGATGATCCGGCGGGCCACGCGCGAGTCGACATACGAGATGTCGTCGGTCAGGTTTCCGATGATGACGTGATGGCCGGACGAGAAGATCAGGATTTTGTATTTCGGATCATTTCGGAGCGCCTCTTGCAGGAAGAGGCGCGTCTCGTGGGTGTAGTTCCTGGCGTGCATGTCCGACGTCAAGGTGATCTCGATCTTCAGGGCGCTGCGTAGCCGCCTCTTCTTGCGGTAGGCATTCCAGAATGCGACCACGAGGGCGGTGACGACCGCGACCTCGATCTTGACGGCCGCATCGGCGTTGAGGAGTTTGCCCGAGAGATCGGTCAGGATATCCGAGTCGATGTGAGGAAGAGCCATGAGGCAACGGCCGCCGGCCGGATGGCCCGTCGATGCCTCAAGTCTAGATGCTTCATGACCTTAGGTCAAAAAATTAACGCGGGCCGTCGGCGGTGGACGGCGGGCGCGCCCTGCCTCACCCGATCTTCCCGCCCCCCTTGCGGGTGAGCGCCACCACGGCCGGGCGCGGCGGGCAGCCTTCCGCGAAGTCGGGCCAGCGGGTCGCGGGCGTCTCGTAGGTGGAGGGCGCGGCGGGGTCGTCCGACTCGCCGGGATGCTGGACCGCGACGAACAGGGTCTCGTCGTCGGGCGTGAAGCACGGCCCGCACAGCTCCGCCCCCACCGGCACCCGGTAGAAGTGCCGCGAGGTGCCCCGGCGCGGCCCCTCGGTCTCGATCGCCCACAGGCCGTCCGACCGGCCGGTGGAGCGGCGGGAATTGCCGTCGGTGCTGATCCAGAGCCGGCCGCGGGCATCGACCGCGCAATTGTCCGGCATGCCGAAATACCCGTCCGGCGTGGTCGCGGCCGAGAAGGTGGCGCCGGATTCCGGCAGGCCGCAGCGCACCAGCACCTCCCAGCGGAAGCTGTTGTCCGCGTGGTCGCCGCCCTCGGGGGTGATCTCGATGATGTGCCCGAACAGGTTCTTGGCCCGCGGGTTGGCGGGGTCGGTCTCCTCGGGCTTGCGGCCCGGGTTGCCGGTGAGCATCACGTAGACGCGGTTCGTCGCCGGGTTGGCCTCGATGTCCTCCGGGCGGTCCATCCGGGTCGCGCCGACGCAGCGCGCGGCGCGGCGGGTCTCGATCAGTACGTCGGCCTGGCTCGCGAAACCCGCGGCCGCGTCGAGCCCGGTCTCGCCGTGCACCAGCGGCAGCCAGCGGCCGGTGCCGTCGGGGTCGAAGCGCGCCACCGACAGGATGCCGGCATCGAGCAGGTCGCGGTTGGCGGCCCGGTCCGCCGGATCGACCCGCCCCTCGCTCACGAAGCGGTAGACGTGCTCGAAGCGCTCGTCGTCGCCGAGATAGACCACGTAGCGCCCGTCGCGGTTGACGAGGCCGGCCGCGCCCTCGTGCTTCATGCGCCCGAGCGCCGTGCGCTTCTTCGGGACCGAGAGCGGATCGTGGGGGTCGATCTCCACCACCCAGCCGAAGCGGTTCGGCTCCTGGGGCGTGCGTTCGAGGTCGAAGCGGGCATGCTCGCGGCCCCAGCCGTAGAGCGGCGTGCCCATGCCGTAGAGCGCCGCGTTGCGCGCCTCGGGATGCCCCTCGGGCAGGCGGCCGAGGAAGTAGTAGTGGATGTTCTCCTCGCCCGAGAGCCACGTGCCCCAGGGGGTGACGCCGCCCGAGCAGTTGTTGATCATGCCGCGCACCTGCCGGCCGGTCGGGTCCTCGGCGGTGCGCAGCCGCGGGTGGCCGGCGGCCGGGCCGGTGAGCGTCATCGGCGTCTCGGCGGTGATGCGCCGCGTGTAGGGCGAGCCGACGACCGGGCGCCAGCGCCCGCCCTCGCGCGCGATCTCGACCACGCTGCCGCCGTGGGCGGCCATCTCCACCGCCAGCTGCGCGGGGCTGAGCGCCACCGGCCCGGACCGGCGGTTGATCGCGCCGAGTCCCGGGAACATCAGTTCGACGTTGGTGTACTCGTGGTTCACCACGAGCAGCCCGCGGTCGCCCGCGGTCCCGAGGGGGATGAAGCCCACGAAGTCGTTGTTGTAGCCGAATTGCCGCGCCTGGGCGGCGGCGCTCTGGTTCTGCGGGTCGAAGGGCGGGCTGTCGGGAAACAGCGGGTCGCCCCAGCGCAGCAGGATCTCGGCCGCGTAGCCCTCCGCGACGTGGTGCGTGGCATCGACGCCCGCCGCGAGTTCGGGGAAGTCGAACGCGCCGGCCGCCGGGGCGGTGCTGCTCTTCGCGGTGGTGCTCTCGGCGGCGGTGCTCTCGGCGGCCTCCGCCGGCCCGAGTCCGAGGGCCGCGAGCGCGGCCGCGGCGAGCGGCCCGCGCATCAGGTCGCGCCGGCTCAGGCGGCGGGCGATGATCTCGCCCATGGTCGGGCCGGGGGACGGGTCGGACATGGATCGCGAGCCTTGAAATCGTCGCTCCCGGTCCGCCGGTCGCGACCGCCCGATCGGGCAGGACGCGCCTCGCGGAGCCGGGCTGCGCGCCCTGCCTAGCCGGTATCGATGGCGCCCGCGTGACGGTGCGTCAATGCGCCCGTGCGATGCAGAAATCCACGGCCTGGAGCAGCGCCCGCTTCATCGGCGCGTCGGGGAAGAGCGCCAGCGCGTCGCGGGCGATCGCCCCGTAATGGCGGGCGCGCTCGATCGTGTCCTCCAGCGCCCGGTGGCGGCGCATGATGCCGATGGCCGTGTCGAGGTCGCGGGCCTCGTCGATCTCGCCCCGCTCCAGGGTGCGGCGCCAGAACTCCCGCTCCTCGGCGGTGCCGCGGCGGAAGGACAGCACGATCGGCAGGGTGATCTTGCCCTCGCGAAAATCGTCGCCGACGTTCTTGCCGAGGTCGGCGCTGGTGCCGCCGTAATCGAGGGCGTCGTCCACGAGCTGGAAGGCGACGCCGAGGTTCATGCCGTAGCTGCGGCAGGCGGCGGCCTCGGATTTCGGGCGCCCGGCCAGCACCGGCCCGACCTCGCAGGCGGCGGCGAACAACTCGGCGGTCTTGGCGCGGATCACCGCGAGGTACTCGTCCTCGGTCGTCTCGGTGTTCTTGGCCGCGCCGAGCTGCATCACCTCGCCCTCGGCGATCACCGCGGCGGCCGAGGAGAGGATGTCGAGGGCGCGCAAGGACCCCACCTCGACCATCATCTTGAAGGCCTGCCCCAGCAGGAAGTCGCCGACGAGCACGCTCGCCTGGTTGCCCCACTTGATGCGCGCCGCCACCCGCCCGCGGCGCATGTCGCTCTCGTCCACCACGTCGTCGTGGAGGAGCGTCGCGGTGTGCATGAACTCGACGCTCGCGGCGAGCTTCACGTCCCCGTCCCGGCCGCTCTCCGCGGACCCGTAGCCGCAGAGCTGCGCGGTGGCGAGCGTGAGGATCGGCCGCAGGCGCTTGCCGCCCGAGGCGATGAGGTGGTTGGCGACCTCCGGGATCATCGCGACCTCGGAGCCGGTGCGCGACAGGATCATCGCGTTCACCCGGTCCATGCCGCCCGCCACCAGCGCGACGAGGTCGTTGAGGCTCGCCTCCGGATCGGAGGGTTTCTCTTCGAAGGGAAGGACGACGCCCACGCGCGCGCTCTCTCCTGGTTGCCAGGGGCCGCCGGCCACGATCCGGGGCGTGAGGCCCCCTTTGCACGCGTTCCGCCGCCGCGGCAACACGCAAGCTTGCCGCAAGGGCGGACCGGCCTCAGCGCGCCCGCAGGCCCGCGAGCAGGAAGGCGGTCATCTGTTCGAGGGTGGGGCCGGCCTCGTCGGCGCATTGCGCGATCAGGGCCGGGTGGCAGAAGCGCACCATCGCCGCGTGGACGCAGCGCGCGGCCACCATCGGGTTCTCCACGGCGAACTCGCCGGATTCCGCCCCCTCGGCCACGAGGCGGCAGAGCAGGCGGTCGACGGCCTCGATGTGGCGGTGGATCACCTCCCAGCTCTCCGCCATCGCCACCTCGACCATCTCGTGCATGCGGCGGTTGGCGGTGAATTGCTGTTCGCTCATCCGGTGGATGGCGGCCACGAAGGCGCGCAGGCGCTCGGCCGCCGGCAGGTCGGCCTGCGCGACGATCCGCTCCAGCTCCGCCTCGATGTCGCCGAGCAGCCGGTCGGCGACCGCCTCGTTGAGCGCCTTCTTCGAGGGGAAGAACCGGTAGACGTTGCCGGGGCTCATGCGCAGGACCGAGGCGATGTCCGCCACGGTGGTCTTGCGGTAGCCCATGTCGCGGAAGAGGCGCTCCGCGATGGCGAGGATGCGGCAGCGCAGGTCGCTGCCGGCGGGGGCCGTCGTGTCCCGGGTGGGGTTCTGCATCGTCATGGCGGGTCAACGGCTGGGCGGGTCAGCGATCGGACGGATCGACGCGTCGGGCGGTCCTCATTCGGCCGCGATCGCCAACGGCACCACAGTCTCATGCACGTCCTCGGGTTGTCCACCCTCGTCCAGGCGGCGGCGGTACCACCACGCATAGAGGGCCGGGAAGAAGAACAGGGTCAGGAAGGTCGCGACGAACAATCCCCCCATGATGGTGATCGCCATCGGCCCCCAGAAGGCCGAGCGCGTCAGCGGGATCATCGCCAGGATCGCGGCGAGCGCGGTGAGCACCACGGGCCGGGCGCGCCGCACGGTGGCCTCGACGATGGCCTCGCCGCGCGGGTGGCGGCCGGCCGCGACGTCGGCCTCGATCTGGTCGACGAGGATCACGGCGTTGCGCATGATCATGCCGGCGAGCGCGATCAGGCCGAGCAGCGCCACGAAGCCGAAGGGCATGCCCGCGAGGTTGAGGCCGAGCGAGGCCCCGATCAGCCCGAGCGGGGCGGTGAGGAAGACGAGGATCAGGCGCGAGAAGCTCTGGAGCTGGATCATCAGGAGCGTCAGCATCGCCAGGATCATCACCGGGAAGAGGATGAACAGCGAGGCGTTGGCCTTGACGGATTCCTCCACCGCGCCGCCGATCTCCAGGCGGTAGCCGGGCGCCAAGCCGTCGCGGATCGGCGCGAGGGTCGGCCAGATCGCGGCCGTCACGTCGGGCGGCTGCACGCCGTCGACCACGTCCGCCCGCACGGTGATCGCCATGTCGCGGTTGCGCCGCCACAGGATCGGCTCCTCGTGCGTGGTGTCGAGGCGCGCCACCTGCGCCACCGGCACCGCCACGCCGCCGCGCGCCAGCACCGTGAGGTCGCCGATGCGGCCGAGGTCGAGCCGCTCGCCCGGCACCGCGCGGGCGACGACCCCCACCTGCTCGATCCCGTCGCGCACCGTGGTCACGGTGACGCCCGAGAGCAGCGTCTGGAGCGTCTGCGACACGTCCTGCACGTTGAGCCCGAAGGCGCGCGCCCGTTCCTGGTCGACGACGAGGCGCAGCGAGGGCGTCATCTCGTTCCAGTCGAGCTGCGCCTCCACGATCGCGCCGTTGCGCCGCACCGCGTCGCGGACCTGATAGGCGATCTCGCGCACCCGCATCGGGTCGGGGCCGACGACGCGGAACTGCACCGGGAAGCCCACCGGCGGGCCGAAGTTGAACCGGTCGACCCGCACCCGCGCCTGCGACAGCGCGCCCTCGGCCACCGCCTTCTCGATCCGCGCCTTGACCCGCTCGCGCGCGGCGACGCCGCGGGCGACGATCACGATCTCCGCGTAGGCCTCGTTCGGCAGTTCCGGGTTGAGGCCGAGCCAGAAGCGCGGACTCCCCTGCCCGACATAGGCCGTGTAGGTGGCGATGTCGGGATCGTCCTGGCCGAGCAGCGCCTCGGCCTCGCGCACCACCGCGCCCGTCGTGCCGATGGCCGAGCCCTGCGGCAGCCGCATCTGCAGGAAGAGTTCGGGGCGCTCGGAGAGCGGGAAGAACTGCTGCTGCACGTGGCCGAAGCCCACGACCGCCGCCGCGAAGATGCCGACCGTGGCCGCGATGGTGGCGAGCCGCCGCCGCGTGCAGGCCTGGATCATCCGGCGCAGGACCCGGTAGGTGCGGGTGTCGTAGATCGCGTCCGGATCGGCGTGCGCGCCGTGTCCTTGCGGATGTCCCTTCGGATGTCCCTTGGCCTGCCCCTTCGCGTGTCCCTTCGCGTGCCTCTTGGCGAGGTCCTTCGGCAGCAGCAGCACGCCGAGATAGGGGGTGAAGATCACCGCCACGAACCACGAGGCGACCAGCGCGATCGCCACCACCCAGAAGATGCCGCCCGCGTACTCGCCCACCGCCGAGTTGGCGAAGCCCACCGGCAGGAAGCCCGCCACCGTGACGAGCGTGCCGGTGAGCATCGGGAAGGCGGTGGAGTCCCAGGCGAAGGCCGCCGCGCGCAGGCGGTCGACGCCCTGCTCCATCTTCACCACCATCATCTCCACGGCGATGATCGCGTCATCGACGAGGAGCCCGAGCGCGATGATGAGGGCGCCCAGCGTGATGCGGTGCAGGTCGATGCCGAGCGCCTGCATCACCACGAAGGTGAGCGCCAGCACCAGGGGAACGGACAGCGCCACCACGATGCCGGTGCGCCAGCCGAGCGACAGGAAGCTCACCGCCAGCACGATCACCAGGGCTTCGAGGAAGGAGCGCTCGAACTCGGACAGCGCTTCGGCCACCACCTTCGGCTGGTCGGCGATCTGCGTGAGGTCGATGCCCTGCGGCACCGCCGCCATGAACTCGCGCGCGGCCGCCTCGACCCCCTCGCCGAAGGCCGTGATGTTGGCGCCGCGCGCCATGACGACGCCGATGCCGAGGGCCGGGCGGCCCATCTGGCGCACGAGGAAGTCCGGCGGATCGACGAAGCCGCGCGTCACGCTCGCGACGTCGCCCAGCCGGAAGGTGCGCCCGCCCGCCTCCACGGGCGTCTCGGCCACCGCCCGGACGCCGTCGAGGGCGCCGGTGACGCGCAGCGGAATCCGCTGGGCCGCCGTCTCGACGGTGCCGGCCGGCGTCACGGCGTTCTGGCGCCCGAGGGAGTCGAACAGGGTCTGGGGCGTGATCCCCAGCGTGGCGAGCTTGGCGTGGCTGAACTCGACGAAGATGCGCTCGTCCTGCACCCCGTAGAGATTCACCTTGACGGCGCTGTCGACCTTGAGCAGGCGCTGGCGCAGGCCCTCCGCCACCTTCTTGAGCTGCGCGTAGTCGGCCCCCTCGCCGGTCAGCATGTAGAGGATCGAATCGACGTCCCCGTACTCGTCGTTGACGGCGGGGCCGATCAGGCCGGCGGGCAATTCGCCGCGCACGTCGTCGATCTTCTTGCGGATCTGGTAAAAGAGGGCCGGCACCTGCCCGGCCGGGGTGTTGTCCCGGAAGGTGACCTGCATCGCCGCGAAGCTCGGCTTGGCGAAGGTGACGACCTTCTCGAAGTAGGGCAGCGTCTGGAGTTTTTTCTCGATGCGGTCGGCGACCTGATCCTGCATCTCGCGCGCGGTGGCGCCCGGCCAGATCGCCGTCACCACCGCGACCTTGATGGTGAAGTTCGGGTCCTCCGCCCGGCCCAGCCGCAGGAACGCGAAGGTGCCGCTCGCGGCCACCGCCAGGATCAGGAAGAGCACGACGGCCCGGTGGTGGACGGCCCATTCGGAGAGGTTGAGGCGCTTCATCGGACCGTCCTCCCGGGGCTCAGAACTGGAGCGCATCGACCACCCGCACGCGCTGGGCGGGGTCGAGCTTCTGCACGCCGAGGCGCACGATGCGCTCCCCGTCCGCGAGGCCGCCGCTCACCAGCGCGTCCTGTGCCTCGTAGGCCGCCACCGTCACGGGCTTGAGCGTCAGCGCCCCCTCCCCGTCCACCGTCCAGACCGAGGAGCCGCCGCCCTGGTTGAACAGGGCCGAGAGCGGCACCCGCACCACCCGCTCGGTCCGCGCGCCCGTCAGCGTCACGGTCGCGGTCATGCCGAGCTGCACCGCCGCATCGGCCCCGGGCAGCGAGAAGCGCGCCAGGTAGGTGCGGGTCATCGCGTCGGCCGCGGGGGCGAGTTCGCGCAGGGTCGCGCGGTAGCGCGCCCCCGGCCGCGACCACAGCCCGACGCTCGCCTCGCCCTCGCGGGCCTGCGCGACCAGGGATTCGGGGATGGCGATCACCGCCTCCTTCTCGGCGGTGCGCGCGAGCCGGATCGCCGCCTGCCCCGGGGCCACGACCTGGCCGGGCTCGACGAGGGCGGCGGTGACGACGCCGTCGGCATCCGCGGCCAGCACCGCGTACGAGACGGCGTTGCGCGCCAGCAGCAGCGCCCGCTCGGCCCGCAGCAGGCGCCCGCGCGCCTCCTCGGTCACGGCCTTCTGGCGGTCGACGGACGAGGCCGCGCTCCAGCCCTTCTCGGCGAGCGTCAGGGTGCGCTTGAGGTCGGCGTCGGCCTGGGCGAGCGAGGCGGTGGCGGCGCTCAGCTCGGCCTCCGCCTGCTCGGTCTGGAGGCGCAGGTCGACCACGTCGAGGGTCGCGAGCGGCTGGCCCGCCGTCACCGCGTCGCCCACGTTGACGAGGCGTTTTTCCACCTTGCCCTGAACCCGGAAGCCGAGGTCGCTCTCGATGCGCGGCCGGACGGTCCCGACGAAGCTGCGCGACGGCACCCGGTCCTCGAAGGCGACGCGCTGCACCAGCACGGGCCGGCCCGCGGGGCCGCCCGGGCCGGCGGCGGCCGTCTCCTCCTTGCAACCAGCAGCGAGGAGCGACGCGGCGATCACCAGCGTCGCGTTAACCGGGAATGAGGACTTGCGTGCCATCAGATCGGCTCCGGCCGAATCGAGCGCCGCCGCCGGGAGGCGCCCCGATTGCCGCATCCTCACGATAACCGGAAATTGACGATTGTCAACAATCGTCAATTTCGAGAACGACGCGCGGGCCGGAGGCTGGCGCGGCGATCCGCGCCGGGGCATGAGGGGGCATGGTCGAGATCCTCCGCACCAACGACATCGTGCTGATCGGCTTCGCGCAGTCGCTCCTCGAAGGCGCCGCGATCCCGGTCCTCGTCGCCGACGCGCATATCAGCGCGCTGGAGGGCATGATCGGCGCCTTCCCGCGCCGCCTCCTGGTGCCGGGCGACCATGCCGCGCAGGCGCGCCGCCTCCTCACGGATGCGGGCCTCGCCCACGAACTGCGCGATGCCGCGGGCTCCTGAGACGGCCCCGGTCGCCGAGCCGGCACCGGCCCTGGAGCCGGCGCAGGAGTGGCTCGGCGGGCGGCTGCGCCTGCACCACGCGGCCCGCGGGGCGCACCGGGCGGGGACCGACGCGGTCCTGCTCGCGGCGGCGGCGGGCGCGCCGGAGGGTCTCGTCTACGATCTGGGTGCCGGCACCGGGGCGGTGGGGCTCGCGGTGGCGCAGGCCTCCCCGGCCTGTCGGGTCGTCCTCGTGGAGCGCGATCCGGCCGCCGCGGCCCTGGCGCGCGCCAACGCGGCGCTGAACGGGCTCGCCGACCGGGCCGCCGTGCTGGAGGCCGACGTCACGGCGCCCGGCGCCGTGCGGCGCGCCCAGGGGCTGATGCCGGACGGGGCCGACCTCGTGCTCACCAACCCGCCCTTCTTCGAAGGAGGCGGCCACCGCCCCTCGCCCGTCGCCGCGCGGGCCTCGGCCCACGCCCTGCCGGAGGGCGGGCTGGAGGCGTGGCTGCGCACCTGCGCCGACCTGCTGCGCCCGCGCGGCCGGCTCGTCTTGATCCACCGGGCGGATGCCCTGCCGGCCTGCCTCGCGGCGTTGCGCGGCCGCTTCGGTGGGCTCGCGGTGCGGCCCGTCCACGCCCGGGCGGAGGCGGCGGCGATCCGGGTGCTGATCGAGGGCGTGCGCGGCAGCCGCGCGGCCTTCGCGCTGCGCCCGGCCCTGGTGCTGCACGGGCCGGACGGACGCTTCACGCCGCAGGCCGAGGCGCTGCACCGCGGCGCGGCGATGCTTTATACCAACGGCCCAGGATGCTGACGCATCGATCTCGATCCCGGGCAGGCCCGGGATCGACGGGGCCGTTGAGTTATCTCGAATTTTCGACATCAAGCCCAGAAATCCGGGATCCTGGGCTTGACGAAAATTCGAGAGCGGAACCAACGGTCATTGGAAATGACCGTTGGTATTAGATCTGCCTCGGCCCGCGTTGCACACGGTCCACGACAGGCGAACACGGCCGTGCCGTGGGAAGGAGCAGGCCCGCTCCCAATTCCTCGCCCCTTTCCCGGACGACTGGAGTGTCAGCGGAAGGAGATCCGGGGCCCAACGCAAGACGTCGCGAAGCGTCGCTGCGTCTGGAACGGTGAAAAAGCAGAGCCGCTGCGCGGCAAATCATCGTCTGGATCCCGGATCTCCTTCCACTTCGTTCCAGTCGTCCGGGAAAGGGGCGAGCGCGATCCTGCTTGACTGTGCTTACATTGTTATCACAGCCGCGATTTCATCGGGAGGTGCCCACAAAGTGGGTCTCGCACGAGGCTCGTGAAGCCTCCGGCACCCGTGCGTTCTGCCCGCCATCACGCTCTCGTGGAGCGTGGCCTCTGACGAAGAGGCGGCCCTCCAACGGAAACGGGCGCCCCGAGGGCGCCCGTCGCGAGCCGGATCCGGCCGATCAGAAGCCGATGTAGAACCGCGGCCGGTAGTACGGGCGGTAGTACGGCCGATAGCCGTAGTAGCGGCGGTAGGGCCGGTAACCATAGTAGCGCCGGTAGGGGCGATAGCCGTAATAACGATAGGGCCGGTAGTAGCGGCGCCGGTAGTAATACTGGGCCTGCTCCGCGACCGGCTCGCGCACGATGTCGCCGGCCGCCGTCGCGCCTGCGGTCGGCAGCGCCGCCGCTTCGCTGCGCGTGGCGCCGAGGCCAAGGCCGGCGACGAACAGCGTCAGGACCACCGTAACCCAACGAAGGACACGCATCCACGCTCTCCCTTCTGTCACTCCGCGCACACCGCCCGGCATGCCGCGGGACCAGAGATCTAGATCTTGAACGCCCGCGCAGGCGCCCGCGAGACGGCCGCCCCGGATCCGCCCGGGACCACAGCTGCCGAAACTAGGTTCAGCCGGTTCCGGTTCAATCGAGGCTCGGCCGAAACTCCCGGAAAAACTCTGCGGAAGACAACGTAGACTCGTGCCGGCCGGCCGCCGGCTTGCCGCCGGGCGCGGCGGCGGCTACGTCCCGGCGATCCACCGGAGATCCCCTTCCGCATGCCGCTCGCGTTCCGGACCGCCCTGCGCTCTATCCTGCCCGAGCGGTTCCGCCGCACGCATCCGGTGGTCCCGGTGGTGCGTCTCAGCGGCCCGATCGGCGCGGTCTCGCCCCTGCGCCAGGGCCTGTCGCTCGGGGCCTGCGCGCCCGCCCTGGAGCGCGCCTTCACCATGAAGGAGATCGCCGCGGTGGCGCTGGTGATCAACTCGCCGGGGGGCTCGGCGGCGCAGTCGCACCTGATCCACCGCCGCATCCGCGCGCTCGCCGCCGACGCCAAGGTGCCGGTGATCGCCTTCGTGGAGGACGTGGCGGCCTCCGGCGGCTACATGATCGCCTGCGCGGCGGACGAGATCGTGGCCGACCCCTCCTCCCTGGTGGGCTCGATCGGGGTGGTCTCGGCCGGCTTCGGCTTCCAGGGCCTGATCGAGCGCCTGGGCGTCGAGCGGCGCGTCTACACGACCGGCCCGGCCAAGGCGATGCTCGATCCCTTCCGCCCCGAGAACCCGGCTGACATCGCCCGGCTCCGGGACATCCAGGCCGACATCCAGGCGATGTTCACCGAGCTCGTGCGCAGCCGCCGGCCGCGCCTGTCGGGGGACCCGGACGACCTCTTCTCGGGCGCGGTGTGGAGCGGGCGCCAGGGCCTCGCGCTCGGCCTCGTCGACGCCCTCGGGGACGTGCGCGGCACCCTGCGGGCGCGCTTCGGCGAGAAGGTGAAGACCCCGCTCGTCGAGCAGGTGCGCGGCGGGCTCCTCGCCCGGCTGCTGCGCCGCAAGGAGCCCGGCGTCGAGGCGCTGGCGGCGCTGGAGGGGGCGGTCGCCCTGCTGGAGGAGCGGGCGGCCTGGGCGCGCTTCGGTCTCTGAGGCGAGGTGTTCAGAGGCGGACGAGCTGGAGCGTCGCTGCGAGGCTCGCGAACTCCGCCGGGCGGTCGACCCCCGCCTTCGCCAGGATCCGGCGCATGTGGGTCTTGACCGTGTTGATGCTGATCCCGAGCGAGCCGGCGATGGCCGCGTAGGAGCGGCCCTGCGCGAGTTCCGCCGCGACCCGGGCCTCCGCGGGCGTGAGGTCGTAGATGCGCATCATCGTCCGGGCGTCCGCGGGCGGGGGCGGACCGGCGCTCACGAACACCGCGCAGGCGGCGCTGCGCAGGCCCTCGTCGTCCAAGAGGCCTGCCACGCGCCCGCGCAGCGGCGCGACGAGCGCGAAGGCCGCGCGGGCGCCGCCGGGATCGGTGAGCCGCACCGCGCCCCCCGCGCGGCCCTCCGCCACCGCGCGCAGCCGGGCGCTCAGCGCCGCGGCCTCCGCCGGCAGGCGCGCGGTCAGGGTGCCGTCCTTGAGCAGGATCGGCCCGCCCGCCGCGTGGAGCGCCCGGGCGGCCCGGTTGGCGAAGATGACCGCCCCCATGCGGTCGAGCACCACGACCCCCATGGCGAGGCAGTCCAGCACCGCGAACTGCGCCCCGGCCAGCGCCTCGTGTGCCTCGACGCGCAGATGCAGCTGCATCGCGCGCTTGAGATGCGGCACGACCCGCCGCAGCACCGCGCGATCGCGCTCCGCGAACGGGCCCTGGCGGGGCGTGCGCAGGATGTTGAAGGCGCCCTGGAACTGGCCGGACCGGGTGATCGGCACCATCGCGTTCCGGATCAGGCCCTGCGGGCGCAGGACGTCGTGCCAGAACTCGGTGGCGACCAGATCCGTCTCCGGCAGGATCTCGTCCGAAAAGACGACGCTGCCGACCGGCTGCTGCGACATCACCCGCGACCAGACGTTCTGGACGTGGCGCTCCGCGTGCACCCGATGACTCTCGGGATCGAGCCGCGCGTCGTAGGTGAAGTGGACGCGGTTGCGGGCGACCGAGAGGCCGAACAGCACGCCGCCCTCGCTGCCCAGCAGGTCGGCGACGGCGGCGATCACTCGCGGCCACAGCGCCGCCTCCCCGGCGGCGTCGTAGATCAGGTCGATCAGGGCGTCAGGAACCGGCTGCTGCACCGCGCTTCCCCTTCCCGGCCACGGCGCTCAGCCGGGCGCCCTCAGTGCGGCGGCGCATCGGCGCCGGTGCAGCGTCAGCAGCACCACGGCGAGGCAGAAACCCGTGTTGGCGGCGAAGATGGCGCTCATGGCGGCGTCGCCCAGCACCAGCAGCGCGTAGAAGACCGTCGAGGCGTTCGAGACCGTGAACAGGATCCAGGTGGCGCAGGAGATCCCGGCGGCGCCGCTGCGGTCCTGCACCAGCGTCAGGATCTGCGGCAGATAGGCGAAGATCCGCGCGCCGTTGCACAGCGTGAACAGGGTCAGGGCGATATCGGCGGGCGTTGCGGAGGGCATGCCTGACTCCCGTGCCGGCTCTCGTGCAGGAAGACGTGCGTGACAGGTCCGGATCGTCGGTGAACTCTCGGCTCATCTGTGCAGGAGCGGCCGGAATGACCGTCTACATCGGATACTGAACTGCGGCATCATCCGATCGCATGAGGCTTCTGCACGCGATGCGTGCATCGGCGCGGGAGCCCCGCGGTTGACTGGCGCGGGCGCCCGCGTAAACGGGCCGGACTCCCCGACGAGACCCGCCATGTCCCCCCCTGCCATCACCGACGCCGACGACGCCCTCCGGCCGACGCGCTCCTTCCAGGGCCTGATCCTGACGCTGCAGCGGTTCTGGGCCGGCCAGGGCTGCGTGATCCTGCAGCCCTACGACATGGAGGTCGGCGCGGGCACCTTCCATCCCGCCACCACCCTGCGGGCGCTCGGGCCCAAGCCCTGGAAGGCCGCCTACGTGCAGCCCTCGCGCCGGCCCAAGGACGGCCGCTACGGCGAGAACCCCAACCGGCTGCAGCACTACTACCAGTTCCAGGTCATCCTGAAGCCGAACCCGCCCAACCTGCAGGAACTCTACCTCGCCTCGCTCGACGCGATCGGCGTCGACCTCGCGCTCCACGACATCCGCTTCGTCGAGGACGATTGGGAGAGCCCGACGCTGGGCGCCTGGGGGCTGGGCTGGGAATGCTGGTGCGACGGCATGGAGGTGAGCCAGTTCACCTATTTCCAGCAGGTCGCGGGCTTCGAATGCGCCCCGGTCGCGGGCGAGCTGACCTACGGGCTGGAGCGCCTCGCCATGTACGTGCAGGGGGTCGAGAACGTCTACGACCTCAACTTCAACGGCCGGGAGGGCGCGGAGCGGGTCTCCTACGGCGACGTCTTCCTGCAGGCCGAGCAGGAGTATTCCCGCCACAACTTCGAGGCCGCCGACACCGAGATGCTGTTTCGCCACTTCCGCGACGCGGAGGCGGCCTGCCGCCGCTATCTGGAGGCGGGCGATCCCGGTCCCGAGGGCCGCCACCGCATGGTGCAGCCGGCCTACGACCAGTGCATCAAGGCGAGCCACGTCTTCAACCTGCTCGACGCGCGCGGGGTGATCTCGGTGACGGAGCGCCAGAGCTACATCCTGCGGGTGCGCGACCTCGCCAAGGCCTGCGGCGCGGCGTGGCTGCGCACGGAAGCCGGCGGAGCCTGAGCCCGTTGTCTTAAGATTAGGCGGGCCCCAGACCCCGCCTCGACTCTCTCCGAGCGCGACTTTACCGTGTGGCACCCGCGCGGGAGTTGCGGGGACCAGGAGGGACGCCATGAGAACCGCCATCCCGCTCGCCGCCGCTGCGGCGGGCTTTCTCGCCATGGCCTGCGCGGCGGGCGCCCAGCCGGCGCCGACCGAGATCCCGGTCTCGCGCTGGGGCGCGGAGGACGAGATCGGCGCCGCCAACCACCTCACGCCCGCCAAGGTGCTGGAGGCGGTGAAGCTCGTCACCACCGGCAAGACCTACGCGCTCGGCATCCCGGTGGACCGCTCCACGCCCGCCTTCCCGCCGCGCAGCATCGCCGTGACCGTGATGGCGCCCAACCAGCCCGAGGGGGTCACCTTCGGGGCGAACAAGATGAGCTACCTCGACGACATGGTGACCGGCTGGCTCGGGGTCGGCACCCAGATCGACGGGCTGGCCCATCTCGGCGCGGATTCGACCTTCTACAACCGCAACCGGATGAAGGACATCTTCGACACGACCGGCGTGAAGAAACTCGGCGTGCACAAGATCCCGCCGATCGTGACGCGGGGCGTCCTCCTCGACGTGGCCAAGGCCAAGGGCAAGGATCGGCTCCTGGAGGGCGAACTCGTCACCGTCGACGACATCAAGGCCGCCGAGACGGCCGCGGGCGTGAGCCCGGGTCGGGGCGACGTGGTGGTGCTGCACACCGGCTGGCTCTCGATGCTGGGCGAGGACGCCAAGCGCTTCGGGGCGGGCGAGCCCGGCATCGACGCCGAGGGCGCGCGCTACCTGGCCTCCAAGGACGTGGTGGCGGTCGGGGCCGACACCTGGGGCATCGAGGCGGTGCCGTTCAAGGGCGACCGGGTCTGGGAGGGCCACCAGATCCTGCTCGCGCACAACGGCATCTACATCCTGGAGACCCTCGACACCCGGGCGCTGATCCGGGACGGGGTGCGCGAGTTCCTGTTCGTGCTCGGCGCGCCCCGCTACACCGGGTCGATCCAGGCCATCATCAACCCGGTGGCGATCCGGTAGCGGTCCGGCCGGTCGCGGTCCGGGCCTCGGGCGGTAGCGCTCCGCGCCCGCGGACGCTACACCCGCGCCTCGCACACCGCACACGGGTCCTCCGCCCGGAGGATTCTCAAGGCCGCCCGATGCCCGATCTCCTGCTCGAACTTTTTTCCGAGGAAATTCCCGCGCGCATGCAGCGCCGGGCCGCGGAGGATCTGCGCAAGCTCGTGACCGACGCCCTGGTGGAGCGCGGCTTCCTGTACGAGGGCGCCAAGGCCTTCGCGACGCCCCGGCGCCTCGCGCTCCACGTGGCGGGCCTGCCGCCCCGGGGGCGTGACGTCCGCGAGGAGCGCAAGGGCCCCCGCGTCGGCGCGCCCGAGGCCGCCGTGCAGGGCTTCCTCAAGAGCGCGGGCCTCAGCCGGCTCGACGAGGCGCGGGTCGTCGCCGACCCCAAGAAGGGCGAGTTCTACGTCGCGGTGATCGAGCGGCCGGGCCGCGACACCCTCGACGTCCTGGCCGAGATCCTGCCCGCGATCATCCGCGGCTTCCCCTGGCCGAAATCGATGCGCTGGGGCTCCGCCTCGGCGGAGCCGGGCGCCCTGCGCTGGGTGCGCCCGCTGCATGCCATCGTGGCGAGCTTCGGCCCCGAGACCGAGACGCCCGAGCGGGTGCCCTTCGCGGTGGACGGCATCGAGGCCGGCTTCACCACCTACGGCCACCGCTTCCTGGCGCCCGGGCCGATCGAGGTGCGCCGCTTCGCCGATTACCTGCCGGCCCTGGAGCGCGCGAAGGTCGTGCTCGATCCCGACCGGCGCCGCGACATCATCCTGCACGACGCGCGCGACCTTGCCTTCGCGCGCGGCCTCGACCTCGTGGAGGACGAGGGATTGCTGGAGGAGGTGGCGGGCCTCGTGGAATGGCCCGTGACCCTGATGGGCTCCTTCGACGAGAGTTTTCTCGCCATGCCGCCCGAGGTGATCCGCGCCACCATCCGGGCGAACCAGAAATGCTTCGTGCTGCGCGCGCCCGCCGCGGACGGGGCGGATCGGCTCGCCAACGCCTTCATCCTGGTCTCGAACCTCGTCGCCTCGGACGGGGGCGCGGCGATCGTGGCGGGCAACGAGCGCGTGGTCCGCGCCCGGCTCTCGGACGCCAAGTTCTTCTGGGAGACGGACAGGAAGGTCCCGCTGGAGGAGCGGCTGCCGAAGCTCGACAGCATCGTCTTCCACGAGAAGCTCGGCACGCAAGGACAGCGCGTGGCGCGCCTCGCGGCTTTGGCGCGGCAGCTCGCGGCCGTGGTCGGCGCCGACCCGGACCTGACCGAGCGCGCCGCGCGCCTCGCCAAGGCCGACCTCGTCACCGAGATGGTCGGCGAGTTCCCCGAGCTCCAGGGCCTGATGGGCCGCACCTACGCGGCACTCCAGGGGGAGCCGCCCGAGGTCGCGGCCGCGATCGAGGAGCATTACAAGCCGCTCGGCCCGAGCGACCGGGTGCCGACCGGGCCGGTCTCGGTGGCGGTGGCGCTCGCCGACAAGCTCGACACGCTGGTGGGCTTCTGGGCCATCGACGAGAAGCCCACGGGGAGCAAGGACCCGTACGCCCTGCGGCGGGCGGCGCTCGGGGTGATCCGGCTTTTGCTTCAGAACAACTGTCGCCTTTCTATGCGTGAAGTTATCCTATGGCAGAGAGAAATAGTAATTAATAGAGAGGCAGGCGCATATAAAGAGGAATTGATCGAAAAATTCTTGCAATCTCATGAGGCGGCGTCGGAGCATCTTGCTGATTTAGAGGGCGCTAAGGGTGGCAGTGACGATTATATTCATTTATTCGAACTTATGGAGCGGGCCGAGAATGCAGAGCGGATTGATCCTATAAATAGAGAAGTTGCAGAAAAGGTCGCGGCCGCTTACGTCAGTAGATTTACACATGTAGAATGGCAAACAGTTGGACTTTTAGGCGACAATCTAATTTCCTTCTTGGCTGATCGGCTCAAAGTATACCTGCGCGACCAGGGCGCCCGCCACGACCTGATCGACGCGGTCTTCGCCCTGCCCGGCCAGGACGACCTCCTGATGGTGGTGCGCCGGGTCGAGGCGCTCGGGCGCTTCCTCGACACCGAGGACGGCAAGAACCTGCTCGCGGGCTACCGGCGCGCGGCCAACATCCTGCGCATCGAGGAGAAGAAGGACGGGCGCGCCCACGACGCCGCGCCCGACCCGGCCCGTTTCGCGCTGCCCGAGGAGACGGCCCTGGCGCGCGCCCTCGACGCCGCCGGGAGGGAGGCCGGCCGCGCCGTCGCGGCGGAGGATTTCGAGGGGGCGATGCGGGCGCTCGCCGCCCTGCGCGCGCCGGTGGACGCCTTCTTCGACACGGTCACGGTCAACGCCGAGGAGCCGGCCCTGCGCGCGAACCGTCTCGCCCTCCTCAACGCCCTGCGCAGCGCCACCCGGACGGTGGCCGATTTTTCGCGCATCGAGGGCTGAGGGCTCAGCGGGCGGGCGCGGCGGCCGGTGCGCCTGCACCGACCGCCTCCCGCACCGCGAGGGCGAAGAAGGCGAGGAGCGGCACCGGCGCGAAGCCGATGCCGAGCAGGCCGAACTGCATCGACAGGGCCGGGGTGACCCAGGCCAGCCACACGACGACGCGCTCCGGTGCGGCCTCCGGCCGGACGAACACGCGCCAGACGATCACGGCCGAGAGCGCCGTGAGGTCGTAGTTGAAGGCGTAGGGCGTCATGAGCGGCACTGCGGCGGCCAGCACGGTGGCGCGCTTGAGTGGATCGCGGGTCTCCCGCACCGCGTAGACGGTCGCGGCGAGGACCGGCAGCGTCACGGCGGCCTGAAGCGCGAAGGCGGGGGCGGTCGGCAGGCCGAAGGACCGTGCGGCAGCGCAGACCGAGATCATCATCGTCGTGAAGAAGCCCTCATAATGGTCGAGCAGGCCGTACTGGAAGCCGCTCGTCGCCGTGACGTATTGCTGCCAGGGCTCGATTCCGAACGCCGCGAGCGACACCGCCACGAGGACGAGGGCGCTCGTGGCCGCGGCCAGGATCGTCCGCCATGCCCCCAGCGCCACGAGGGCGAAAGGCAGGATCAGCCCGAGATGCGGCTTGAACGTGAGGAGCCCGAACAGGATCCCGGCGAGAACCGGGCGGCGGTCGAGGGCCATCAGCCCGCCCAGGAACAGGGCGGCGGTGAGGAATCCGTTCTGCCCGCCCACCGCGTTGATCAGGCAGGCCGGCGCGAGCGCGAGGAGGAGGAGTGCGCGCATCCGCCGCTCGGGCGGGACCGGGCTCAGCGTCACCGCTGCGAAGACGGCGAACAGCCCGAGCGTCCAAAGCCCGAGCGCCACCCCGTAGGGCAGGAGCGCCAGGGGCCGCAGCAGAATCAGCGTGAAGGGCGGGTAGCCCCAGTTGTGGAACGGCAGCGGCGTGCCGAATTCCTGCCCGAGGGCGGCATGGTAGCCGGAAAGATCGAACAGGGTCGCGAGCCTCCCCGAGAAGGCGAGCCGCGGGCCGACCCAGTTGTTGATGAAGTCGCGCCCGATCGGGTGGCCGGTGACGTCGAGCCAGCCCTCCGCGGGACGGTAATAGGCGAGAAGGATCGGTAGCAGGACCGCGAGCCCCAGGGCGACCGCCGCAAGGTCCGGTGCCTGCAGGATCCGGCCGGGGGGATGAGCGCGCATCGACGGCTTTCTGGTCTCTGGCCGCCTGAGCGCGGCTGGGCGGGGCTGACGTCACCGGTCCGAGAGGCTGATCGGGTCGCTGGGCCTCGATCTGGCGTCGAGATCGAAGGCCGGACCAAGAGGCACGATCAAGGACTCATGGTGTGAGCAGGAGGAAGAGGTTCGAGCTGAAGGGGCCGAGCGGGAGGCCCGTGCGCCCCAGCCGCGCCGTGCGGCCCGGCGGCACCAGCGCCGCGAGGCGCCTGCGCGACATCAGGATCAGGTTCTGCTGCTGCGCCCACTCCTCTTTGCCGAGGCGGCGGCAGGCCCAACGGAAGCCGGCATCTGTGTAGTGCAGGAGCGGGATGGCGGTGTGGTGCTCCACCGGGAAGAAGCGGTGCGGCACGGTGACGAAGACCGTGCGGGCGACGCGGGCCATCTCGGCGAGCAGCAGGCGCTGGTTCTCCGGGCTGCCGACGTGCTCGAGCACGGCGTTCGAGGTGGCGATGCCGAAGCTCCCGTCCGCGAAGGGCAGCCGGCAATCGGCGGCGACCTGCCGGTAGGCGACCGACGGGAAGGCCGCCCGAAACGCCTCGGCGGCGCCCAGCCCCACGGCCGTGATCCGGTGCGGGTAGGGGTAATGGCGCTCCAGCCCGTTGGCGGCGTCGTTGATCACGTCCGAGACGCCGACGTCGAGGATCGTCGTCTCCGGTCCCGGCCGGCACAGGCGCAGGAAGTCGGCGTGGATACGCTGGCGCGCCGCCCCGGTCAGGCGCTCGCCGAGCGAGCGCGGCCGTGCCGCTTCATAGTACTTGCTGTCGAGGCTCGGAGCGGCGGTCACGCGGTCATTTCCCGCGGGTTGCCCGGCGCCGGCAGGTCGAGGTAGCGCATGCGCTTGAACTCGCGCTGGCTCGCTCCGACCGCATCCACGATCACCCCGCAGGTCAGGCTCATGAAGGCGAGCTGCATCAGGGCGGCGGCCAGCACCGCGGAGGGCAGCCGCGGGACGAGGCCGGTCTCGAGATAGGCCGTGGCGACCGGGATCCCGAGCGTCAGCCCTGCTCCTGCGAGCAGGGCCGCGAGCGCGCCGAAGAACTGCAGCGGGCGTACCGCCTTGTACATCAGCGCGATCTTGCCGAGGATGCGCGCCCCGTCCCGCCACTTGCTGAGTTTGCTCGCCGAGCCCGTGGGCCGGGCCGCGTAAGGCAGCGGGATCTCGGCCGTGGCGAGGCGCAGGTCGAGGGCATGGACCGACAGTTCGGTCTCGATCTCGAAGCCCGAGGAGGTGGCCGGGAAGGACTTGGCGAAGCGGCGCGAGACGACGCGGTAACCCGACAGGATGTCCGTGAAGCCATCGCCGAACAGGCGCTCGACCACGCGGTTGAACAGGCGGTTGCCGAAGCGATGGCCGCGCGGGAAAGCACCGTCTGCCCCCCGGCGCACGCCCACCACCATGTCGACCTGCTCGGTCACGAGAGCGTCGATCAGGCGCCCGGCGGCGGTCGCGTCGTAGGTCAGGTCGCCGTCGGCCAGCACGTAGAGGTCGGCGTCGATGTCGGCGAACATCCGGCGCACGACGTTGCCCTTGCCTGGGCGCCGCTCGCGCCGCACCACCGCACCGGCCGCCGCCGCGACCGCGGCGGTGCGGTCGGTGGAATTGTTGTCGTAGACGTAGATCGTCGCGCCCGGCAGGACGCGGCGAAACGCCCCGACCACCTGCCCGATCGTCGCCTCTTCGTTCAGACACGGCAGCAGGACTGCGATGGCGCGGTTGCGGACGAACGACGCCTGCGGCAGCAGGCTCTGCAGTTCGCTTCGGATGTCACCCGTGGCGGCCATGCGCGCTCCCGACGAGGCCGGGCGCTGGCCGCCCGTGCCGCCACGATAGGCGCAGGCAAGTTAAGGAATTCCGGCAGCGCGGCCCGGCTAGGCAGCGCTCGACAGCGTGATCTCGGCCGGCCGGCCGACGGGCAGGGTCTCGTGACCCCAGGCCAGAAAAAGGTAGAAGCCGTTCCAGCGCGACGATTGCCGCGCGGCGTCCGGCACGAAGCCCTTTGGCATACCAGTCTCGGTCAGCACTTCGACGAAGCGCCATCCGGGCATGCGGATGAACCCCGGGACCGGCGCGCACACCTGCACTGCACAATAGAGATCCTCTTTATGTGCATTGCGAAATAGATTGTACGGGACTGATACTTGTGACACGTCCCCCTCCCGCCCCCGGTTCTTGAGCGCTTCGTACTTTGGTCGAATAGGCGATGTCAAGAAATTCGAAGGCGAAACTTGGCCACTGCTTCCGAATCGCGCGCGGAGCGGCGGCCCAGGCTCATCGGGGGAGGTGGTGTGCGCGATTCGGAGTGACCGGCTGCGGCGTGCCGCTCGTGCCGCCGCGGGTGGCGCGCACGGGAGGGCGCCCGGTCGCCGCGATGGCGCCGGAGCGGGCGGGTTCGCGCGCGGAGAGGCTTCGGGGCGCGGGCAGGACGCGCGGCGTGACGGACGGCGGCGCGCAGAGGGCGGGGCGCCAAGCCGAATGCCCAAGCCGCACGCCCCCGCACGGGAGGTCGGACCGACCGGGCCGCCGGATGAGGGCGGGTCGCCCGGCGGCGGGCCTCAGCGCCGCGGGACCGTGACCTCGACCACCCGGGCCGCGCCCTGTCGGTAGGAGACGGGGCGGATCCCGTCGGCGGGCCGGTCGTGGATCGCCGGGCCCCGGGCGAGGCCGCGGGCGGACCGGACCGGTCGGGCGGTCCGCCGGGTGTCCACCCCGTCGATGACGTAGACGACAGGGTCGGCCCGCGGCGGGGTCGGGATGCCCGAGACGGTCGGGACCCCGTAGGTGCCGTAGCCCCAGGCCGCCGGGACCAGTTCCTGCGGGCGCGGCAGGGTCAGGAAGGGCTCGGCGACCGCCGCGGCCGCGGGCGCGTCCGAGACGACGCCGGCGTAGCCGACCGGCAGCCCGTAGCCGTAGCTCGCATGGCGGCGAAAGCCGGCCCGGTGGCCGACCGGATGGTGCGCGCGATGGTGGCCGGCGACGGCCCGCACGGGCGCGGTCCGGAATCCCGCGTGCGGGGCGCCCGCCGGGCCGGCGGCGGCCGGGACGGTGCACAGGGCCAGGGCGCCGAGCGCGAGGCCGATCAGGTCGCGACGCATGGGTCTCTTTCGCCTCCGGACAGGATCCCGAGCGTCGAACGCCCGCGCGTCATCCTCGTTCCCGGCCGGCTGCGGCGCCAGCCGGGGCAGAGTGCGCAGCCCGCGGCCCGGCCCTCGAGCCCTGGTGCTGCTCTTGGCCCAGCTCTTGGCCCGGCTCTTGGCCCCCCTCTTCCCCCTTCTGTTGGCCCTACGGAAGTCTCACGACCTAAGTCGGACGACGAATTGAGCATTGGGCCTTGCCCGGCCGTGGATTAACCGTTGGGCTGCGCTCGTGTGGGAGACGCCGCGGCGGCCGGAGCAACCGGTCCCGAACCTCCCGCACGGCGGCGATCGTGCGGCGGCCTGCGGGCGGCCGCCCGGTCCGGCGAGGCGGAACGGCGCCCTGCGGACCGTAGAAGGCCCGCACAACGGAGGAACGCCATCATGGCATCAGGAACCGCGGTCGGCCGGGCGATGGCAGCGCCCCGCCCGATGACCGGGGAGGAGAAGCGGGTGATTCTCGCCTCCTCGCTCGGCACCGTCTTCGAGTGGTACGACTTCTACCTCTATGGCTCGCTCGCGGTGATCATCGGGGCGCAGTTCTTCTCCGCCTTCGATCCGGCGACGCGCAACGTCTTCGCGCTCCTCGCCTTCGCGGCGGGCTTCCTCGTGCGCCCGTTCGGCGCGCTGGTGTTCGGGCGCATCGGCGACCTCGTCGGGCGCAAGTACACCTTCCTCGTCACCATCCTGATCATGGGCCTGTCGACCTTCTGCGTCGGCCTCCTGCCCTCCTACGACCAGATCGGCTGGGTCGCCCCGGTCATCCTGATCCTGCTGCGCATGGCGCAGGGCCTCGCGCTCGGCGGCGAGTACGGGGGGGCCGCGGTCTACGTCGCCGAGCACGCGCCGGTCGGGCGCCGCGGCTTCTACACCAGCTGGATCCAGACCACCGCGACGGTGGGCCTGCTGCTCTCGCTCGTGGTGATCCTGTCCCTGCGCCTGTGGATGGGCGAGGCCGGCTTCCAGCGCGGCGAGGGCTACCCGATCGCGGGCTGGCGCATCCCCTTCCTGATCTCGGTCGTGCTGCTCGGCATCTCGGTCTGGATCCGGCTGCAGATGCAGGAGAGCCCCGCCTTCAAGAAGATGAAGGAAGAGGGCACGCAGTCGAAGGCGCCGCTGTCCGAGGCGTTCGGCCAGTGGAAGAACGCCAAGATGGTCATCATCGCCCTGCTCGGCCTCGTGGCGGGCCAGGCGGTGGTCTGGTACACGGGACAGTTCTACGCGCTGTTCTTCATCCAGAACATCCTCAAGGTGGACCTCTTCACCGCGAACGTGCTGATCGCCTGGTCGCTGATCCTGGGCACCGGCGGGTTCATCTTCTTCGGCTCGCTCTCCGACCGCATCGGCCGCAAGCCGGTGATCCTGGCGGGCTGCCTCGTCGCGGCGATCACCTACTTCCCGCTCTTCCAGGCCCTGACCAGCGTCGGCAACCCGAAGCTCGCCTCGGCCCTGGAGAACGCCAAGGTGCAGGTCATCGCCGACCCGGCCACCTGCGGCTCGGTGTTCGATCCCGTCGGCATCCGCACCTTCACGGCGCCTTGCGACGTCGCCCGCGTGGCGCTCGCCCGCTCGGCGATCAAGTACGAGCTCGTCCCGGCCCCGGCCGGCACGCCCGCCAAGGTCACGTTCAACGGCACCGAGGCGCCGATCGACCCGGCCGTGGCCAAGAGCATGACCACCTTCGCCACCGCCGCCACCGCGGTCGGCTACGCCCCGGCGGGCGACCCCAGCATCGTCAAGGTGACCGGCTTCTTCTCGGCGCTCGGCAACGTGGCGGCGCTCAAGATGATCGGTATCCTGACGATCCTCGTCCTCTACGTGACGGCGGTCTACGGCCCGATCGCGGCGGCGCTGGTCGAGTTCTTCCCGACCCGCATCCGCTACACCGCGATGTCCCTGCCCTACCACATCGGCAACGGCTGGTTCGGCGGCTTCCTGCCCCCGACCGCCTTCGCGATGGTGGCCTCCACGGGCGACATCTATTTCGGCCTCTGGTACCCGATCGTGATCGCCCTCATGACCTTCGCGCTCGGCCTCCTGCTGGTGCCGGAGACCAAGGACCGCGACATCACCACCTTCGAGGGACCGGCCCGCTGAGGGCCGGCACCCCCGCGGGGCGAGCCTCACGCGCCGAAGCGGGTCTTCGGTCCG
>NZ_JBKIBX010000049.1:0-3378 GCF_046557895.1 Methylobacterium oryzisoli | reverse complement strand
CCCCCCCCCCGCCGCGCTGAAACGCAGAGCGCCCCGCCTGGTCCCAGGCGGGGCGTTCTTGCTTTCGGGATCCGGCGGGGCTGCGCCCCGGGGGCCGCGCTCAGCGGCAGGTGGTCACGCGGCGCACGATCCAGCCCTCGCCGTCGACGAAGAGGCGCTTGCGGGCGGTGGTGCAGTTCGCGTCCTCGGCGGATTCCTCCGGGACGGTCGCCGTCGCGGTCACGTCGCGCACGGCGGTGCCGCGGTTCGCCGCCTTGGCGGGCGCCTTGTCGACGGCCGGCGCCGCCTCCGCCGCGAGGCCGCCCGAGAAGGCCAGCAGGAGGGCGAGCAGGGACAGGCGGGCGCCGGATCGCGCGCACATGGAGGACATCCTGGTCGTTGGGGGTTGAGGGGCGTTGGGCCGTGGGGGGCGGCTCGCCGTCTTGCCAGAGATAAATCGCGAAGCGAAGAAGGGTTGCGCCGAAACCCGTTGAGCGGTTCGAAAATCGGTAAACAGCATCGCGCGCGGCGGCGCGGTGAGGTTTCGCACGCGCCGACCAGTGAGTGACCATTCCGGCCCGGGTCGCGGCAAGGTTTTCCTGGGGTGCCCTCGCCGTCGGCTGTCCCGATCAACGGTCCGCGAGACGTCCGGTTCCTGTCCTTGCGGAAGAGTTGCTGGCGAGCCGTGGATCAGGGTCGGCAACGGCCTCCGTCGCGAGCCGGCTCATCTCGGAACCACGCTCTGCCGCCGCGGACCACGCAGGGCGCCCGGCCGGAAGGCTTCAGGCGAGAGACCTCAGGCGAGAGACCTCAGGCGAGAGACCTCAGGCGAGAGACCTCAGGCGAGAGACCTCAGGCAAGTCCGCTTCCGGCGGCCCAAGTGATCGCGGGGGCCGGGCCGGCGCGGTGGCTCACACCAGCCGCAGGCCCTGCCGGGCGACCTGATCCGGGATGCCGCGCCGGACCAGCCGCGCCCGGCGCTCCTGCTGGGTGTGCCACTCCCGGTAGGTGTCCTGCGCCTGGAGGATCGGCCGGATCCAGGCGTCGAGCCACGCGAGATGAAGCGCGAGCCCCAGGAGCAGCGACTGCTCCGCGACCGCCACGGAGGCGGCCAGCACGCGCTGCACCTGCTGGTCCACCTGCAACGGCGTCACCTCGTCCCGCATCGGTCCATCTCCACTCGGCTGCCGGAGGGCGACACCCGGCCCGCTGCCCTCGTCCTCGCCCGGCGATCGTCCTGACAGGATACGTCCTGACGGGCCGGCGTCAGCTGCCGCGCCGCCGCAGGAACATGCGGGCGCGTACCGAGATGATGTCCCGGGAGCACTCGGATGGGTCGAGTTCTTCGCATTATACAATTCTAGCGTTTATCCGGAGTCCATCCATGCAGCGCCGTGAGTTTCTCCTCGGGATGATGTCCGCGACCGCGGCCCTCGCCGTGACCCGCACCGCCGTCGCGCAGCCGACCCCGGCCGGCGCGATCCCGACCCCGGTCTACCTCGACATGGCCACCCGCGGCGGCCTGTTCCTGGAGAACACCGCCCGCGACGCGTTCGGGAAGTCCGACAACCCGCGCGTGAAGCGGTTCGCGCGCGCCGAGGTGGTCGAGCAGGTCAACCTCGCCAACCGCATCGACGCGGCGACGGGCGGTGCGCCGGCGATGGCCGGCCGCCCGCCGGGGCCGGGCGGCGTGGTCGGCGGCCTGGTGGCCGCGCCCTTCGCGGTGGCGGGCGCCGCCGCGGGGGCGGCGGCCGGCGTGGTGGGCGGCGTGCTCGGCGCGCCGGGCGCGATGACGAGCGACGAGCAGAAGGCGGCGATCCTCTCGCAGCTCTCCGGCCTCCAGCCCGGTCCGCAATACGACGCCACCTTCGTCAACGCCTCCCTCCAGGGCCACCGCGAGGCCCAGGCGATCCACGG
Organism: Methylobacterium oryzisoli; assembly: GCF_046557895.1. Taxonomy (NCBI): domain Bacteria; kingdom Pseudomonadati; phylum Pseudomonadota; class Alphaproteobacteria; order Hyphomicrobiales; family Methylobacteriaceae; genus Methylobacterium; species Methylobacterium oryzisoli. The sequence goes on along the minus strand of NZ_JBKIBX010000049.1, from coordinate 1,482 downwards.
CAGCTACGCCGAGAGCGGCGAGGATCCGGCCCTGCGCCGGATCGCCCGCGGTGCCCTGCCGCTGATCCGGCTGCACATCTCCCAGCTCACGCAGATGCAGCGGATGATGGGCGGCCCGCAGGGCTGACCACGCGCGGGCGGCGGGACCGATCCGGCCCCGCCGCCCGAGTGACGCTCCCCGAGGAATGCTCGCCTAGAGATCCTTCGCGTCTCACGCCGTGACCCTGGCCGGGGCCCGGATCGACACCGGCTCCCGGCCTCCGCCGTGAGCCGGCCGGCTCAGCCCTTCAGGTCGTCCTCGATGTCGGCCAGAAGCGCCAAGTGCTCCTTGATCTGGCCGCGGGCGAGCTTGGCGACCGCCAGGGTCTCGCGGTCCTTGCCCGCACCGAGGTAGGTCTCCTGGATCTGCAGCAGGGCGCGGTGGCCCTCGATCTGGCCGCGGATGTACTCGCGGTCGAAGGCGCTGCCGGTGGCGGCGTTGAGCTTCTCGATCATCGCCTTGCCCTTGGCGTCGAGCTGGCCCGTCACCTCGGCTTCGGAGGGCGCCTTCACCTGCCCGCTCGGCGGCACGGTCTGATCGCGCATCGCCTTGAGGATGTCGGCGATGGTCTCCTGCTCGGCGACCTCGAACCCGGCGAATTCCTTGACGTCGTCGTCCTTGCCCTTCTTGAGCGCGATCCGGCTGGCGGCGAGCGCGAGCGACCCGGCAGCCAGGGTGTCGGCGGCGTAGCGGGCCTCGGCCTCGCCCATGCGGGCGCCGGTATTGCCGCTCTTGTCGGCGGTGGGACTGGGCGTGTTCTGCGCGAAGGCGCGGCCGAGCAGGACGGGAACGGTCAGGGCCGAGGCCAGGCCCAGGATTGCGTGGCGGCGATGCATGGGGGGCTCCACGGAAGGGTGCTCCACGTCGGGATGGTGGAACGGACCCCACCAACGTGCCCTCGCCGGCCCGGTTTCAGCGTCGCCTTATACTGGTGTTGAGTATCGATCGAGCCGTGTCGGCCCGCGCTCGGCGTCAGCGGTCGCTGCCGGTCCAGTGCGGGGCATCCGCGGTGCAGCCGGCGCGGCAGCGCATCTGGTCCACCCGGATCCCGTAGGGCTGGCTGCCGACGGTCTCCACCTCGATCTGCGTCGCGTTCTTGGTCCACACGAACAGGCAGCGCGACGGCGTGGTGCGACGGCAAGCCACGGCCTCCGCGAAGGTCTCGCAGATCCGGGTCCGGCCGCTCGCGCAGGCTTGGCCCGTCGCGGCGTCGCGGCCGGGCTTCCAGCCCTGGAGGGCGAGGCTGATGCGGAACTCGGAATAGGCCGCGCGCGTCTCGTGCGCGGGCAGCGCCTCCGACGCCCGGGCGCCGGCGGCCCAGAGCACGACCGGCAGCAGCATCGCGACGCGCATCGCCGCCTCCCCCAAGCGCAGCCATTCGCTTATCGGGACGACCGGCGGCACGGTCAAGACGGCCGGTCGCGGGCGCGCCGTCCGGCCGG
>NZ_JBKIBX010000048.1:35487-47326 GCF_046557895.1 Methylobacterium oryzisoli | reverse complement strand
TGGGGCGAGTTGCGGCCGACCGGCAGGGCGCCGGGCAGCGCCTCGGTCTCGAAGCCGTTGCCGAACCCCGACAGGTAGCCGGGATGGATCTGCGCCGCGGCGGTCGTGCCGGCGGGATCGAGGCGGCTGTGCTGGTTCATCGTCTGATCTCCCAGGCTGCGGGACAACTTAGAGCATTTTCCGACGAAGTGGATGCCGGTTCGCCGGAGAAGATGCGGCAAATCAAAGACTTAGAGCAGCGACCGGTTGCAACGCGATCGGGCGCTGCTCTAGCGCGTGAGCGTGCAGCCGCTCTCGCTTTCCGACCGGAACGCCTCCGCGGCCGCGATCGTGGCGAGCGGCTTGTAATAATCGTAAGGGCCCTTGCTCTCACGCGGCGCCTTCACCTCGTAGAGGGTGAGGTCGTAGAGGACGCGCCCGTCCGCCCGGATCGAGGCCGGATGCCCGAAATACGCGACCGGCAGCTTGCGCATCGCCTGGTTGACCGCGCCCGCCTCGTCGGTGCCGGTGGCATCCACGGCCTTCAGGTACTGGGTCACGGAGGCGTAGACGGAGGCCTGCTGCTTGGTCGGCATGCGGCCGGCCTTGGCGAAGAAGCGCTTGCCGAAGGCGCGCGCTGCCTCGTTCTGGTCCCAGTAGAAGCCTGTAGTGACCAGCAGCCCCTTGGCGGCGGGGAGCCCCACGCTGTGCACGTCGCTGAGGAAGACCAGGAAGCCGGCCACGCGCTGGCCGCTGTCGGTGATCCCGAACTCGGCCGCCTGCTTGATGGCGTTGATGGTGTCGCCGCCCGCACTGGCGAGCCCGATGACCTGCGCCTGCGAAGCCTGCGCCTGCAGCAGGTAGGAGGAGAAATCGGGCGTCGCGAGCGGGTGGCGCACGCTCCCCTTCAGGCTGCCGCCGGCGACCTTCACGGCAGACGTCGCGTCACGCTCCATCGCCTGCCCGAAGGCGTAATCCGCCGTGACGAAGAACCAGGACTTGTCGCCGGCCTTGGTCACGGCCTTGGCAGTGCCGCTCGCCAGCGCGAAGCTGTCGTCGGCCCAATGGGTCGAGTAGGGCGAGCAGAAGCGCCCCGTGAGGTCCGAGGCGGCGGCCCCGGCGATCAGCGCGGTCCGCTTCTTGTCGCGGGCGATCTCCAGCACCGCGAGCGCGACCGAAGTCACCGGCAGGTCGGCGACGGCATCGACCCCGTCGCGGTCGAACCACGCCCGGGCGATCCCCGAGCCGACATCCGGCTTGTTCTGGTGATCGGCCGAGACGATCCGGATCGGCTTACCCTTGACGCTGCCGCCGAAATCCTCCGCGGCCATCTCGGCGGCGAGCACCGAGCCCTTGCCGCCGATGTCGCTGAAGGGGCCGGACATGTCGGTCAGCACGCCGATCCTGACGACGTCGTCGGAGATCTGGGCGGCCGCTCGCCCGGCCGGCAGCACCAGGCCGAGGGCCGTCAGGGCGGCGCAGAGAAGCGGGGACGATTTTGGGGACATGGCACGTCTCTCCCGTGTCGGCACCGCATTCGTCCTGCGGGCCGATCGATGACTTGGATTTGCTGCAGCCGCCCTCGGGACGGCCCCGGTACGCGTCAGGCTTGACCGTCGTCCTGACCGGCCGGGCGCAGGGAGCGCCGCGCGAGGGCGATGGCCTCCGCCAGCACCTCCGGATCGCCCACCTCGTGGGCGAGGATCAGCACGAGCCGCGCGTTGAGCGCCGCGCTGTCCTCGTCACCGAGACCCTGGTGTCCGCGGATCAGGGCCTCGTAGACGCCGTCTGCCCGTCCGGCGAAGCCGTCGCCCTGTCTCAACAGCGTGCTCATCATGCAGCCTCCCGAACCGCATGGCCGGACCGGCCGCTCGCGCGGGCGAGCGCCTGGGCCACGAGCGTCGCGTCGGTCTCGGCGAAGCGGGCGGCGACGTGCGCGTCGGGCCGGATCAGATAGGTCGTGCCGGGCTTGGCGCCGTAGCGCAGGCCGGCGATGCCCTCGACATCGAGCAGCACCTCGGCCTCCGGCATCGCGAGCGGGCGGTCGGCCACGACGACGCACCGCAAGGCGGGCGTGAGTCCCGAGAGCCAGCTCAGGTCGGGTGCATCGCCGCCGGCGAAGACCATGAGAGTGAAGGGGCCGCCGAGCCGGTCGAGCAGCCAGCCGGGGCGACCGCTGCCGTCGACGACCGGTGCGTCCACGCAGGTGTCGCCGGGCCGCAGACCATCGACGTGCGGGATCGGATCCGGAGTCTGGAGCGAGAGGCCGGCGAGGCTGCACGGCCGCGACAGGCGCCCCGCATTGAGGAGCGCGCGGGCGAAGGGCGCCTCGGCGGCGAGCGCCAGCACCCCATCGCGAAAATGCCGCTCGGCCCGGGTCTTCGGGGTCATGAAGTTCGTGGTGCGGCTGGAATTCAGGATGTTCTCGTCCGCCCCGCGCCCGCGCTCCTCGTCGTAGGTCGCGATCAGGCTCTCGGGCGCCTCGCCCCGCAGCACCAGCGCCAGCTTCCAGCACAGGTTGTCCGCGTCCTGGATGCCCCCGTTGCCGCCCCGCGCCCCGAACGGGCTCACCACGTGCGCGCTGTCGCCGACGAAGACCACGCGGCCGTGCACGAACCGCTCCAGGCGGGCGCAGCGAAAGGAGTAGACCGAGCACCATTCCAGCGTGACCGGCGTCTCCGCGCCGATCACCGCCCGCACCCGCGGCATCACCCGCTCGGGCTGCTTCTCCAGCTCGGGGTCCGCATCCGGCCCGAGCTGGAAGTCGATGCGGAAGACGTCGTCCGGCTGGCGGTGCAGCAGCGCGCTCTGGCCGGCGTGGAAGGTCGGCTCGAACCAGAAGAGGCGCTCGGTCGGGAAGTCGGCCTTCATCTTCACGTCGGCGATGAGGAAGCGCTCTTCAAAGCGCTGGCCGGGGAAGGGCAGCCCCATGCGGGTGCGGGTGGGCGAGCGCGCCCCGTCCGCGGCGATGACCCACTCGGCGTCGATCGCGTAGGTGCCGTCGGGCGTCGCGATGGCGAGGCGCACGCCCTCCGCCGTCTGGGTCAGGTCCGCGACCGCGTTCTTCCAGCGCAAGTCGATCAGGTCGGGGAAGTCGGCGGCACGCGCGACCAAGTACTCTTCGGCGTAATATTGCTGGAGGTTGATGAAGGCCGGGCGGCGATGGCCGGTCTCCGGCAGCAGGTCGAAGCGGTAGAGTTCGTGGTCGCCGTGGAAGACGCGGCCGACGCTCCAAGTCACGCCCTTGTCGACCATGCGGCTCCCGACCCCGAGCCGGTCCCAGATCTCCAGCGTGCGCTTGGCCCAGCAGATCGCCCGGCTGCCGGTCGCGACGGTGTCGTCCTCGTCGAGCACCACCACCGGTACCCCGCGCTGGGCGAGGTCGATGGCGCAGGTGAGCCCGACCGGGCCGGCGCCGATCACGACGACGGGCCGGCGGCGGCTCTCCCCGATAAATTCGCCGGTCAATTCGGGCGGCGGCGCGTAGGCGAAGCGAGGCTGGGAGCTCATGGGCGTTTCCTGGTGGGACAGCGCCCGGTTGGTCCGGGCGTCTTCGGGGCGGCTCAGCCTTCGAGGGCGCGCCACATCTCCATGTCGCGCTCGGCGGTCCAGATGCGCGGCGTGTCGAGGCCCTTCGCCTCGTCGTAGGCGCGGCTGACGTCGAAGGGCATGCAGTGCTCGAAGATCACCCAGTGGCCGTAACGGGGCCGCATCTCGCTCATGGCCCGGTCGTACACGGCCTTGAGGTCGTGGCCGGCCGCGACGCCCTCGCGGGCGATGGCGTAGAGGTCGCGCAGGAAGGCGCGCGTGCCTTCCAGCCCCTCGCGGATCTGCTCAGGCGTGGTCAGCGCCTCGCCGCGGCCGGGCACCAGCGCCGTGGGCTTCAGCGCCTCCAGTCGGTCGAGGGTCGCGGGCCAATCTTGGAAATGCGCATCGCCGCAATACGGGGTGGCCCCGTACTCCACGAGGTCGCCGGAGAACAGGACCTTTTCCTGCGGCAGCCACGCGATCGTGTCGCCGGCCGTGTGGCCGCGCCCGGCATGGATGATCCGCACCTCGCGCGTGCCGAGCCACAGCGTCATCTCGCGGTGGAAGGTCAGCGTCGGCCATGTCAGGCCGGGGATCTCCTCCTTGCCGCGGAAGAGGCGGGGAAAGCGCTGGATCTCCGAATCCATGTCCTGCTGCCCGCGCTCGACGATCATCGCGCGGGCGACGTCGCTGGCGATGACGTTGACGCGGTCGGGGTAGCCGGCGACGCCGAGCACGCGCACCGCGTGGTAATGGGTCAGCAGGACGTGGCGGATCGGCTTGTCGGTGACGGCGCGGACGCGGGCCACGAGGTCGCCAGCCATGCGCGGGGTGGCGCGGGCGTCGATGACGAGGGCCGAATCGTCGCCCACGATCACCCCGGAATTCGGGTCGCCCTCGGCGGTGAGGGCGTAGACCCCCGGAGCGAGCTCCCTGAAGGTCTCCTGCTTCTCGACGAGATCGGCTTGGCTGGCGAATCCCTTGCTCATGCGGCGTGTCCTCCCTCGTGTGTCTCGAACCGAAGCGTGGCGTCCTGCCGGAGCGGCGCCCCGAGGAAGCTCACCCCAGCGCCATTGCAAATGCCGCTCGGCTGTGCTTGTTGCGAATGCAACCATCCCTAACCAGTTGCGACTGCAACCGTCAAGGGGGTGAGTGCATTTTCTCCGCATCCCCGATCCTTGACCGCCTCAAGCCGCCGAGCACCCCAGCGTATGGACCGATTGAACCTGCTCAGTTTCGTGCCGTTCCGGCTCAACCGGCTCGCGACCGAGTTCAGCAACGCGCTCGCGGCCGATTACGCCAGGTTCGGGATCGACATCCCGGAATGGCGCGTGCTGGCAACGCTCGGCCAGCACGACGGGCCGCGCAGCGCCAACTACGTCGTGCGCTGCACCCGCACGCACAAGTCGCGCATCAGCCGCGCGGTCGGCCAGCTCATCGAACTCGGCCTCATCGAGCGGCAGGACGGCAACGACGACAAGCGCGAGATCATGCTCCAGCTCACGCCGCGCGGGACGGATGTCTACCGGGAGCTCCTGCCCATCCTGCTCGCCCGGGAGGAGCAACTGCTCTCCTGCTTCGATCCCGCGCAGAGGCGCGACTTCGAGGACCTGCTGCTGCGCCTCGAAGACTCGCTCGGCCTGATGAACTGCCGGTCGGATCAGGGCTGATTCCCACCAGCACCACCCGCGTCGCCGACGCGGCTATGAGATCCCGATCCCTCTCCTTGGCCGTGGATGCCGTGTCACAGCCAGCCCCACCACCCTCGTCCTGATCGCATGGCGCGCATGGTGTTGCCCGGAACGGCCGGAGGCGCGCGCCATCAGGAGGACTGAAGATGGGAAGGATGGCATTCTCCGAGACGGGAGCAACCGGACCGGACACGACGGCGCGCCGCCGATCGCCAGAAGAGATGGTGCCGTCGCGCTACGCGCTGCGGATCGGCGAGATCGACGTCTTGGTGGTCAGCGACGGCGTGCTGCCCTTGCCGACCACGATGCTGGCACACAACGCCGAGCCGTCCGTCCGGGCAGCCTGGCTCGATGAGATGTTCCTGCCGCCGGACGCTTTCGATTGGCCGCTCAACGCGGTTCTCGTCCGCAGCGGAGGGCAGACCATCCTCATCGACGCCGGGCTGGGGCTCGACCCGGACCTGCACCTGCCGCGTGCCGGGCAACTGGTCATGCGGCTGGAGGCAGCCGGCATCGATCTCGGCTGCGTGACCGATGTGGTGCTGACCCACATGCACATGGATCATATCGGCGGGCTGCTCGTCGACGGGGTGAAGGACAGGCTGAATCCGGATCTGCGGATCCACGTGGCCGCCGCCGAGGTCGCGTTCTGGGACGCGCCCGATTTCTCGCACACCGCCATGCCCTCGGGGTTCCCGGACGCGCTCCGGTCGGCCGCCAAGCGGTTCACGAGAGAGTACCGAAGCGCATTGCGCCCCTTCGCTGAGGAGCACGAGGTGGCGCCGGGCGTCGTCGTTCACCGCACCGGCGGCCACACCCCCGGGCACAGCGTCGTTCGCCTGGCCTCGGGCAAGGACCGTCTGACCTTCGCCGGGGACGCCGTGTTCCCGGTCGGGTTCGAGCAACCCGACTGGCACAACGGCTTCGAGCATGATCCCGAGGAGGCCGCCCGCGTGCGGGTCCGACTCCTTCGGGAGTTGGCGGAAACCGGCGAGTGGCTGGTGGCGACGCACCTGCCGTTCCCGTCCGTCGGGCGGGTGGCGAGAGAAGGCGAGGCCTTCCGGTGGGTGCCGGCCTTCTGGGACTACTGATCTCTCGACCGGCCCGACCAGAGCAGGATCCGATCGCGGGGCGATCGGATCCTGCTCCAAACCTCTGATATCGCCGCATTTTCCGGGGCGAGCCTGCGCCGGCACGCGGAACGGGCGAGACGGCCCCACCGTCCTCCCGTTCACGGCCCGAACGCGGAGGCGACGTGCCGAAGCTTGTCGGGATTGCGCACCATGTAGATCGCGGTGATGCGCCCGTCCCTGACCTCGAGGGCCGTCGTCTGAAGCACGCCGCCGCGATCGGCGCTGACGTAGCCCGGCAATCCGTCGATGAGGGCGGTCCGCAGAAGGACGGGCTGGTAGTAGGCCTTGCCCGAGAGGCCGGCGAACAGCCGGATCAGCCGATCCATGCCGCGAATGATGTTTGGATAGGCGAGGACGCGGCCGCCGCCGTCCGAGCGGAGTTCGACATCGGCGGCGAGGAGCGAGGCAAGTGCCGCCGTATCGCCGTCGCGGGAGGCGGCGAAGAACGCGCGCGCGATGCGGTCTGCCTCGGCCGCATCCAGGCGGTAGCGCCGGCGTCCGGACTCGACGTGCTTGCGGGCGCGCACCGCGAGCTGGCGCACGGCCGCGGGCGCGCGACCGAGCGCGGCCGCCACCTCGGGCAGGGCCACCCCGAACACGTCGTGCAGGAGGAAGGCTGCCCGTTCGAACGGCGACAGGCGTTCCAGCGCCAGCATCAGCGTCATGGTCACGTCGTCGGTGACCGCCTCGTCCGGCTCGATCGCGCCCATCAGCGGCTCGGGAAGCCAAGCGCCCACATAGGTCTCGCGCCGGACGCGCGCCGATTTCATGTGGTCGAGGCACAGCCGCGTCACGATGCGCGTGAGGTAGGCGGCAGGCGACGCAACGCCGTCCTGAACGCCCGACCAGCGCAGCCATGCCTCCTGAACGATGTCCTCGGCCTCGCTCACCGAACCGAGCATGCGGTAGCCGAGGCGCAGCAACCGGGGCCGCTGCGCCTCGAATTCGGCGAGGCGCGCATCCTCGTGCGGGACGGGGGCGCCCGAAGATCCAGAGAGCATATCGGTGCTCCGTGGCGTCATCACGGAACAGTCTCGCACGCTGCACCTGCCAAGGCATGTCGGGATGCGTCCCCTTCGGGCGCCCTCTCGCGGGCCGCCCAGAGAACCAGCGCGGCCGCGATGATCGCCGGCAGCGACACGGCCGGAAAGTCGCGGGCCAGGGCGGACGGCGCACAGATCCCCACCAGCACCTCCCAGACGTGGAAGAGAGCGTGGCCGCCGAGCCAGACCGCGACGGCACCCCAGAGCACGATCCGCATCGCCCGCCGCACGACTCCCGCCAGCATCGCGCCGCCGAGCAGCACGAAGATGAGGCCGATGTCGCGCAGGAAATGCTGGTTGTAGGGGCCGGTGGTCGGCACCCCGGGCACCGTATCGTACCAGGCTGTCGGCGCGACGAGCATGAACAGGCCGTTCGCCGCCAGGGCGAGCCCGAACAGGGCCGCGCCTGCGAGGCAGGTCGACGAGGCGCGCATCAGGCACTCCTCCCGTTGCCGGACGACGCGGTCAGCCACGCATCGAACCGCGTCGGCATGATGCGCGCATCCGGTCCGGGCGTCAGCGTGGCGTCCGTGATCGGCATGCCGAAATAGGGGGCCGCCGGATCGACCACGATGCGGCGGGGATCGTCGCGGTGACCGAGCCAGGTGCCGACGAACTCGGCGAAAGGCGCGCGTTCCGGCCCGGCGATCTCGATGATGCCGTTCACCGGCCCGGCCAGCACCGCTTGTGCAAGCGCCTGCGCGACGTCGCGGGACGCGATCGGCTGCATGGCCGCCGACGAGAGGCGAACGATGTCGCCCTGGGTCCCCTCGTCCGCGATGGCGCCCATGAACTCGAAGAACTGCGTCGCGCGGATGATCGTGTGGGGGATGCCCGCCGCCGCGATCAGGTGCTCCTGCGCCAGCTTGGCCCGCAGGTAGGCCGGAGCGTACGGCCTGTCCGTGCCCACCACCGACAAGGCGACATGGTGACGAATGCCGGCGTCGGCTTCCGCCCGGAGGAGGTTGCGTCCCGAGGTCTCGAAGAAGGCCAGCACGGCCGCCGCCTCGAAGGAGGGCGAGTTCACGACGTCCACGACCGCATCGGCGCCCTGCAGCGCCCCGGCGAGTCCCTCGCCGGTGAATGTGTCGACGCCGGAGGCCGGCGAGGCGGGAACGGCCTCGTGGCCGAGGTTGCGCAGGTTCGCGACGACTTGGCGGCCGATCAGACCGGTCCCGCCGATGACGACGATTCTCATGATTGTCCCTCGTTGACATCGCGCCGGCGTGGAGGCCGGCTCCCGCTCTGACGAGGCGGCGGACGGTATCGTGACATCCGCAGGCGAGGGGCGTCCGGGATGGTCCGGCGCGGTGCTCCCCCCGACGCCGGTGATCATGGGGCGGGCAGCGTCACCGGCTCGTCGCTCGATGGCGCGGGGGACGCGGGTGACTCGTCGATGGTGGCGCACCCTCCGGCGGAGGCAGCCGTGCGCGACGACCGGCGAGAGGACCGGAACCGGGGATCGGCCGCGACGACGACACGGAGCGGTCGCACGGCGGGTCCGGGCACAGGGTGCCGGCCGCGGTGCTGAACCGCTGCGGCCCCAGCCCGCCACCATGATCGAAAGACGGTCTCTCCAGCGTCCGGCGGTCCAGCGTCGAGGATCCGATCAGCCGGTGAACGATCGACGAAAAAGGACCAGAGCCAAGGCCCTGGTCCTTTTGATCATCGGACGGTGATGGATGCTCCCGGGGACTAGAACGGGATGTCGTCGTCCAGGTCGTCGTAGCGCTTCTGCCCGCCGCCGGCCGGCGCGGGACGGCGCTCGGCCCCGGCGGAGCGGCCGCCGTTGCCGCGGCCGAAATCACCGCCGCGGCTGACCTGGCCGCCGCCCATGTCGTCGGCCCCCATCTCGGGCATCCCGCCCTCGGCGCCGCCGCGCCCGTCGAGAATGGTCAGCTCGCCGCGGAAGCGCTGCAGCACGATCTCGGTCGTGTACTTGTCCTGGCCGGACTGGTCCTGCCACTTGCGCGTCTGGAGCTGGCCCTCGACGTAGACCTTCGAGCCCTTGCGCAGGTACTGCTCGGCCACGCGGGCGAGATTCTCGTTGTAGATCACGACCGAGTGCCACTCGGTCTTCTCCTTGCGCTCGCCGCTCGCCTTGTCCTTCCAGGATTCCGAGGTTGCCAACCGCAGGTTGACCACCGGATCGCCGGAGGCGAGGCGGCGGGTCTCGGGATCGCGCCCGAGATTGCCCACCAAGATCACCTTGTTCACGCTGCCCGCCATCTCTCTCTCCTCACGCCGTGCATCTCTCTCGGGCTCACGCGCCCGGCCCCGACCGCGGACCGTCATGGGTCGCGCGAAGGTGAGCCGAGCGGGTCCGTCCCAGCAAGCGCGGCGGGCCGCCTGTACCCGCTACACACAGTGGGAAGGATCCGAGCATGTTCTATCTTTGTTCGCGCTGAAGCGCAAGGACCGGCGCGCGACCACCTGCTCACCGGGCGGTCCGCCGTGCGATCGACCTGATATCGATGCCGAAGCCAGCCGGTGATGGGGTCGGGCAGGCCGAACTCACCCGTTACCCGCCAAAACCGCTCGCGTGCCGTTGACAGGACCGGCGGCACCTAAGAAAAAGGCCACACGCGAGGTGTGGCCCAAGTCTAGGGAGGAAACGCCCAAAAGGGCAGCAGCAGGGCGACGCCATCGCCGTGCTGCATTGCAATAGATAGGCGGCACCGCTCGTCCCGATCAAGTACCCTAAAGTTGAAATTCGTGATTCCGCGCGTCGTGATGTAGCCGTGCCACAGCTCCGGCCGCAGCACCCGGTCATCCGCGCGGCCGCCGCGGAAACGAGGCCCGATCTCGTGCATTCCTGACGATGCGGGAGGGCAGGAGGAGCCGCCGTGACGACAGGGCCGACGATCGGGACGCGGGCGATCCGCGTGCGGGGTCAGGTGTTCCACCTCGCCGAGGCGGGGCCGGAGGACGGGCCGCTCGTCCTCCTGCTGCACGGCTTCCCGGAATTCTGGTACGGCTGGCACCGGCAGATCGGGCCGCTCGCGGCCGCGGGCCTGCGGGTGGTGGCGCCCGACCAGCGCGGCTACGGCCGCAGCAGCAAGCCGGAGGATCTGGCCGCCTACCACCTCGATGAGGTGGCCGCCGACGTGATCGGCCTCGCGGACGCGTTCGGCCGCACCAGCGTGCAGGTGGTCGGTCACGACTGGGGCGGCCTCGTCGCATGGCGTGCCGCAGCCCAGTATCCGGAGCGCATCGCCCGCGCGGCGATCCTCAACGCGCCCCATCCGGACGCCTTCGCGGCCTATGCCCGCCGCACCCCGAGCCAGGCCCTGCGCAGCGGCTATATCGGCGTCTTCCAGCTGCCCTGGCTGCCCGAGGCGCTGATGCGGGCCGGGAACTTCGCCCTGCTGCGCCGGGCGCTCACCGGATCGAGCCGCCCCGACACCTTCGATGAGGCGACGCTCGCCCGGTATGCCGAGGCCTGGGCCGAGCCGGGCGCCCTCACCGGGATGCTGAACTGGTACCGCGCCCTGCGCCTGCCCCGCCGGCCCTCGCCCGGGCCGGTGGCACCGCCCGTGCTGATGCTGTGGGGGCGGCGCGACGTCGCGCTCGAACCGAACCTCGTCGAGGAAAGCCTCGCCCGGTGCGCGGATGGGCGGGTGCACTGGTTTCCCGAGGCGACGCACTGGGTCCAGCACGAGGAAGCGGAGGGCGTGAACGCGCAGCTCGCGGCCTTCCTGACCGGGCGCGAGGCGCCTGTGATAGGGCGCGAGCCCGCCTGACCATTGTTGCCCGAAAGCGTCACTCGGCCGGCCGTCGCCCCGGCGCGGGTTGACCCCCCGGAGCGGCATCGGCCATCCCGGCGGCGAGCTGCCGCCGATCCGGGCGGCGCAACCTGCCGAGGGGAGGAGAGTGATGACGCCTCGAGTCCTGGCGCCGATCTGCGGCGCCGCCCTGCTGGCGCTGGCGCAGATCGCGCCGGCGCACGCCGTGAGCCTGCTCGAATCCGGACCGCTCGCCGACTTCCTGACGGTCTTCCGCCAGCAGGCGGTGCCGCGCCAGACGATCGGCTGGAACAGCCCCTACAAGGCCGGCACGGTGGTGATCTCCACCAATCAGCGCCGCCTCTACTACATCCTGCCGAACCAGGAGGCGATCCAGTACGGGGTCGGCGTCGGCCGCCAGGGATTTTCGTGGGCGGGCACCAAGACCGTGACGATGAAGAAGGAGTGGCCCTCCTGGCGTCCGCCCGAGCAGATGCTCAAGCGCCGCCCGGACCTGCCCCGCTACATGGCCGGCGGCGTCGACAACCCGCTCGGCGCGCGGGCGCTCTACCTCGGCTCGTCGCTCTATCGCATCCACGGCTCGAACGAGCCCGAGACGATCGGCGCGGCGGTGTCCTCGGGCTGCATCCGCATGACGAACCGCGACGTCATCGACCTCTACGGCCGGGTGAAGGTCGGCACGAAGGTGGTGGTGCTGCCGTAGGGCCGCGCGCGGCCCC
>NZ_JBKIBX010000048.1:29834-35405 GCF_046557895.1 Methylobacterium oryzisoli | reverse complement strand
GCGCGCCCCCGGCCGGCCTCAGCGCGTGTGGCCGGCATCCATGATCGGCCGGGATACCGGGACATCGAAGTAGACGCGATCGAGGTCGATCTCGAAACCGACCGCGTCGAATCTGAGAATGTCGTTTGGTGCGGTCAGGACGCCGAGACGCCACCCATCCTCCGTCCGCTCGTAGTGTTCGACGCGCATCTGGTCCTGGTAGATCAGGGCGACATGACGGAGCGTCGGCAACGACTTGTAGAACTTGAGCTTCCCGCCCCGGTCGTGGTCCATCGTCGAGGGTGACAGCACCTCGACCACGACGAGCGGGTCGGTCACGAAGGTCTGGTTCTGCCGTGGGCTGCACCGGACGACGATGTCGGGCTTCGTCTTGTCCTTGCCGCGGCTGTCGGCGGAGCGCTGGACGCGCATGCCGCCCTGGTAGCTCCGGCACCCGGCGGCATCCATCGCCAGCTTCAGCGGCGCGCCGACATTGCCCGCGATCTGTTCGTGGTTCTCCGTCGGGTTGCTCATCATCACGAGCTCGCCGTCCACGAGTTCCCACGCGCGGTCGTCGTGCTGGGCCTCCACGAACCGGTCGTACTCGGCGATCGTCAGGGGATGATGCTGCTCTGCGACGTCGGCCATGTGGCCCTCCGTACCGATGAGCTTACCGCATCGCGATGAGCGCCCAAAGGTGATGTCCGCGACCGAGCGCCGCCCGCACCGTTGGATCCGCCGAGCGGCCGGAGCGGAGAGGATTCGCCCCCTCGCTCGGGCCGGGGCGCGCGAAAACGCGTCTGCCCCGCCCACGTCTCCGGCGGGGGCGGCCGGACGGCGCTCCCGCACCAGGGAGACGATCCATGAGCCGCACCACACTCGCCATCCTCGCCGCCGCACTCGCCGCCGGCATCGTCGCCGCACCCGCCCAAGCGGAGCAGCAGCCCGGGGCGGGCCGCCCGGAATTCCTCGGCATCGATCTCGACAACGGCGCCGTCTACTACAACGGCCGCGACTCCGGCCGGTACTGCGTCTACCGCACCGTCGAGGTCTACAACACGCGCACCGGCTACATCGAGCCGCGGCGGGTCCGGCGCTGCGGCGGCGGCCTCTACCTGCGCTGAGGGCGCCGCATGCTGACGCGCACGCTCTCGCCGGCCCGCCTGCTGGCGCTCAGCCTCGTGCTGGCGCTCCTCGGCCTCGCCCAGGCCCGAGCCTCGTCCGACGACGGGCAGGCCGGTTGGTCCCGGCCTCCGCCGTTCGGTCCGAAGACGGAGGCCGGCCCCGGTGAGCCGGGCGCCATGGCGGGCCGCTCGGCTTCGCGGATCCCGGCTGCTCCTCTGCCCTGATCTTGCCCCAGGGGCGGGCGACACCGCGCAGGACCACGACACCGGCGGGACGCCAGCGCCCTTAGGAGAAGCGGAGATGCGACCACGATTCCAGGGGTGGACGGGGGTGGGGCGCCGTCTCGTTCCGGCGCTTGCCCTTCTGTTCGGCCTGCTCGGTGCCGGCCTCGTCCACGCGGCCGAGCCGGAGATCTTCGCCGACAATGCCGAATCGGTCGCCGTGGTGATCGGCAACCGCAGCTACAAGCAGACGGTCCCGGTCGACTTCGCGCACAACGACGCCGACGCGATCCGGGACTACCTGATCCAGCGCCTGGGCTACCGCGACACCAACGTCTTCGTGCTCAAGGACGCCACGCTCAACGAGTTCAACCAAGTCTTCGGGACCGAGCGCAACCCGCAATCCGGCCGGCTCTGGCGCAGCGTGCGCGAGGGGCGCTCGAACGTCTTCGTCTACTATTCGGGCCACGGCGTGCCCGACCTCGCCACCCGCCAGCCCTTCCTGCTGCCGGAGGACGGCAACCCGAACCAGGGCGAGAGCGGCTACCTCCTCGAGACGCTCTACCGCAACCTCGACCTCGTGAAGCGCAAGATCGGCCCGGAGCGGCAGCTCGTCGTGATGGTCGATGCCTGCTTCACGGGCGAGACCGGCCGCAAGGGCGAGAGCCTGCTCGCCGTCTCGGCCCCGGGCTTCGCCCCGGCCCGGCCGAAGACGGGCGGCGGCATCGTGCGGCTCGTCGCCACCTCGGGCGCCACGCCGGCCAACTGGGACGAGGCGAACCGGCTCGGCCTGATGACGAGCCGGTTCCTGATGGGCGTCTCGGGCCTCGCCGACGCGAAGGACGGCACGGGCGACGGGGACGGGCAGGTGGCGTGGCCGGAACTGAAGCGCTACCTGCGCCAGGAGGTGGAGGCCGCGGCCCGGCGCGCGAGCGGGCGCGAGCAGATCCCGGAGGTGGACGACGCGCCGATCATGCTCAAGGCCGCACTGCCGATTCCGGCGGTGGCCAAGGGCGTCGCGGCGATCCGCGACGAGGCGGCGTGGCGGCGGGCTGAAGCCTTGGGCACCCGCGAAGGCTTCGAGGCCTATATCGGCAGCTGCGGCGAGACCTGCACCTATCGCGAGCAGGCGATGGAGCGCCTCTTCGCCGGCCGGCGCCGGGACGCAGCGGCGATCGACCAGGAGAACTGGGCGCGCCTCGGACCGGAGAAGAAATATCAGGCCTACCTCGAGTCCTGCCGCGAGGTCTGCGCCTATCGCGACCTCGCGGTGGCGTATCCCGGCGGCTCCGACCCGTCCGGCGACCCCCGGGTGAAGCGCTGCGACGCGCTCGCCGCCGGCACCGACGACCCGGACCGGCCGCCGGAGGTCGCGGGCGTGAAGCTCGGGCGCATCGAGGCCGCCGCCGCGATCGAGGCCTGTCGCACTGCCAGCGCGGCGCATCCCAAGCTGCGGCGCCTCAGCTACCAGCTCGGCCGCGCCTACGACCGGGCCGACCGCTACAAGGAGGCCTTCGCGGCCTATTCCCAGGCGGCAAAGGACGGCAGCATCTCGGCGATGAACAACCTCGCCACACTCTACGAGAACGGCCAGGGCGTGAAGCGCCAGCAGGGCGAGGCCCTCCGGCTCTACCGGCAGGCGGGGGAGGGCGGCAACGTGGTGGCGCTCGCCAACGCCGCCCGGATGCTCGAATACGGCAACGGCATCCCGAAGAACGAGGCGGAGGCGGTGGCGCTCTACAAGCGCGCGGCCGAGGGCGGCGACGTGCCCTCGATCAGCAAGCTCGTGCCGCACTACGCCACCGGCGCCTACGGCTTCCCGCGCGACCTGCGCAAGGGGTTCGACCTCTTCCGGCAGGCGGCGGACCGGGGCGATCCCGTGGCGATGGCCACCATGGCGACGCTGATCGACAACGGCTTCGGGCGCTACTTCCCGGGCGTGAGCGCCTCCGACATGGTGCTGCGGGCGCTCAAGCGCGGCGAACTCGGCGCCGCCTCGGTCTCGGCCACCGACACGGCGGCCCAGAAACTCAGGCCCGAGACGATCCGCACCGTGCAGCGCGCCGTGAAGGAGGCCGACTATTACTCGGGCGCCCTCGACGGCCGCTTCAACCCGGTCTTCGTGCGCGCGCTCGACCAGTACGCCAAGGCGAACGAGGTGGAGTGAGGGGGTGACGGCACGCCTCGTGGCCGCGCTCCTGCTGGCCGCTCTCCTGGCCGCGCTGCTTCCGACGGCGGTGCGGGCCGATCCGGGCACGGCCGCCCTGTCGCCGTTCCTCGACGCCGTCGCGGCCTGCGCAGGGCGGCGCGACCTGACCCTCGCGGTGGTGGGCGTGGAGCCGGGCCAGACCGCGCTGTCGCGCGAGCAGGCCGAGGAGGTGCGCCTCGCGGTGGAGAGCCGGCTCCAGGCCACCGGCCGGGTGAAGCTCGCGGCGGCGGCCGACGTGGTGCGCATCAAGGCCCTGCGCGAGGGCACCACCGGCCTCTCCGCGGCGGAAGCCGAGGCGCAGATCCGCGCCGCCTTCGCGGGCGAGGCCAGCGTCTTCCTGGTGGGGGCGAGCCGCGCGGGCGCGACCGTGGCTCTGCGCCTCCAGGCCGTCACCCGCACGGCCGAGTGCAAGGCGACGAGCGAGCCCCTGGTGCTGCCGATCCGCACCGGAGCCGGCGTCTCGGACGTGGACGCCGTGCTGGAGGGCGCGGTGCGGGCCTTCGCCCAGGCGGCGCCGAACGCCCGCGCGGTGGAGGTCTGCCCCTTCGTGGCGGAGGGCGGCCACTCGACCTGCGCGGCGGCGCTCACCGACCGGCTCGTCATCGCGCTCGACGCCGAGGCGCGTGCGCCGAACCGGATCCTTCGGGGCGGCCAGCTGGAGGTGCGGCGGCGCCCGCCCGGCACGGCCTGCGCCGGCGGCCTCACGGCGAGCGGGCGCTTCCTCACCGACCGGGACCGGCAATCGTGGATGGAGGTCGAATTCCAGCGCGAGGGCGCGGTGCTGGCGCCGAGCGGGCGGCGGCGCATCGGCATCGAGGGCCTCGGCTGCGATCCGACCCCGCGGCCCTTCCTCGATCACGTCGCGGCCACGGCCCGCACCGATGGCGGGCGCCTTTCCGTGGCGGCCGCGGCCACGCCCTTCGCCCGCGGGCAGCGCCTGGAATTGCGGATCGACTCGCGGGCGCGCCAGAAACTCTACTGCTGGGTGATGGCGCCCGACGAGACCGCCTTCGTCGCCCTGCCGGTGCGCGGCAACGACGCCTCGGAGGCGCCGCTGAAGCCCGGGGAGGCGCGGCGCTACCCGCGGGGCTACGGGCTCGACGAGATCGTCGCCGCGGAGCCCTTCGAGAACCTGTTTTCCTGCTTCGGCGTCGAGGGCGGCCTGCCGCCGGAGCTGGAGGCGCGCTGGCTCGCGGCGGCGCCCGGGACCGACGCGGAGGCGCGCCTGCTCGCGCCTTCCGACGTGCTCGATCTCTTGGAGCGGATCCGGCTGACGCCCGGCGTGACCGAGGCGACGGCCCGCATCGTCGTGCGCTGAGGCGCCCGCCGCTACGCCGCGATGGCGAGCGGACGCGCCGCCTCGGCCGCCACCAGGGCCGCGAGGTCTGGCAGCGGCGCGAGCCGGCCGGTCGCCTGCACGAGACCGCCCGCGCCCGCGAGCGCGCCGGGCACGAGGTCGAGCCCGAGGAAGCGCGCGGGATCGTAGGGGCCGGGCAGCCACAGGGCGCCGGTCGCCGCGGCGGAAAAACCGAAGCGGGCGTAGTAGGGCGCGTCGCCCACGAGGATCACGGCGCGGTGGCCGGCCGCGGCGGCGCGGGCCAGCGCCGCGCGCATCAGCCGGCCGCCGAGGCCGGCGCCCTGCAGGCCGGGCGCGACCGCGATCGGCCCTAGCATCAGCGCCGGCCGGCCCGGCCCCGCCGAGACGTCCCAGAGGCGCACGGTGCCGACGAGGCCACCGTCCTGCTCGGCCGCGAGCGCCAGCCCCTCGGCCGGCAGGCGGCCCTCGCGCAGGCGCTCGCAGGTCTTGGCGAAGCGCGCCTCGCCGAAGCAGGTGTCGAGCAGCCGCTCGCGGGCGGCGATGTCGGTGACGTGCTCGTCGCGAATCTGGATCACGGCCGTGCCCTCCCGAAGGTCAGGAAAGAACAGCCCTCGCACCCGCCGAGACATGGCGGGCCGTCCGGGACCGATGGATGGGTTCAGTGCGGGACGCACCCCGCTTCCCGCCCGTGCGGGCGGAGGAGCCGGGGCGAGGAGGCG
>NZ_JBKIBX010000048.1:0-29748 GCF_046557895.1 Methylobacterium oryzisoli | reverse complement strand
GGGGGGGGGTTGGGGGAGAAGCCCCCCCCCCCCCCCCCCCCCCCCCCCGCGGCGCGATCGTCAGATCACGTAGGACTGGAGGGGCGGGAAGCCGTTGAACGCCACCGCCGCGTAGGTGGTGGTGTAGGCGCCGGCCCCCTCGATCAGCACCTTGTCGCCGATCGAGAGCGACACGGGCAGCGGGTACGGGGTCTTTTCGTAGAGCACGTCCGCCGAGTCACAGGTCGGGCCGGCGAGCACGCAGGGAACCTTGCGGTCCTCGTCGTGATCGGTGCGGATGGCGTAGCGGATCGACTCGTCCATCGTCTCGGCGAGGCCGCCGAACTTGCCGATGTCGAGGTAGACCCAGCGCACCTCGTCGGCGGCATCGGACTTCTTCGAGACGAGGATGACCTCGGCCTCGATCATGCCCGCGTTGCCGACCATGCCGCGGCCCGGCTCGATGATCGTCTCCGGCATGCGGTTGCCGAAATGCTTGGTGAGTGCCCGGAAGATCGCGCTGCCGTAGGATTCCACGCCCGGCACCTCCTTGAGGTACTTGGTCGGGAAGCCGCCGCCGAGGTTGACCATCGAGAGCGCGATGCCGCGCTCGGCGCACTCGCGGAAGATCATGGCGGCGGAGGCCAGCGCCCCGTCCCAGGCTTCCGTATTGCCCTGCTGCGAGCCGACGTGGAACGACACGCCGTAGGCGTGCAGCCCGTGGCGGTGCGCGTGCTCCAGCACGTCCACGGCCATCTCCGGCACGCAGCCGAACTTGCGCGAGAGCGGCCACTCGGCGCCCGCCCCGTCGCAGAGGATGCGGCCAAAGACCTGCACGTCGCGGGACGGGACGCCGGCCGCATCGGCGGCGCGGACGATCTTGTCCACCTCCGCCTCGCAATCGACCGCGAACAGGCGCACGCCGAGTTCGAGGGCGCGGACGATGCAGCGCTCCTTCTTGATGGTGTTGCCGAAGGAGATGCGGTCGGCCGTGGCCCCGGCGGCGAGCGCCATCTGGATCTCGACCACCGAGGCGGTGTCGAAGCAGGAGCCGAGGGACGCGAGCAGGCCCAGCACCTCCGGCGCCGGGTTCGCCTTGACGGCGTAGAACACGCGGGTGTCGGGGAGGGCGCGCGCGAAGGCGTCGTAGTTGTCGCGCACCACCTCGAGATCGAGGACCATCACCGGACCCTCGTCACGGCCCAGGTCACGGCGAGCGCGCAGGAAGTCGCGGATGCGATCCGTCATGATCATCCCCACCAAAGGTTCGCAGGGGCCCCGCGCGGGAACCCGATGTCGAAGATCAGACGGCGATGAAGCCGTCCGGCGTCAGGGGGCGGTGCGACGCGTCGCGAGCGAGCTGTGGAGACACGCCGGGCGACGCGGGCGCAGAGCACCCGGAAGCTGCCTTGGATTGGAACGGGATGACCCGAACCGCACGTGGGGCAAGGAGAAACAAGCCTCTTCGGTGTCGACCTTTGGAGGGCCGACGAGACCAAAAAAGCCCGTTCGTCGTTGCTTTAAGCTGCGTCCCCCGTGGAGAGCGGGGTTCGCCGGTTTCGCCTCCGGCTGCCGGTTGTTGTCGGGGTCCGGTCTTGCGACCTGGATGCCGGCCGGAGGGATCCACCCCTATCGACCATCGATCCTTTAAGACCCCTGGCGGCTGTCCGGCCTCTTGTCCGGATGCCCACCAACCGGCACGCGGCCACAGGCACGTGCGAAATTGGGCAAGGCGGTAGATACGGCCGCCGCCGCCCGTCCGCAACCCCGTCGAGGGCGTTTCCCGGAGATTTTTGCCCCGGTGGCGCGGATGTCACGCCCGCGCCCCCACGGCCCCTTCTCAAGCGGCGCCCGAGCGTTCATTCACCCTGCCGGACCGGACGGGAGACACCCCAGGCATGACGATTCCGACCTCGCGCCGCGCGCTCCTCGCGGGCCTTCTCGCCGGTGCGGCGTTTCCCGTCGGCGCGCAGGTCGGCCCGACCCAGCCGGGACCGAGCGCCCTGCCGCCCTCGCCCCATGCGGGGCCGAGTCCCTTCCGCTTCGACGACGTGGTCCGGCGCGCCCGCGATCTCGCCCGGGCGCCCTTCGAGCCCGGAGCCGCCGCGCTGCCGCCCGCCCTCGCGGCGCTCGATTACGACGCGTGGCGCGACATCCGCTTCCGGCCCGACAAGGCCTTCCTCGGTGATCAGGGCGGCCCGTTCCGGCTCCAGCTCTTCCACCTCGGCTTCCTGTACCGGCGGCCCGTGATGGTGAACGTGGTGCGCGACGGTGTGCCGACCCCGATCCCCTACCAGCCGGCGCTGTTCGATTTCGGCCGCACCAAGCTGGAGGGGCCGCTGCCGGTCAATCTCGGCTTCGCGGGCTTCCGCCTGCACTATCCGCTCAACAAGCCGGGGCTGCTCGACGAGCTGATCGCCTTCCTGGGCGCGAGCTACTTCCGGTTCCTGGGGCGCGACCAGCTCTACGGGCTGTCGGCGCGGGGCCTGGCCGTCAACGTCGAGGGGGTGGGCGGCCCCGAGGAGTTTCCGCATTTCCGCGAGTTCTGGATCGAGATGCCGCCCAAGAACGCCGATCGGGCGGTGGTCTACGGGCTCCTCGACGGCGCCGCCTGCACCGGGGCCTTCCAGTTCCTGGTCTATCCGGGCGATGAGACCGTGGTGGACCTGCGCGTCTCGCTGCATCCGCGGCGCGAGATCACCGGCATCGGGATCGCGCCGCTGACCTCGATGTTCTTCATCGGCGAGAACGACCGCCACCACTCCGACGATTACCGGCCCGAGCTGCACGATTCGGACGGGCTGCTGATGCACTCGGGCGGCGGCGAGTGGATCTGGCGGCCGCTGCGCAACCCCAAGGAGCGTTGGATCTCCTCCTTCCAGGACCGCGACCCGAAGGGGTTCGGGCTGATGCAGCGCGACCGCGTTTTCGAGAACTACCAGGACCTCGAAGCCTTCTACCATCGCCGCCCGAGCTACTGGGTGACGCCGCAGGGCGGCTGGGGGGAGGGGGCGGTGCGCCTCGTGGAACTGCCCACCGGCAACGAGACCCACGACAACGTGGTGGCCTACTGGCAGCCCAAGGAGCCCTACGCGGCCGGCCAGACCGTGGAACTCTCCTACACGGTGCGGGCGATCGGCGAGCGCGAGGGGCTGCACCCGGGCGGGCGGGTGGTGAACACCTACCTCGCCCGGCCGATCGCCAGCGGCGGACCCGACGCGCCGCCCGATCCGCTGACCCGGCGCTTCCTGATCGATTTCTCGGGCGGCGACCTCGCCTACTGGCTCACCGACCCGAATGCGGTCGAGATCGTGCCCTCGACCACGGAGGGGCGCATCCTCGCGACCTCGCTGGTGCCGAACCTGCACGTGCGGGGCTTTCGCGCCGCGATCGACGTGCGCCTCGACCGGCCCGGCCAGTCCACCGACCTGCGGGCCTTCCTGCGGGCCTCCGGGCGCACGCTGTCGGAGACGTGGACCTGTCCGTGGACCGCCGCGTGAGCGGGAGCGTGGCCTTCCGGCCGGCGCAGGCCTCGGACCTCGACGCCCTCATCGCCCTGGAAGAGGCGGTCTTCGCGAGCGACCGGGCGGAGCGGCGGGCGATCCGCCACGCCATCGCCTCGCCGACGATCTCGCTCCTCGTCGCCCTCGACGGCCCGGTGCTGATCGGGGCGGCCACGCTGGAGCGGCGGCGCAACAGCCGCGTGGCGCGCCTCAGCTCGATCGCCGTGGCCCCGAGCCGAGCCGGAACCGGCCTCGGCCGCCTGCTCCTCGACGCCGCCGAGGCGGAGGCAAGCCGCCACGGCTGCGCCTGCCTGCGGCTCGAAGTGCGCGAGGACAACGGCGCGGGCATCCGCCTCTACGAGCGTGCGGGCTACAAGCGCTTCGAGACGGTGCCCGACTACTACGAGGACGGGACGACCGCGTGGCGCTACGAGAAGGCGATGGAGCCCCAAGCAAGGGCAGCGCGGGAACCCCTCTCCCGTGCGGGAGAGGGGTAGGGGATCGGAGATCCCGCGTGAGGGTCCCGGGAGGGTGCCGCAGGAAGGCGGGACGCTGCCGCTACCTGCACCACGGCCAGCGATTGAATCTGAACCCGTCCGCTCCCCTCACCACCTTCTGAGTTTCACTGCGGCCCCACCTGAACCCTCATGTGGGATCTTCGATCCCCATGCCCTTCTCCCGCACGGGAGAAGGGTTCCCCGCGCCTGACGGGTCAGCGCTTGGTGTTCGCGGCGGTCTGCCCGAACATCACCTTCTTGGCGTCCTCCGACATCGTCGGCTGCTGGTTGATCTCCTGGGCGCGGGCATAGGCGGCCTTCGTGGCCGGCCGCTCCGCCACCGCCTGGAACCAGCGCTTCAGGTTCGGGTGCTCGTCGAGGTTCTGGCGCTGGCGCTCGTGCGGGACGATCCAGGGATAGCTCGCCATGTCGGCGATGCTGTAGGCCTCGCCCGCCACGAAGGGCCTGTCGGCGAGGCGCCGGTCGAGCACGCCGTAGAGCCGGTTGGTCTCGTTGACGTAGCGGTTGACGGCGTAGGGGATCTGCTCGGGGGCGTACTGGACGAAGTGGTGGTTCTGCCCGGCCATCGGACCGAGACCGCCCATCTGCCAGAAGAGCCATTGCAGCACCTCGGCCCGGCCGCGCAGGTCGGAGGGGATGAAGCGGCCGGTTTTTTCGGCGAGGTAGAGCAGGATCGCGCCCGACTCGAACAGCGACACCGGCGCGCCGCCGCCCGCCGGTTCATGATCGACCATCGCGGGGATGCGGTTGTTCGGCGCGATCTTCAGGAAGTCCGGCTGAAACTGCTCGCCCTTGCTGATGTTGATGGGCTTGATCGTGTAGGGAAGGCCGGCTTCCTCGAGGAACATCGTCACCTTGTGACCGTTCGGGGTCGTCCAGTAGTAGAGATCGATCATCCGCCGCTCCGGGGCTGTCCCGATGGGGCCTTCCCATGCAGGACGTCGCGGAGGTGGTGCGGCTACGGGCGACGGTCAAGGAAGCGGGCGCCCGCTGCCATGCGTCCGCGCCCGATCTCGGCCGGAATGCGGGCAGGTTCGCGCTCGGGCACCGAACCGGCTACAACGGCGCGACCTCAGCGGACGAAGCGTGGGCAGGCCGACGATTCGTCCGCTAAGATTCTTGTTTTGCCGCAGGTTCTTATCGCAGGACCGGCGGCCACGCGAAACCTGCTTAGCCGACCCTCAAGGACGCCCATGCCGAGCACGCCCCGCGCTGCGATCATCCCGGTCACGCCGTTCCAGCAGAACTGCACCCTGCTGTGGTGCGAGGCCACGAAGCGCGCCGCCGTGGTGGATCCCGGCGGCGACCTCGACCGGATCGAGGCGGCGATCGCCAAGGCCGGCGTCACGGTCGAGAAGATCCTGCTCACCCACGGCCACATCGACCACGCGGGCGGGGCGGCGGAGCTGAAGGAGCGGCTCGGCGTCGCCATCGAGGGGCCGCACCCGGCCGACAAGCCGCTCCTCGACCGCCTGCCCGAGAGCGGCGCGGCCTACGGCCTTGAGGGCGCGCGGGCGGTGACGCCAGACCGCTGGCTCCACGAGGGCGACACGGTGACCATCGGCGAGCTCACCTTCGACGTGCTGCACTGCCCCGGCCACTCGCCCGGCAGCGTGGTGCTGGTGAGCCGCGACGCGCGTTTCGCGCAGGTCGGCGACGTGCTCTTCCGCGGCTCGGTCGGCCGCACCGACCTGCCGGGCGGCGACCACGCGGCCCTCATCGCCTCGATCACCCAGAAGCTCCTGCCGCTCGGCGACGACGTGGCGTTCATCCCAGGCCACGGCCCGACCGGCACGATCGGCCAGGAGCGCCTCACCAACCCCTTCCTGCGGTGACCCCGATGGACATGCGTCCCCTCGGCCGCTCCGGCCTCTCCGTTCCACCGCTCTGCTTCGGCGGCAACGTCCTCGGCTGGACCGCGGACGAGCCCACCTCGTTCGCGCTGCTCGACCGCCTGCTCGACCAGGGCTTCACCTTCATCGACACCGCGGACGTCTACTCGCGCTGGGTGCCGGGCCACAGCGGCGGCGAATCCGAGATGGTCCTCGGGCGCTGGATGGCGGAGCGCGGCTGCCGCGACCGGATCGTGCTCGCCACCAAGGTCGGCATGGACATGGGGGAGGGCCGCAAGGGCCTGCGGGCCGCCTATATCGAGCGCGCCGCGGAAGATTCGCTGCGCCGGCTGCAGACCGACCGCATCGACCTCTACCAGTCGCACGCGGACGATCCCGAGACGCCGATCGAGGAGACGCTGCAGGCCTACGAGCGGCTGATCCGCGCCGGCAAGGTGCGGGCGATCGGCGCCTCGAACTTTTCGGCCGCCCGCCTGCGAGAATCGCTCGATGTCGCCGCCCGCACCGGTCTGCCGCGCTACGAATGCCTCCAGCCCGAGTACAGCCTCGCCGAGCGCGCGGGCTACGAGGCGGAGCTGGAGCCCCTGTGCCGGGCGGCAGGCCTCGGCGTCATCTCGTATTTCTCGCTCGCCGCCGGCTTCCTGACCGGCAAGTACCGCGAGGCGGGCGCCGCCGCGGGCCGGGCGCGCGAGGCGCGGGTGTCGCCCTACCTCAATCCGAAGGGCTTCGCGCTGCTCAAGGAACTCGACGCGGTGGCGGCCTCGCACGGCGCCACGCCCGCGCAGGTGGCGCTGGCGTGGCTCGTCGCGCGGCCGGGCCTCACCGCCCCGATCGCCAGCGCCACCACGGTCGCGCAGCTCGACGACCTGATCGCCGGCGTGCGCCTGGCGCTCGATCCTCAGGCGCTGGCGCGGCTCGACGAGGCCAGCCGCGGCGGGGTGCGCGCGTAAGCTTTCCGGAATGTTAAGCGGCGCTGCCGCACTGTGACGATCGGGTGCGTGCGCCGCACCCGAAACCGATGCAATTTCAAGGCGGAATGCTTATCTAGCATCTGCAGACGAGAGGCGAGGCGCCCCCCTCAGTCGCGTATCCGCGCCCGCCCGACAGGAACAGACATGGCCGAACCCGCCCGCGATCTCAGCAACGACACCTACGGCGCCGACTCGATCAAGGTCCTCAAGGGCCTGGACGCGGTCCGCAAGCGGCCGGGCATGTATATCGGTGACACCGACGACGGGTCGGGCCTGCACCACATGGTCTACGAGGTGGTGGACAACGCCATCGACGAGGCGCTGGCCGGCCACGCCACGCTGGTGACCGTGACGCTGAATCCGGACGGGTCCTGCACGGTCTCGGACAACGGCCGCGGCATCCCCACCGACATCCACGCGGAGGAGGGGGTCTCGGCCGCCGAGGTCATCATGACCCAGCTCCACGCGGGCGGTAAGTTCGACCAGAACTCCTACAAGGTCTCGGGCGGCCTGCACGGCGTCGGCGTCTCGGTGGTGAACGCGCTCTCGACGTGGCTGCGCCTGCGCATCTGGCGCGGGGGCCAGGAGCACGCGATGGAATTCCGCCACGGCGACGCCGTGGCCCCCCTGGCGGTGGTGGGTCCCGCGGGCGAGCGGCGCGGCACGGAGGTCACCTTCCTGCCCTCGACCCAGACCTTCACGATGGTGGAGTTCGACTACGCGACGCTGGAAAAACGCCTGCGCGAACTCGCCTTCCTGAATTCCGGGGTGCGCATCGTCCTCACCGACGCCCGCCACGCCGAGCACAAGCGCGAGGAACTCGTCTACGAGGGCGGCGTCGAGGCCTTCGTGCGCTACCTCGACCGCACCAAGAGCCCGCTCGTCGCCAAGCCGGTCGTGGTGCGCGCCGAGCGCGACGGGATCGGCGTCGAAGTCGCCCTGTGGTGGAACGACAGCTACCACGAGACGGTGCTGCCCTTCACCAACAACATCCCGCAGCGCGACGGCGGCACCCACATGGCGGGCTTCCGGGCGGCGCTGACGCGCCAGATCACCGGCTACGCCGAGTCGTCGGGCATCGCCAAGAAGGAGAAGGTCACGCTCACCGGCGACGATTGCCGCGAGGGCCTGACCGCGATCATCTCGGTCAAGGTGCCGGATCCGAAATTCTCCTCGCAGACCAAGGACAAGCTCGTCTCCTCCGAGGTGCGCCCGGTGGTGGAGAACGTGCTCAACGAGGGCCTGTCGAACTGGCTCGAAGAGCACCCGAGCGAGGCGCGCACCATCGTCGGCAAGGTGGCGGAGGCCGCGGCCGCCCGCGAGGCCGCCCGCAAGGCCCGCGAACTGACCCGCCGCAAGGGGGCGCTCGACATCGCCTCGCTGCCCGGCAAGCTCGCCGACTGCCAGGAGCGCGATCCCTCGAAGTGCGAGATCCTGCTCGTGGAGGGCGATTCCGCCGGCGGCTCGGCCAAGCAGGGCCGCGACCGCACCTTCCAGGCGGTGCTGCCGCTGCGCGGCAAGATCCTCAACGTGGAGCGCGCCCGCTTCGACAAGATGCTGTCGAGCCAGGAGATCGGCACGCTCATCACGGCGCTCGGCACCGGCATCGGCCGCGAGGAGTTCAACCCCGACAAGCTGCGCTACCACCGCATCATCATCATGACGGATGCGGACGTGGACGGCTCGCACATCCGCACGCTGCTGCTCACCTTCTTCTTCCGGCAGATGCCGGAGCTGATCGATCGCGGCCACCTCTACATCGCCCAGCCGCCGCTCTACAAAGCCGCGAAGGGCCGCTCGGCGATCTACCTCAAGGACGAGCGTGCCCTCGAAGACTACCTGATCGACGGCGGCATCGAGGGGGCGAGCCTGCGGCTGGCGAGCGGCGTCGCGTTCGGGGGCGCGCAGCTGCGCGCCCTGGTGGACGAGGCGCGCGGCGTCCGGCAGATCCTGCACGGGCTGCACACCCGCTACGACCGCACCGTGGTGGAGCAGGCGGCGATCGCCGGGGCGCTGCGTCCGGCGGTGGCCGAGAATCACGCCCACGCGGAGGTGGTGGCCGACGAGCTCGCCAAGCGCCTCAACGACATTGCCGAAGAAATCGAGCGCGGCTGGGAGGGCGAGGCGTCGGCCGGCGGCTACACCCTGTCGCGGACGCTGCGCGGCGTGCGGCAGGTGGCGGTGCTCGACGAGGCGCTGATCAACTCGCAGGAGGCCCGGCGCCTCGACGAGCGCGCCGATGCCCTGCGCGAGATCTACGACGCGCCCGCGACCCTCACGCGCAAGGGCGAGGAAACGGTGCTGCACGGGCCGGTCGCCCTGTTCGAGACCATGATGGCGCTCGGCCGCAAGGGCCTCCAGCTCCAGCGCTACAAGGGGTTGGGCGAGATGACCGCCCAGCAGCTCTGGGAGACCACCCTCGACCGCGACGTGCGCTCGCTGCTGCAGGTCAAGGTCAAGGACACGACCGATGCCGACGACCTGTTCGTGAAGCTGATGGGCGACGTGGTCGAGCCGCGCCGCGAGTTCATCCAAGAGAACGCGCTCAACGTCGCCAACCTCGACGTCTGATCCACCCCTGTGTGGGCATTCTAGGAGTTGATGAGAAACATTCGCTACGGCGTATGGACTCTTAGGATCCACGTTATGGGCGAGCTGTGATTCCAGGCTGTCTTTTGGAGGGCAGCTTTGAGCGTTCAGGATCGCTTGGTTCTCAGCGACGCGCAGTGGGAGCGGATGGCGCCGCTGATCATCGGCCGGGCGGATCAGCGCGGCTCGACGGGCCGCGACAACCGGATGTTCGTGGAAGGTGTGCTGTGGATCGTGCGCACCGGGGCACCCTGGCGCGATCTGCCGGATGCCTTCGGCGAGTGGAACAGCGTGTTCCGCCGCTTCAGCCGCTGGAGCCAGAAGGGCGTGTGGTGGCGCCTCTTCGCGGCGCTGTCGGACGACCCCGACTTCGCGTACCTGATCGTGGATTCCACCACCGTGCGCGCCCACCACCATGCGGCGGGCGCGAAAAAGGGGGGTCTGGAGATCGGCCCCCGTCCGAACCGGCGCCAGACCAAGCCCTCGGCCGCTCGCGCGGCGGCCTGAGTACCAAGATCCACATCGCGGTGCGCGGGCTCGGCTGCCCGGTGGGCTTTGCCCTCACGGCCGGCCAGAAGGGCGACGCGCCCCAGGCCGAGGCGCTGCTGAAGGAGTTGCCGGCCGAGGTGATCCTGCCGAGGTGATCCTGGCCGAGGCCGCCTACGACAGCGACCGGGTGCGCAAGCTCGCTGCCGACAAGGGCGTGCAGGCCGTCATCCCGACCAACCCGTCACGGGCCAGGAAGCATGACTTCGACAGGACGCTCTACAACGAGCGCCATCTGATCGAGTGCTGCATTGCCAAACTCAAGCAGTTCCGTCGCGGCGCCACCCGCTACGAGAAGACAGCGCGCAACTATGCCGCCGTCGTCACCCTCGCCGCTGTCGTCCTCTGGCTCCGCTAACGGTCCACACCGCCTCGGGCCGCTCACGGGCCGACCCGCGCTGGAAGATGGGGCACGTCCGGAGAAAGCGAGCCAACAACCGCGCCGAGAGCTCGCACGTGCCGGTGCGACGCCGGGAGCGGAAGCAGCAGGGTTTCAAGTAGCCAGGCTCAGCCCAGCGGTACTTGTCGATGCACGCGCCACCTCCAACACCTTCACCTTACCCCATCGCCTCGTCTCGGCCCGCACGCACCGACTGTTCCGAGCCGAGGCATTGGCGACGCGGCGCCGTGCGGCCGGCGCGGTCGCCTGAAGCGGAACTGAGGAGTTGCCCCCCGGCCAGGTCCGACAACGTGACAAGGCCACTGCGGCTGCCGTTCCGCGCTCTGACGGACGCTCTGAACGCCTTGGTCAGTGGCGGGGCGGTCGCCCGAGCGTGTGAGAAGTCAGCTCGCATTCGGACAACGCCTGATGGACCTTCCCTACTCGACGAGTCTTGATAGACCCAGACTTGTACGCCAAGGACAAGCGGCACGACCAGCTCACGAACCTGCGTCGACCATTATGGGATGTGACAGAGGAGCCTTCCGGCCCCTCTATACGGATGCTCAGCATTCGGCACGGCCCGGATAGGGAGGAACTGATGAAGGGATTGACGCGTCGCGGCTGGATCGCTGCCTCGGCGGGCGGCGTCGTGGCCGGATTGCCGAGCCTCGCCCTCGGCCAGAATCGCAACTGGCCCGAGCGGCCGATCCGGCTCATCGTTCCCTATCCGGCAGGCGGCTCGACCGACGTGCTCGCGCGTCTTCTAGGCGAGCGCCTCAAAGATCGGCTCGGCGGCACCTGGGTCGTCGAGAACCGTCCGGGCACGGGCGGCAACACCGGCATCGACGCCGTGGCTAAGAGTACGCCCGACGGCTACACAATCGGTGCGGCTACTGTCGGCCACTTCTCGATCAGCCAGTACCTCTACAGCCGCATGCCCTTCGACGCGGACCGGGACCTCATCCCGATCTCGCTGACCTGGGAATTACCGAACGTCGCGGTGGTGCCCACCCAGCACGTGCCGGCTCGCACGATCCCGGAATTCATTGCCTGGGCGAAGGGCCGCAGCGGCGGCTTCTTCTACGGCAGCCCCGGCGTCGGCACGTCGCCGCACCTCTGCGGCGCGCTCTTCGCCACGCGCACCGGTCTGACAGCGACCCACGTACCGTTCCGCGGCGCCGCGCAGACCATTCCGGCGATGCTCAGCGGCGACGTCCAACTCGCGATAGACAACCTGCCCTCCTATGTCGGCGCGATCGCAGCCGGCCAGTTCCACGTGCTCGCCGTCACGACGCCCGGGCGCTGGCCGACCCTGCCCGACGTGCCGACCATGGCCGAGGCGGGCGTGCCGGACTTCGTGGCGACCTCCTGGGCCGCATTCGTTGCGCCGAGCGCCACGCCGCGCGCGATAGTTGACCAGATCTCGGAGGCGCTGCGCGCGATTGCGGCCGATCCGGTGATCCAACAGCGATTCGAGGTCGTCGGTGCCCGTCCGCTCGGGAGTACGCCGGAACAGGCGCAGGAAAAGGGTCAGCGCGAACGGCCGATCTGGAAGGAAATGGTCCAGATCTCCGGCGCTCGACTGGACTAAGGGCTCGTCACGTTCGGCGGTGCCCTGGCTTGCTGTGCATGACCGAGCACCGTCGCGGTCGGGCATGAACGCGCCTTCCTTCGCCGGGTACCGTTTCCCGCCCGACATCATCCAGCGTGACGTCTGGATGTACCTACGCGTCACGCTCAGCTACCGCGATGGGGAGGAATTTTCGGCCGAGCGCGGCATCATCGTTGCCTACGAGAGCATCCGGCGCTGGGTGCTCTGCTTCGGTCCGGCTTTCGTGTTGGTGCGGTAGCGGACTTTCAAGCTTCAGGGTGAAAGATCCAAAGCGAGTCAATACGTTCTGTCCGGCTCGTTCGGCTATGCGCCACTTCCGGACATCAGCTTCACGGTGTCGGAAAGGCTGCTCGTCGCCCGATCGCGGCCTCTCAAAATCCGCCCACCGTGACTTCAGCACTCATCCTATTCGCGTAAGATCGGCGTTTAGAACCCGTGCGATCGCAGCGGCTCGGGACTGGCCATACACCTGCTAGCCGCCCCGGTTGCGGTATGCGCCTTCGTCGCTGCCGTCGTCCTCCATCGCGCGGGCTGCGACCTCCGCCAGATGCCGTTTCAGGGTCGCGAGCGCCTCCGGAGACCAGTCGGGTACGCCGGTGACGGCGCTCCAGGCGTCGACATAATGCTGCGGAGCGTAGACATGGCCGTATCCAATCGGAGGCCTAGTCGCCATGGCCATGTCGAGCGTCAGCTGAAGTGCCGTTACCACCGGCAACCACCGCAGCTGTGGCGAGACGTCCGGTCCACTTGGTGACTCGAGCCAAGCCGGCGAACGGTAGAAGGCGCGATACTCGAAGAAGGTCACCGCGTCGCTGGCATATTGCAGGTAGACAACCCGCATCGGGCCCCAAGGCGCATCCGCGGGCACACGCGCTCCGCGTTGGTTCATGAACCGCACGAAGCGACCCTCCCGAAATTCGGGTAGCCAGGCCGGCGAGCCGGGATTTCGGCCATCGGTCACCGAACGCCAGAACCGGCTCCCGAAGGGAGGGCCGCTCCAGAGCGCGCCATTGATCGGATCGCCGATCAACTCGAACAGCTCGATCGAGCTTTCGGAATGCATCGCTCCCAAGCTCAGCCCGTGCACGTAGAGCCTGGGACGTCGATCCCTGGGTAGCGTGATCCAGTGACCGTAGATCTCGGCAAAGAGCGCGCGCGCTGCTTCCGAGCCATATTCTGGCTGGACAAGAAGTGATAACGGACTTGAAAGGTAGGAATACTGCAGCGCGGCACTGGCGATGTCGCCGTGGTGCAGATACTCGACCGCGCTCATCGCTGAAGGGTCGATCCAGCCTGTTCCCGTTGGCGTGATCACCACGAGGACAGAACGATCGAAGGCACCGACGCGCTTGAGCTCTGCCAAGGCGAGTTGCGCCCTCTCCTGCGCCGTGTCGGCGGCGCGTAGGCCGACATAGACGCGGATCGGCTCTTTTGCCGGGCGCCCGGAGAGGGCGCCGATCTCTGCCGCCCTGGGACCCGACGCCACGAACTCGCGCCCGGCACGTCCGAGCTCGCTCCATCTCACCAGCGATGCTGGACTGCCTGTCCGCACCGTCTCGACCGGCTGGGGGCGCTCCGGTTCCAACAGCGCGTCGCGCGCGCGGAACGACGTATCGAGCACGCGGAAGGCCACGCGGAAGAAAACACCGCTCGCGAGCGACCAGACCAGCACGACCGCGACGGAGACCCCAACCACATTCGCGATCCGCCGCGGAACGAACCGGCTCGCGCGGCCAGCCATGAATCCGACCGCGAGGCCGAACAGCCGCGCCAGCGCGAGGAGCGACACGAAGGTGGCCAGGGCGATCAGGCAGACCTGGATGGGATGCACGCTCGTGATGGGCGTCATACCCATCACCGCGCGTATCGAATTCTGCCACTCCGCGGCTCGCCACAGACAGGCAATGACGACCGACAGGCAGCCGGCGGCAATCAGGGTGTTCGTGATGTGGCTTGCGCGTTCCGTCGGCACCCGCAATCCCAGATAGGCCCAGAGCCATCGCGACCACACGCCCAGGCCGTAACCGGCGGCGAAACAGGCGCCTGCCAGTACTCCTTGCGTGAGCGACGTTCGCGGAACGAGGGAGGGAGTCAGGGCAGCCGCGAAGAAGAGGGTCCCCAAAGCCAAGCCGACGCCCGACAACCGGCGCGCCCGCCGCTGGAGAAACCCCGCTGCACTCGCAGCGATGTGCGTTGCCCGACGGCGTTCCTGATACATCCCTCGTCCCGGGTTCGCCTGTGGCCCATCTTGTGATCGCACGCAGATCGAAACGATCATACCAGCGCGAAGACGAGAGAAATGACTGTAACTTTCTCGGCTGCCGCGATCGGTGGTCCAAGCTTCTTGCTCGGGAACCGCGGGCATCTGGAGATCGGCGCCCCGAGCCGCGCCGGCCTGACTGTGTAGGAAGAACGATGGTTTTTCTGACGTTACGCCTGTGAGCGACCTGACCGCCACAGTCTTCCAACCATCAGACCCGAGCTCCCGGCCCACAAATGATCACGGAGGGCGTAGCATCGAACGCCGGGGCTCACCCTTGCGCGTTATCGATGAATAAACATTTGTTTTGTGCGCGCGTCTGTATTCGCTAATACTGAGATACGTGTGTTAACATATCTTAAGGCAGAGCTGCGGCGCGCCGGGCAATATCTGGCTAAGGTAATTTTAGTGCGGCGCTGATGCCACTTGCGCAGCAATTTGTGTTCCATTCATTGTCGGCGTAGTCGCAGGCTCCGCGGCGCGCGATCTCTGGGTGTCTGCCGATGTTTACTGCGCGCGGTCACGATCATCCCATTGGCTCTCACGCCGCAGGCCCGACAACGAGAATAGCGCGGGCCAGTGCCTTGTCCGACGCCCCCGCGGCAGGCGGAGGTTCGTTCGCAGCGGTGACGCCGTCTACGAGCGTGGACATCAATGGGATCCTGTCGGCGAGAAAATGGGCGGCGACCAGCCTCACATTCTCGTTTCCGGATGCCTACTCCGATTACGGCCCGGAGTACGGCGATCAGAGCGCCGCGACTGGCATGAGCGCGCTGACGGCTGCCCAGCAGGCGGCCGGCCGCGCCGTCATGGCGGAGGTTGCGGCCGTCTCGGGTCTCGCCTTCACGGAGATCGATGAGACCTCCACCACTCACGCCGATGTCCGGATGGCGAATTCGACGGCACCGTCGACTTCCTATGCGTGGTTGCCTGGCTCCGGCAGCCCCTCGGGAGACGCCTTCTTCGGCAACGTGAAGGCCAGCACGCCCGTGCCGGGCACCTACGCCTACCACACCTACCTGCACGAGATCGGGCACACGCTCGGGCTCAAGCATGGACAGGACACCGGCACGTTCGGCGCGATCTCCGCACCGATGGACTCGATGGAGTTCTCGGTGATGACCTATCGCTCGTATGTCGGCGCGCCTCTCAACGGCTACACCAACGAGTATGCAGGCTACGCCCAATCGCTGATGATGCTCGATATCGCGGCCCTTCAGTATCTGTACGGGGCCGATTACACGACCAACTCAGGCGATTCAGTTTATTCCTTCAACGCTGCGACTGGTGAGATGTCGATCAATGGCATCGGCCAGGGCGAGGTCGCCGGCAACCGGGTGTTCCGGACGATCTGGGATGGTGGCGGCCGGGACACCTACGATTTTTCGAACTACGACACGGATCAGTCGATCGATCTCGGCGCCGGATCAGGCAGCCGGATGTCCAACGCTCAGCTTGCCGATCTGGGCGGCACGTATGCCCGGGCCAATGTCTTCAATGCTCTTCTGAACAATGGAAGTCTCGACTCTCTGATCGAGAATGCGACCGGCGGCTCGGGCAATGACACGATCACTGGAAACCAGGTTGCCAACCATCTCAGCGGGGGCGGCGGCAACGATACGCTGGATGGGGGGCTCGGCGACGACACGCTCGACGGCGGAATGGGCGTCAATGCCCTCTACGGGGGTGCGGGCGACGACACGGCGGTGTTCGGCTTCAGGCTGACGGACGCATGGATCGACCTCGTGAACGGCCTGACCATGGTGAGCATGCCAGACACCACGGCTCTGCTGTCCGGCTTCGAGCACTACGCCTTCGCGGACGGCCAGATCGACGCCGACGACGGCATCCCTCTCATCGATGACTTGTTCTACACCATCACCAACAAGGATGTGTTCACGGCCGGGGCCGATGCTGACGCGCACTACGCCCAGGATGGCTGGCGCGAAGGCCGCGACCCGAACGCCTTCTTCTCGACAACGGGTTATCTGGCCGCCAATGCGGACGTGCGCGCCGCCGGGATCAACCCGCTTGATCATTACGATCAGTACGGCTGGAGAGAGGGCCGGGATCCGTCAGCCAACTTCGACAACGAGCTATATCTCAAGAACAATCCCGATGTGGCTGCTGCTGGAGTGGACCCGCTCGAACATTACTTGCAGTATGGACGAGATGACGGTCGCCAAGCCTACGCGGCCATGGGCAACGCAGCCGACCTTGAAGCCCGCTCCGGGTTCGATGCTGAGTACTACCTGCTGGCCAATTCCGATGTGGCAGCCGCCGCATTGATCTCGGGCGAGAACCCGCTCGACTTTGCTTACCAGCACTACGAGCAGTATGGTTGGAGAGAGGGGCGCAATCCCAACGCAGTGTTCGACGTGCGGGGCTATCTGGCCGCTTACGGCGATGTAGCCGCCGCCGACATGGACCCGCTTCAGCACTATCATCAGTATGGTTGGCGAGAGAACCGAGATCCATCTGCCGGCCTCGACACCTCGTCCTACCTCGCTACCTATGGCGACGTAGCTGCAGCGGACATCGATCCTATGCTGCACTACCTGCAGTATGGAGCTCTCGAAGGTCGCTCAGCCTTCGGCGACGGCACATTCGACCCGAGCATCAGTGTCTAAGCTGGCCAACCGATGGGCTGCCGACACGCTGGCGGATGAGGGGATGAGCGAGGCAGCGCGTCGCAACGCGATCCGAACGGCTATCCTGCCGGAGAGGGTGGGATGATCGGATTGCTCACCCAGCGCCGTCTCGCCGCTCGCCGCGGGCCACCACCATCATCTCGGCATCCGCCAACGGCCGCTGCAGCTTCAGCGCCTCCTCGACCGGCGCCTCAAGCCAGATGCGCCACTCCTCCTCGGTGGTGAGCAGCACCGGCATCGCCTTCGGGTGCACCGGGCCGACGATCCCGTTCGCCTCCGTCGTGAGGAAGGCATAGAGCCGGTGCTCCTCCTCGACCGGGTCGTCGCGCTTGGGGCCGCGCAGGCCGGTCCAGGGTCGCCAGATGCCCGCGAAGGCGAGCAGGGGGCGCTCCTCCGAGAGCGCGAACCAGACCGGCGTCTTCCTCGGCTTGGTGTCCGCGTACTCGCTGAACGAGGACACCGGCACGAGGCAGCGAAAGGCCGGCTTGAGCCAGGGGCGCCAGTAGGGTGAGGCGACGTTGCGCACGTTCGTGACCGGCTGCGTGCCGACCTTCGGAGGAGGCGGGAAGCCCCAGCGCATCATCGTCAGCTCGCGCCCGCTCTCGGCCGCGCGCACCACGGGCGCCAGCTGGTCGGGGAAGATGCCGGGCAGCGGCGGCAGGTTGCCGGTGTCGTCGCGCTTCACCGCGAAGATGCGGCGGATCTCGTCCTGCGAGCGGGTGAGGCTGTAGAGATTGCACATGGGCCGATCCTACGGCTGGGTCGTTAAGGGCGGGCAACCCAGTGTGGCCTTGACCATGGGCAACTCGGCGAGGCGCGGCGTGCGCGTCTCGAACGTCGTCGACCACGTCCGCTTCGCCACGAGGCCCGCCCGGGCCGGCACCACGCTGCCGCGCCGAAGCGCGCATTGCAGGCGTCCATCGCCGCCATCGGCGCGCTGCGGTCCGGACGGCGATCCGGCTGGCGAGGGCGGAGCGGGCTAGCTAACCCGAAAGCGCCTTTGCATCGTGCGTGACCGCGCACGATGCTGTTTAAGCAAGACCGGCGTCAAGGAGGTGCCGATGTTCTTCCTCGTGACAGCAGCAGCTCCAGTTGGCGGCATCGCGAATCCTTGCGAGACTGTTGGCGAAGCCTTGGATCGAGCTTCCTTCTTGGCGAAGCAGAGCTTCAAGGATGTCGCCATCAAAGATCCATCGGGCAAACGATATACGATCGACGAGTTCAAGATCGCATTTCACCTCAAATAGCAAACTGAGCGCCCTATCAGCCAGGACGCTGCGCAGACACGCACGGCACCTCCCCGATCCGCGTCGTGTAGCGCGGCGTGCGCATCTTGAACTTCGTCGACCACGTCCGCTTCGCCACCAAGCCGGCCCGAGCCGGCACCACGCTGCCGCGCCCGAAGCGCGCATTGCAGGCGTCCATGGCCGCCATCAGCGCGCCGCCCCGCTCGCGATCCAGCGCCCCGAACAGCGCCCGCGGGCTGTCCGTCAGCGGCACGAGGTCGGTGGTGATCACCCCGGCCTTGCTGTAGCGCCACGGCACACCGGCCGGCTCGCGCCACGTGCGCGCCACCCCGAGCCGCACCGCCCGGATGAGGGCGAGGCTGTCGTTCGTGGCTTCCGGCAGGTGCACCACCGTCGAGACCGAGCGCATCGGGTCGCCCCGGTCGTGCTCGCTGGTGTGGTAGAAGACCGTCACCTGATCGGTCGCCAGCCCGTCCCGCCGCAGCTTCTCGCCCAGCCGCGCCGCGTGCGCCGCCACCGCCTGCTCCAGCACCGCCCGCTCGGTGATCCGGCTGGAGAACGAGCGCGTCACCGCGCAGCCCTTGCGGCGGGCCGGCACCAGCTCCAGGGCCAGGCAGGCCCGCCCGCGCAGCTCGTGGATGATGCGCTCGCCCACCACCGTGAGCGCCTTGCGGGCCGGGCGGGGGTCGAGGTCGCGCAGGTCCGCCACCGTGTCGACGCCCAGCGCCTGCAGCTTGGCGAGCGAGGCGCGACCCACACCCCAGACCTCGCCGACCGGGATCCCGACCAGCCACAGCGCACGCTCCGCCTCGTCGGAGAGGTCGCACACGCCGCCCAGCTCCGGCACGCTCTTGGCGATGTGGTTGGCGAGCTTGGCCAGCGTCTTCGTCGGCCCGATCCCGACGCAGGTCGGGATGCCGGTCCAGCGCCGCACGGTCGCGCGCAGATCGCGGGCGAGGGCCACGCGGTCGCGCTCGCGCACGTCCGAGAGGTCGAGGAAGCTCTCGTCGATCGAGTAGACCTCCACGTCCGGCGCGAAGGTCCGGTAGACCGCGTTGGTGCGCGCCGACATGTCGCCGTAGAGGGCGTAGTTGCTGCTGAACACCCGCACCTTCGCGCGCCGGCACAGGTTTCGGATCAGGAAGTAGGGCACGCCCATCCTGATCCCGAGCGCCTTGGCCTCGGCCGTGCGGGCGATGGCGCAGCCGTCGTTGTTCGACAGCACGATCACCGGCACGCCGGTCAGACGCGGATCGAAGACGCGCTCGCAGGAGCAGTAGAAGCTGTTGCCATCGACGAGCGCGAGGGCGCGGCTCATCGCACGCTGCTCGGGCGGACGTGGTGCCAGCGCACCGAGAACAGCAGCACGCCCCAGAGCAGGCCCTCCTCCAGCTCGTCAAGCGCGAAGAGCTCCTCCATCTCCGGATTGTCGAAGGTCAGCGCCAGCCGGTTGCCCTGCATGACGAGGCGCTTGAGGCTCATCTCGCCGTTGACGACGGCCACCACCACCGCGCCGGCGCTCGGCTGGAGCGAGCGGTCGACGACGGCGAGGTCCTGGTCGTGGATGCCGGCGCCCTTCATGCACCAGCCGCGCACGCGCCAGATGAAGGTGGCGGCAGGGTTGGGGGCGAGCCAGCGGGGGAGTTCGAGGGCGCCCTCGATGAAGTCCTCGGCCGGGGAGGGAAAGCCGGCGCAGAGGCTGGTACGCATGAAGGGGATGCGCACCAGCCCGCTACGATCCGCCGCCGCCTCGCCGACCCGGTAGACACTCACCCGCTGCCCTCCGTTCTGCTAGAACGGAAAGAGAACAAACACCCCGGGAGTTCCCGGTCAAGGCCACGCTGGCGGGCTGTGCGGAGCGGGGACGGCAGGCCGAGGAGAGCGTGATGGGGATGCGGACGACGAAACAAGCGAACTGGAGGGCATCGCCATCCTCGGCCAGTTCGGCGAGGTAGCCCGATGACTTCGCCGAAAACCTTCAGGACAGCTGAGCGCGCTTCAATCCAGCGAGGGAGATCAGAATGGCGTTCAAGGCAAAGTCGGCCATGGAGACGAAGGCTGCTGAGCTGGCCTCGGCCATCATCCGCATCGCGGACCGAGAGAGTGCACCGCTCAACATCGGGGTTGAGCAGCTCAGGAGGGGCAATCCGCGCCTGACGCCTCTCGCGATCGGCCAGTTGTTCCGCAAGCAGCGCGACAGCCTGGAGGCCGCCCTAGCTGAGCGAGGCTACGCCTTGGTCAGCTACTCCGATCAGGGACCGGGACGAGGGATGGAGTTCGAGATCGGGGTCGCTTGAGTACGGCTCAGGGACGTTGAGCGGCCTCAAGCAGCTTCGGGTTCATGGCTGAAAGCGCGAGCAACGGGGCCGGCATCACGACACCGGCTCGCCGCATCTGCTGCGCGGCACTCCGGCAGCGGCTCAGGTCGTTGCTGCCGATGGCGT
Organism: Methylobacterium oryzisoli; assembly: GCF_046557895.1. Classification (NCBI taxonomy): domain Bacteria; kingdom Pseudomonadati; phylum Pseudomonadota; class Alphaproteobacteria; order Hyphomicrobiales; family Methylobacteriaceae; genus Methylobacterium; species Methylobacterium oryzisoli. The sequence continues at coordinate 9,193 of NZ_JBKIBX010000048.1, read as the reverse complement.
CCTCGGCCTTCGTGATCATGTCGGGCGACGGCTTGCCCGCAGGCGGAGCGGCCTGAGCCTGTGGCGCCGGCTGAGCCTGCCCAGGCTGCTGAGCCGGTGCGACGTTCACCGTCGCTCCTGAGGGCGCTGCGGTGTTCTGTGTGGCGCCCTGAGGGCCTGATGCTCCAGGTCCTGAGGATGACACCTGACCGCTGATGCCAGAGGCTTGCTGCGGCTGACCGGCGGCGTCTGATGGTTTGGCTGGCTGATCCGCGTTCTTGGGAGCCTGCACGGCGGCAGCGAGTTGCGCCGGCTGGCTGTCGGACTTCTTGGCTTCCTGGGGCTGGTGCACGAAGGCGGCGAGTTCCTGACAGAGGTTGGCGGGCTTGCCCGCACTAGCCGGATTGGCCGGCGGGGTCTCGCTCTGGGCGGCTGCCACAGAGGTCAGGACGCTCATCATCAGCAGCGTGGCAATAGCGGAAGCTCGCATCGTTCAGCCCTCCACATCAGAGCTCACCCGGCTACCAACGCCTGAAACGCGATGGCGGCGTCCTGCCAACCCGGACACAGCCCGCGGAGTGCGTGCCGCCCGTGCGCAATCTCTAACCCTCGCCACATCGCATCCGCGAAGTCGCGCTCGCCACCCCGAGATGGCGCAGACCCGGCTGCGATCCTGGCCCTCGGCAGCCTTGCGCGCGATCCACACCCCAGCGGGTTGCGCGTCGTTAACGAATGGTTAAGCTTACCGGGCGACGGTCGGACGACGCCTTGTAAGGAATTGCATGATCTCCATCACAATCCGAGCCACACAAGATGGCACTTTCACGATCTATCGCGACGGTAGCGCCCTCAGATCGGGCTTGACCCGCACCCAAGCCAATGAACTTGCGACTGTATTGCGTTGCATATCGGACCGTATGTGAGGCCGACCTAGCTCCATCTATACTTTTACGAATTTGCGCTCGACAATCCTGGGCCACCTCTCACCCTGATCTGCAGAGGAGCAGGCATGAAGGCAGCGATAGCAGGAGCCATCCGGCTCTCATCGATCTGGCAGACCCAGAACCGGAAGCCGCTTCGGCGGGCCTCAAGCATTCCCTCAACGCGCAACGTGGCGAAGCGGACACCGGAGGATTGGGCTCGCTTCGGTGGAGGCCTGCTCGCTGGCGAGATGATCAGCACCGTTCAGGTCCCTGCCACTCCTGATGATGGGCTCCCTCCTGTCGTGCTGCCGCCCGCCCCTGGCGCCTGATCCCGCTCGGGCGGAGCATCGGACGGTTGCCCCGTAGCGCAAGCGCCCGTTCGGAGGGGCATGCACCGCTGTCGGCTGGATCTGGCGGAGCCGCACAACGATCATCTGCTGCCCCTGCCGATCCGGCTTGCGGCCAGCCGGCCGGTGTCGGCGGCAACTCGGCCCAAGCCCCTCGTTCACAGAATGCAGGGCTGCCGCCCTCTTTGGCTCCGCCCCGGCGATCCCGCGCGACACGCTCGCGCACAGAGCTTGGTCGCTGTGACGGACCTAACAATGGTTGCTGCCGATACCGCTAAGCTTGGTACGGTGCCGCTCAGGCATCCCGGGAGCTGCTATGCAGGAGTGACCATGGCGGAAACGGTCAAGGCATCTCGATCCGTGAGCATCTGGCCTTACTGGCGCGCAATCATCCCAGCGTCCGAAGCCGGATGCGATCCGAGATCCAGAGCGGGCAAATCGCCCGAGACGGCGGAGCCGCACGATCGGTGCCTGACTGCAGCGGAGCTGATCCGCTTGGCCCGATCAGTTCGTTCAACGTTGGCCAGTTGACCGCCGCGTGACCACTTCCGCCTTCGTCATCCTCATACTCGCTGCCGTTCTCGTCGGTGTGATCGGGCTCGTTGCCCTCTGCCGGCGGGTGACGATGCGCGAGAAGGCACGGCACCTGCGGGCGAGAGCGCGTTGGTAGCGGTGCCACGATGATGAGAGCCGCGCCGCCGTGAGCAGCGAGAAGGATCGACCCAACGACATCGTTGCGCCACCGATCGACGTGGAGGCGCTGGCCGAGGCTGTCGAGGTCTACCTCGCCGATCCCACGACCCGGACGCACAGCCTAGGTGCCATCACCATCGATCTGGCGGCGGCCGTAGACGCGTACCCGACCGCCAGTCGGTTCATGTCGGAGCCGGATGTCAGTCCGGATGATAGGCGGCGAGCCGTCACGACGGCGCTGCTGATGGCGCTCCTACAAGATCGGCCGCTGCTTCAGTAGCGGACGCAGCCGACTGCCCGCGCCCTCGGAGGTCCTATTGGAGCGCTGCAGGCCGTGCTGGGCTCGACCGTGAAGCCCTTGCCTATCTCAACAGGTTGAGCCAAGCCACAGCAGTGGTCGGACCCACGATCCAGGGCAGCAGGATCGGACCACCGTAGAGGGTAACCCCTGTGGCGCCGATCGCCATCAGCAGGGCGCGTATCAGCGGCGGAGGCGGTTCCGCTCGCGGTGACCGCGGCACGCGCCGAGTGATGCCTCGGCTACGAAACAGGCGTCTCATCCCGAAGACCTCCTGCAACCTTGCTGCTTCGCAACCATAGGTCGAAACAGCGAGGAGGTCTGTCGCGCAAAAGCTACAACGCGCACCACGGATCTTGCGCTTCAACGTGAGAAGCGAGATCTGCGCGGATTGCTGCCGCTTCCCTGCATCAGTGTGAGTCCCGAGGGCCGTCAGGCTGCATCCGGAAATGGAAGATGGCACCTCCGGCATACCTGGGGATGAACTCGAGGCCAGTTGCATCGGGCAAGCACTCGAGTTCAGACCGTTCCTTGCTAGCGAGTTGCCGCGACATTCTTGCCGATCCAACGCAGGAGAATGTCCGCGATGTCCAGGCTGTTGTCGTCCTGCATGAGCATGTGCGAATTCCCCTTGATGCCAATCTCCGGCAACGCGAGGACCTCAGCCTTGCCACCGGCAGCAGAGACGGCAGCCGCGAAGGCGCGACAGCTCTTCAGGCGCGGTGCCCACCTCGGAAACTCATCGACGTAATCGCCAAACAGCACAAGGATCGGCACGGCCTTGTAGGGGCCGAGATCAGCCGTTAGATCAGGGCAGGCCGCCGGCTCGATCGAGATGATCCCCGCCACGCCCTGCGTGCTGAGCGCCGCAGTCTGGAACGGGTAGATGCCTGACTGCGAGTGGCTCATCAACACCGTCCCGCCGATCTTCTGCGCGAGTTCAGATAGCGCGGGGACCGTCGGGTTGGGTGTTGGGAGATTGTACGCACTGTCGGCGACCATCTGCTTCCAGAACTCGGCCTGTGCTGCCAGGGGAAAGCGCATTCCAGGCAGCACTTGCGGGTATTGGTGGCCGAAGCGGAAGATGGCCCAGGCGCCCTCGTGCCCTGCGGAGAACACGGTCGGCAGCTGGTCGACTGGCTTCTTGCCCGTGCGGACCGCGTTGATGGCCGAGGGATCTGTGGCGGAGCGCCCACGCCAGACCTGGTCGATCACGTAGACCGGGTGACCCTGACGCAGGAAGTACTCGTCCCAGCCCATCCGGCCGTCGGGCGTCGTCTCCCAGGTCTTGCCGGTGAGACAGCAGCCGTGGATCAGAGTGATTGGCACCCCGGCTTGGCCGGAGGGCACCTGATAGCGGACGTACATCTGGTCGACCGTGATCGTACCGGCCGCGTCGAAGTTCGGCAGGTTCGACAAGGTATCGGATTTCACCTCCCGGCCGCCGATGAAGAAGCTGCCCTGTCTGGCGATGGTGAGCGGGCCGGGCTCAGGCCGTGAGGTTTGAGCGAGAGCGGGGGCTGCGAGAGCGCAGAACGCGGCGGCGAGCAATGCCAAGCGCATGAAGTCGTCCTCCCAAGAGCCATCGGTATCGTTGAGCTTCTTGGAAGGAAGGTAGGACACGCAGATCAGCTGACCATTGCATCCTCAAGCGTGCTCTCGGCTGCAAGGGGCGCCCATGGCCCCTGAAGTCACTCAACCAATGGCGACAGCCATCCGCTATCCCTGATCCTGAGGATCTCTGAGCCGCACTGGGAGATGGCGGTCACAGCAACCATCGAACGCGAACGCGACGCGCCATCGAACGCGAAGCCCGCTTCATGGGCGACGACATGCCGATGGCATGGTCGCGCGATCTCCGGCTCCGCCGCGCGGGCTGGCTGATCCCGTCTCCGCTTAGATCAAGCGGAATCAGTCTCGGAGGGCCGGGTGCAGGCCGCGGACCGGGCTCACGCCTTCCAGCACCGAGGCCGCGTGCAGGATCGTGGTCTCCGCCTGCCAGCGACCCACCAGCTGCACGTTGATCGGCAAGCCCTCGCGGCTGGTGCCGAAGCGCATCGAAAGCCCGGGCAGGCCGGTCACGTTCAGGGGCACGGTCGCGCCCTGGAGGTAGGTCAGGTCGACGGTCTGGCCGTTGACGACGAGTTGCCGGATGCCGTGCTTGTGCGCGGGGACGGGCAGCACGGGGGTCAGGAGGACGTCGAAGTCCCGGAAGTAGGTCGCGTAGCCGTCCCGCAGCCGTTCCGCCGCCTGCTCGGCCGCGACGTAGTCCTCCATCGAGGTGTCGGGCAGCGACAGCATGGTCCTGGCCATCTTGTAGATCTCGTTCTCGCCGCGTCCGGCCGTCGCCTCCCGGAAAGCCGGCTTCATCTCCATGACGTGGAGCTTGTTGAACACGTCCAGGGCGAAGTCGCGCTCCAGCGCCGGGATGCGTACCTCCTCCATGTGGTGGCCCTCGCCCTTGAGGGCCTCGGCCGCCGCCCTCACGGTCGCCGCGACCTCGCCGTCGATGGGCCCGAAGCCCGGCCCGACCATCCAGCCGACGCGGAGCTTGCGGCCCGGCGCGGCACCGACGCCCGCGTCGAACCGGACGGTGCTCGTCGCGAAGGCGTCCTCGCCGTCGGGGCCGGCGAGTTGCGTGTAGGCGAGCGCGAGGTCGCGGATGCTGCGCGCCATCGGGCCGACGTGCCAGAAGCGGCGGGGCGCGCGCGGCCAGATGCCGGTCATCGGGACGCGCCCGTGGGTGGCTTTCAGCGAGACGATGCCGGTCTGGGCCGCCGGGCCGCGCACCGAGATGGCAAGGTCGGTGCCCAGGCCGAGCGGCGACATCCCCGCCGCGATGGCGGCCGACTCGCCGCCGCTCGAACCGCCAGGCGTCCGGTCGAGATCCCAGGGGTTGTTCGAGCGGCCTGAAAGCAGGTTGTCGCTCTCGATCCAGTAGGAGAACTCGGGAAGGTTGGTCTTGGCGAGCAGGATGCCGCCTGCCTTCTTCAACCGGGCCAAGCTGGTGGCGTCGGCGTCGGGCATGCGGCCCTTGAAGATGGGCGAGCCGCGCTGGGTGAGCACGCCCGCAGTGTCGATGGAATCCTTCGCGGTGAAGGGCACGCCGTGCAGGGGGCCGAGCTCCTCGCCCGCCATGACCGCCGCCTCGGCTTGTTTCGCGGCGGTCAGCGCGCCCTCCGCGACCGTGACGATGGCGTTTATCTTGGAATCGACGGCTTCGATGCGGTCGAGATGTGCCTGCACGACCTCGACGGGCGAGAGCTGCTTGGTCCGGATCAGCGCGGCGAGGCCGGTGGCGTCCGAGAAGAGGATGTCCTGGGTCATCGATTTTCCCTACCTGTCGTTAGGCAGGTAAGCGCTAGGCCTGGATTTCCAGGCCGTCAACCCCTAACTAACGATCGTTAGGCAGTTCTTGCCGGGCGGAGGCGGAGGTGGGTTCGAACGCGAAGGAGACGATTCTGGCCGCGGCCAGGAAGACTGCGCAGGCGCACGGCTACGGCGGGCTGAGCTACCGCGACCTCGCCGCCGAGGTCGGCATCAAGGCCGCGAGCATCTACCACCACTTCGCCAGCAAGGCGGACCTCGGAGCCGCCGTGGCGAGGCGCTACTGGGAGGATACGGAGGCCGAGCTCGACGCGATGCTGGCCGAGACCTCGGATCCGCTCCGCTGCCTGCAGCTCTACCCCGGCACCTTTCGCCGGTCGCTTGAGGATGGGAACAGGCTCTGCCTCTGCAGCTTCATGTCGGCCGAGTACGCCGACCTGCCGGAGATCGTGCAGCGTGAGGCCCAGGGCTTCGCCGACGTCAACATCGCCTGGCTTGCCAAGGTGCTGGTCATGGCGGGGGTGGAGCCCAAGGACAGCGAGGCGCGGGCACGGGCCATCTTCGCGGCGGTGTCCGGCGCCCAATTGTACGCGAGGAGCCGCTCGGACGTCTCGCAGTTCGACGGCTTGATCGAGAGCTACCGCGCCTCGGGCCTCCTTCCGGCGTGAACCCCGCGGCGCGTTCGGCTGGGACAGCCGACCGCAACCGCGCTCGTCTCGGTCACGCCCGTCCGATCCAGCCGCGCCACGTGAAGGCGGCGAAGAAGAGCTCGACAGCCCGGAAGCCGCCCGCTCGCAGCACGACGGCGTCCGCCTCGGGTGCGAGGGTGTGCAGGTGGGCCTCCACGGCGACCCGGGCCCTCGCCGCCTGGTCGCGGTCGGCGCCCGAGGCCACCGCGAAAGCCTCGTACCGCGCGAGCCATCGCGAACGGCTGACGTCCTGCGGGAAGCTCGCATGGGCCGCCACGAACGGCGCGTCCGGCTTGAGGCGGCGGTGGATGGCGCGGACGGTGTCCTCGCGCGCCGCCGGGTCGAGGAAGTGCAGGGTGAGCAGGCAGGTCGCCGCGTCGAAGGGGCCGCTGGGCGCATCGTCGATGTAGCCCTCGACGAGGGTCACCCGGTCCATCAGCGGTCCGAGCAGGCGCTCGGCCTGGCGGAGCATCTCCCTCGCCGGGTCGACGCCGACGAACGTCCATCCCGGGTGCGCCTCCGCCAACGCGCGCAGCTCCAGCCCGCCTCCGGCACCGAGCACCAGGACGCGCGCGTCGGGCGGGGCGTGCTCGGCGAGGAGGATGCCAGCCATCCGGTGGAGCGCATCGAAGCCCGGCACGAAGCGTCGCGGGCCATCGGGGTACCGAGCGGCGGCTTCCGGGTCGGAGAAGGCCGCCAGGAAATCCATCGGTTCCGGCCGGGCGCTATGCATCATCTGGCGGGGCCTCCCGGCCGCATGGTTCGCGCTTTGCCAATCGCGCGTGGAAGTCGGCGCTGAGACGGCCCAGCGTGACGTCGCCAAGCCGCGAGAGCAGCAGGGCCTCGGCGTCCCGGAAGGCGCCCGCGAGCGCGGCGTTGACGGCCTGCTCGACAAGGCACGTCGGCTCCTCGCTCCGGTGCCCCATCGCGAAGACCTCCGGCGAGCCCAGGGCGACGTAGACGTCGTGCAGGGTCACCCGGTCGAGGTCGCAGGCGATGGTCCATCCGCCGCCATGCCCCTTCTCGGATGCAACGAGCCCCAGGTCGCGCAGCCCCGCCATCGTCCGGCGCACCACGACCGGGTTGGTCCCCATCATCATGGCCAGCCGTTCGGACGTGACGGGTCCGTCGGCTTCGGCCATGTGGAGGAGGACGTGCAGCACGCCCGACAACCTGCCATTCCGTCTCATGAAACTTATGATGTTGCATGAAGCGGCGCGCTGTCAATCGGCTCCTGTCAACGGCGCCACGTTTCCCGCCCGTCGCTCTGGTTCATCCCTGAGGATCAATCCTGGGCCGTGGTCGCGCGTCAGCGACGCGGCCGGGCGCGACCCGGTCGCCGCTGTGCCCAAACCTGCTGCTGTCGTGCCCGCCCTGGTGAGGTCCGCTTCTTCGTTCGGAGCGGAGATTTCAACCGGCCAGCCGCGAGGCCTGAAAGGGGTCAGAGCCGCTGGCAGGTCGGACGCAAACGGAAGGTCCGGATGCGGTCGCACTTGGCCCCTTGTGGCAGGTACTAGAGCAGGCTTCGATCAGGTTGAAACGTGAAGCCTGCTCTAGGTCTTTGATTTTGCCGCATTTTCTGCGACGAACCGGCATCCACTTCGTCGGAAAATGCTCTAAGCGTCGGATTTGGCCCATAGGCTCCACGAAAGCGCACGGCCACCGAAGATCCGGCGTCGAAGCGGTGCAACTTCAGCGCGTGGCCGCTAAGTCATCCTCCAGGAAGTCCAAGCGGTCCTGGTGGGGATGAGTGCCGTCGACAGATCACCCTGCACAGGCATCACCGCGCAGGGGCTGCCTCGTGCCGGTGCGCGGCACGGCGACGGTTCTGGCGCTGTTCGTGACCGGTCCGATGCGCGGGCTCGGCGTGCCCTCGATCTGGTCGGACGCCCGCAGTCGATCTCAACCGATGCGGTTCAGGCCAAGCGGAGTTGATGATGAAATTCGGGATCATGGGTGCCGGTGCCGTCGGCTCCTACTTTGGCGCCAAGCTGGTCAAGGCCGGATACCCCACGGTCTTCATCGGCCGGGAGAGCTTCGTCGATCGCGCAGCTGGCCACGGCTTGCGCTTCCGAAGCGGCGACATCGACGAGGCTGTGCCGATCAACGCGCACACGGACTGCGTGGCGCTGGCCGACGCGGATGTGGTGCTGTGCTGCGTCAAATCCGCGGCCACCGCCGCGGCGGGCGCGCAGCTCAAGCCGCACCTTCGAACGACCGCCACCGTCATCAGTTTCCAGAATGGCTTCGACAACGCCGATCGCCTGGGCGCGGCACTTGGGAGGCCCGTCGTTCCGGCCGCCGTCTACGTCGCGGTGGAGGTCCCGGGCCCAGCCGAGGTGCTTCACCACGGTCGTGGTGATGTCGTGCTGGGCGCGGCGCCGACGAGCGAGGCCATTGCGGACGTGCTGCGGCAGGCCGGCATACCCGTGAAGGTATCGGGGCAGGTTCGGGAAGCGCTGTGGTCCAAGCTCACGGGCAACTGCGCCCTCAACGCCCTCTCCGCCCTCGGGGAACAGCCCTACGGCCGACTCGTCGAGAGCCCGGGCGTCCTGGCCGTGATGAAGGATGTCATCCGCGAGTGCGAGGCCGTCGGACGGGCCATGGGGCTTCAGCTGCCCTCAGCCGACCTGGACGCCGTCCTGGCCATCGCGCGGACGATGCCCGCTCAGCTCTCCTCGACTGCCCAGGATCTCGTACGCGGACGTCCCTCGGAGATCGATCATCTCAATGGCTACGTCGTGCGGCGCGGCGAGGAGCTTGGCGTCGAGGTGCCGGCGAACCGGGCGCTGCAAGTGACCGTCAAGCTGCTTGAGACCAAGCGGGGAGATCGGAGAGGATGAGAGCTGCCATGGTGATGGCGTCAGACATGGCGGGTCCTTCGGGCAAGGCGTGGCCGTTCGGTGCCGCCGGGGCGGCGCCGCTGGCATCGTGACG
>NZ_JBKIBX010000047.1:0-47869 GCF_046557895.1 Methylobacterium oryzisoli | reverse complement strand
ACTTCCCTCAAATTGCAGATCTTGTTGTTTAGGCGATTGCGGTCGATGTGATCCAGAATTGGTCCGGGATCAACGCCGTGATACAGCTTCCAGGCAACGCGGTGCGCAAGAAGGCTCCGACCGCTATGATTAAAGCGGATGTATCCTGCGTTGGAGATCTGTCGGATCTGACGCCAACCGCCTGTGACCCGGCGCGAGATTATGCCAGAGGCTGGATCGTAAAGATAACGCCTTCTCAGCTCTGAAAGGCTTGGCAATGGTTGTGCTTGCACGGCGGCGCTCCATCGGGAACGCCTTACGGTAGGCTGTCGCCTACCGCTCGTCAAGCCTCAAATCGGCTATCGCCTACTTTTCAGAGAGGCGAAAACTTACCGACGACCAAGCCGACGATCTCCACCTTTCGATAGTCGTCCGGCTGATAGCTGCGCGGGATCACCACCGGCTCCTGATGCGCCGGATCGGTTGAGCGCGGGATGAGGTGGATCTCGTCCCTTTTCACCGACACTTCCTTGACGGTCCACTCGACCTTGCCGCCGTCGTCGTGCCGCTGCACTACCACGATGTCATTGTCCTGGAGCGCCACGCGCGCATCCCAGTAGGGCACCGCGATCACGAAATCGCCGTCGTGAATGCGGCGCTTGTTCATAGACGGCCCCACCACCTTGTACGCTGTTTGTTCCAGTTCCGGGAAGCGACAAGGCACATATGGCACCGGCTCGGATTCCACCTGTGGGGGAGTATCAAGCTCAAACCATATGCCAGCCCCGACAGTTCCCGCAACCGGGGCGAGCCGCACAGCCTGTGGGGACCTATCTCGCGCGCGCGTAGGGAAGGACAATACGGCGCTGCGCTGCATCTCGATCCGTGCCTGACCCTCCCCCAGCATGATGGCGTCGAGGCTCAGGTCGTGAGCCTCAGCAAGCTTCGTCAGGGTCGAGGCCCGTGGGTCCTTCCCTTCGCTCACAATCTGCTGAACAGCGGCCTGATTGAGGCCAGCGCCTAGCGACGCGGACTTCATGGTGAGGCCCTTCTGCTCAAGGGCCTGTCTGAGACGTTCGCGCCAGTTGTCCATACGTGAGCTATGGCGCGAGTGTGGCCTATTGGCAACAGAGCGATAGCCTATTGACACCGGTAGGCTAACGCCTATTATCCCCTCGCCATGACCAATCACGAAGTCCTCGCTTTCATCAAATCGGAGGCCAGCCGTATCGGCATCGCGCCGACAACGCTGTGCCAGCGGGCGGTGCGTAATGCGCAGCTCGTGAGGCGCTTGGAAGCCGAGAAGACCGTGACCTTGGACACGGTGGTGAAGCTGAAGCAGTGGGCCGCCGCGCAGCCCTCAAGGCCCGCCGCATGAGCGTCCTCCGCTCTCTCTCGGATCTCTTTCTGATCTTCGGCCCCGAGGCTCAGGCCCGGGACAATAAAAACGGCGCCGCAGCCGAAGCCGGGCGCCGTGAGGATGTGACAATGATCAACCTTACCACGTCTGTGCCGGCAACGCCACGGCCGAACCGTGACATTCCCGGCCGCTCTGACACGATCGATCGCGCCCGTCTCCATGCGGAGGAGTGGATCAAGAGCCGCGTTGCGCGGGGTCAGATTGAGGTCTTCTCGGAAGAGGGCGTCATCACGCCGGCCATCGCTGAGCTTTTGCTGAAGCGGAACCCGGACAACCGCAACATCAAGAAGGCGCGTATTTCTGAGATCAAGGCTGATCTTGAAGGCGGGCGCTACGTCCTCAACGGCGAGCCGATCATCGTTTCGAAGGACGGGCTTCTGAACGATGGCCAGCATCGACTTCTCGCCTGCGTGGAGAGCGGGCTTTCGTTTCGGTCGGTGGTGGTGTTTGGCGTCACACGATCGTCCCGCCTGACGCTGGATCAGGGCGGTGCCCGCACGGTCTCCGACTATCTCGACATGCAGGGCAGTCGCGACAACACCAAGGTCGCCGCTACCGTGGGCCGCATGCTCTGGCAGTTCAGTCGCATGGGGCGGATTGCGAAGGGCGCGAATGTTAAGGGCGGCGGACGTAGCTGGCCCACTAAGGCCGAGACATTGCTGGTCGTCTCGGAGTGCGAGCATGAGATTGCTCGCAGCATCCAGGCCGTGCAGCACACCTCTCGTCTCGTTGGCTCGTTCTCGTTCGTCGTTTTCTGCCGGATCATCCTGACACGCGCGAATGATGCGATGGGCGGTGCCTTCATCGACCGCCTGCTCGACGGCAGCAATCTCAAGCCGGAGAGCCCGATCTTCATGCTGCGCGAGCGGTTCATCAACGATCCGAAGATGTCTCAGCCGGATCGGCTTGAGGCGATCGTACGGGCTTGGAACGCCACCCGGCAGGGTCGGACGCTTGCCAAGATCCAGATCATGGGCAACGTGCCGAAGATTGAGGGCTGATCCATGCAGTCCCAAGACCTTCCGATCACGCACATCTTCGTTCGCCAGGACGCGCGCAAGATTGATGAGGCCGCCGTGCGCGGCCTGATGGAGAGTATACGGGAGGTCGGGATCATCAATCCGCTTCGGGTACGCCCGGCGCGGCGACACGTCGAAGGCATTGAAACCGACGCTTATGAAGTAACTGCCGGTGCTCACCGGCTGCGTGCCGCTCGTAAACTCGGCATGGAGGCCGTGCCGTGCATCGTCGCGGATGATGACGATTTGCGTGCCGAGCTTGCGATGATTGATGAAAACCTGATGCGGGCGGAGCTTTCGCCCGCACTTAGGGCGCAGCAGACCGCGCGCCGCAAAGCGATCTATGAGGAGCTTCATCCCGGAACGGGGCACGGCTCGCCGGGCGTAAGTCGCCAAGTTGGCGACATACGTGATCGATCGGACGCTGATCGCTTTACCGCAGAAACCGCTGGCGTCACGGGCCGCAGCGAGCGCGCCATTCAGCGCGACGCGGAGCGAGGCGACAAGATTAGCGAGCGCGCCTTGCAGCTTGTCGCGGGTACTCACCTCGACACCGGCACCTTCCTCGACAAGATCAAGTCGCTCGGTGAGCGAGAACAAGAAGCCCGTGTGCAACGGGAGCTTGCCGCGCCTCGTAAGCCCGTCAGCCCTGCTCCTGAACCCCGCAACGAGATTGAAGCCTACGAGGCTTGGCTGACGAAAGTCGTCCGCCTGTTCGACCAAGTGCCAGACGAGTGGCGTGAGCGTGCTCGCGATCACCTCTTCCCCGACGTGCCTGTGATGGACCGGGGGCGTGCTTGACATGCCCTTCGACATCAAGTGCGCCATCGCAATGGTGATCCTCGGCCTCGCGATCATCGCGTCGATCGGGAACACCCTCCCTCCTCCTCTCGAAAACACAGTGAATGGTCCCGTTCGCGTCATTCCGGAGATCAAGTAGTAATGGCTCAGAAGCACCCGCAGACCGTCACGATGGCGCGCGAGTGCATCGGCCAGCTCGAAGTCGAATGCACTTCGGCTGGCGTCTTCATCCAGGCCCCGACCGGAGACGTAATCCACATCCCGAATTGGGACCTGCGGGTTATGGGCGACCTGCTGAGCCATCAGGCGGTCAACGTGAAGCTCGCGGCTGCCGCTGATCCTTTCGTTGAGCCTCGATCCTCCCGTCGTCTCTCGGCTGACGGCGATGTGCTCTCCGGTGGGGAGCGCTGAGCATGGCGGGCTATCAGCCTTTCGCGACGCTGCGTGTCTCACGCGACAACCGCCCAAGCATGCCGGTGGTGGACAGGTCGCTTGTCGAGCGACGGGCGGATGTAGACGCGTTCATCCCGCCGCCCCCCGTCACGCCGCACAAGTCTGCGGAGGACGCCGCTTTCGAGCGGGCCGCACGGTCGGTGGATGCGGTCTCGCCGGTCCGCAACATCCTCCGGCTGGTCGCCCACGTGTCGGGTGTGCCTGCCGACGAGATCATGGGCGAGCGCCGTCATGCGCCTATCGTCAAGGCGAGGCAGATCGCGGCGTGGCTTGCCAACCGGCACACGAAGGCATCGCTCGGAGAAATCGCCCGCCGGCTCGGCGGTAAGGATCATACTACGATCTTGCACGCGGCCCGGCGCGTAGACGCCGCAGTCAAGGCTGAAGGGCTGACGATTAGCGAGAGCCTGTTCGAGGCCGCGTCGCAGCTCTGGGCGGTCCAGTGGGGCGGCAAGGTCGTCAAGATCCCGCGCGCTGGCATCAAGACCGATCGCCAGCGCCGCGCCGCTGAGATGCGCCGTCAGGGCGCGACCATCTCGGAGATCGTGAATGCTACCGGCTACTCGCGCCGGCACGCCCGCGCCCTCGCCGCCGACATAGGCTTGCCGGTCACGGCCGATAGCGAAGGCGCCCCGGATAGGGAGCAGGTCAAAGCGCAGCGTGCCTCGCAGATCAGGGTGGAGATGGCTAAGCCCGGCGCGACGATCGCGGGTGTTGCCAGATTGCTCAAGATCCGCCGGCACACCGTCCGCGAGATCTGGCGCAATTTGTCGGTCGATGTCCAGGTCCCGGAATGGGTCCTGAGCCAGCACGCGGCGGAGTATCGCCGCCGAGCTGCGATTGATGAAGTCGAGGCAGCCTCTTGGGCTCGCCGCGCGAAACGGGAAGCCGCCTAAGTGGCCTCCCTCATTCAATTTCCGCGCTTCCGGTCTTGGCTTGCCGGCCCCCGTCCGGTTGCGCGTGTGTCTGTGTGTCCTGCGTACCCTCCTCACTTCGACTGCACCTCCGTGTCCCGCAATCAATGGACCACGGTTGGATTGCGAAATGTCGAAATTCTGTTGTCGGGAAACAGAGATGGTCACGGCTGAAGCGGCGCAAGCTGCGGCTTGGGTGTCGGACATGATCCGGCTGGAGAGCCGCGGACCGGGCGACACGAACAACGCCATGCGGCGCATCGCGCGTCGCTACCAGATCCCGTTTCCGGCGCTGTTCTCGCTGCGTTATCGCAGCCCGCGCCGGGTCTGGGCGGACATCTACGCTGCGGTCAGGGCGGCAAGAGACGAAGAATTACAAAAACACATCGGACGCCTGCAACATGATCTGGAAATCACTCGGGCGATTGCTGGGCCGAATGACAGCGCTGTTCGCGCGGTCGAGGCTTTGGTGGTCGCGCATACGAAGCACGGGGAGGCGCCATGACTAGCCTACTCAAGTCCAAGCGTCAGCACCTCGCCTTCAAGGCCGACGAGCGGCCCTGCTACGTCCAGCGCACGCCTGCAGAGGTGGTTGAGCTTCGCTTGCCGGAGCCGCCCTCCACGAACCGCCTCTTCCGCCGAAGCGGTCCGAAGGTCGTCAAGACAGAAGCCTATCGCGCGTGGAGGCGTCAGGCGGAGGCGGTTGGAAACCTTCAACGTCTCGGCCGGCGCGTCGGCCCGAGCGACGTCAGCATCTACATCCCCGAGACGCGCAAGGACACTGACAATCTTGCGAAGCCGCTGATCGATGCGGCCCGGCACATCGGCGTCATCGCCGATGACGGCCCGAGCTACGTCCGCAACGTCAGCCTGATCCGCACAAGCGAGCATGAGGATTGTCGCCTCGTGTTCCGGCCGACTGATCTCATCCCACAGCCCTTCTAAGCAGGATCGCGCAGCATGAGCGAGCATGACGATTTCGGCATTGTCCTTCTAAGCACCCTGGACGACCACGAGGCCGCGATTTTCGTTGATCTGGGGTGGCTCAGCCAGATGGACACCGCGGACATCGCTGACGCTCTCGGCCGCGAAGAACACTGGGTCGCGAACTGCCTCGCCAAAATCCGTGACGCTCAGCGCCCGCAGGTGGCCGCATGAGTGCCGACCTGATCGCGTACCGGGACTTCATCGCCGCCAAGCGCATCGCGTTCGAGCCGGCGGGTCTGGACGTCATCCCGTCGCTGAACGAGAGCATGTTCCCGCACCAGCGACATGGCGTCGAGTTTGCGCTGCGCCTCGGGCGGGCTGCCCTGTTCTATGACACTGGCCTTGGAAAATCGCTCGCCGCGCTAGAATGGGGCCGCGTGGTCGTCGCCCATACGGGCAAGCCTGTGCTGCTGTTGGCCCCGCTGGCGGTTGGGCAGCAGCACAAGCGGGAGGCCGATCGCTTCGGTATTGATGCGGAGGTTGTGCGCTCGCAGGATGAGATCGGCGCGCGACGCATCTACATCACGAATTACGATCGATTGGACCGCTTCGACCCGTCGAAGTTTGGCGGCGTCATTTTGGATGAATCCAGCGTTCTCAAGTCGTTCACCGGCAAGACCACGCGCCGGTTGATTGAAGCATTCGCCGTCACGCCGTTCCGGCTCTGCTGCACCGCCACGCCCGCACCGAACGATCACACCGAAATTGGCACGCACGCCGAGTTCCTGGGCGTCATGCGGCGCGAAGAGATGCTGCCGATCTGGTTCATCAACGACACGGCCGACACGGGCACATGGCGGGTCAAGGGGCATGCGCGCGAGAACTTCTGGTCCTGGGTCGCGACATGGGCTCGATGCGTCTCGCGCCCGTCCGATCTGGGATTTGATGACGGCGGGTTTGCGCTTCCTGAACTGACGATCAAGCATCACGAGGTAAAGGCCGACCGCTCCCGCAATGCGGGAGCGGAGAAGGACGGGCAAGCGCGTTTATTCCGCATCCCGAACACGTCGGCCACGAGCATTCACGAGGAGAAGCGGCTGACGGTCGCCGATCGTGCGGCCTTGGTCGCGGAGATCGTCGGCGCCGAGCCCGATGAGCCGTGGCTGATCTGGGTCGATACGGATTATGAGGCCGACGCCGTGCGCGCGGCCGTGCCAGAGGCGAGCGAAGTCCGCGGGTCTCAGTCGTCGGAAGACAAAGAACGGCGGCTGGTGGCCTTCTCTGAGGGCCGCGCGCGCATCCTGTTGACCAAGCCCTCCGTCGCCGGGTTCGGTCTCAACTTCCAGCACTGCGCTCGCCAGTGCTTCGCGGGCCTGAGCTTCAGCTACGAGGCTTGGTATCAGGCCGTGCGGCGCTCCTGGCGGTTCGGCCAGTCCCGACCTGTGCACGTTCACGTCGTCTGTGCGGACACGGAGCGAGCGATCTGGACTGTGGTCGAGCGCAAAGCCGGCGACCACGAGGCGATGAAGCGGGAGATGGTCGCGGCCATGCGCCGGGCCATGCGCGAAGAGCGCGCCCGCAAGCTCTACCACCCCGAACAGGAGGTCAGGCTTCCGGCCTGGGTCGCATGATGCTGCACGTTCTCGCTCAAGAAACCTCCGAACGGTTCGTGGCCTTCAACGGCGATAGCGTCGAGGTGGTCTCTACCCTGCCTGACGCTTCGGTCGGCTTTTCGATCTATTCGCCCCCCTTCTCTCACCTCTTCATCTATTCTGACAGCGAGCGCGACATGGGTAATGTCCGCTCCGACTCCGAGTTCTTCGAGCAATACGGCTACCTGCTCCGTCAGCTCCATCGCGTGACGAAGCCGGGGCGTCTGACGGCCGTTCATTGCTCCGATCTGCCGCGCACCAAGGCCACGCACGGCGAGGTCGGGATCTACGACATGCCGGGCGACATCATCCGCGCCCACATCGCCAATGGTTGGACCTACCACTCCCGCATCTGCATCTGGAAAGATCCGGTCGTGGAGATGCAGCGCACTAAGGCGCTCGGGCTACTCTACAAGCAGTTGCAGAAGGATAGCACGCGGTCGCGGCAGGGCATGCCGGACTACGTCTTGGTGTTTCGCAAGACGCCCGAAGACGAGAAGACGGCGGACAAGGTTGGCCAGGATGCAAACCTGTTCCCGGTTCATCAGTGGCAGGAATGGGCCTCCCCGGTCTGGATGGATATCCAGCAGACCAACGTCCTCAACGTGCGAGCCGCGCGAGAGGATAAGGACGAGAAACATCTCTGTCCGCTCCAGCTAGATTTGATCGAGCGTGCGATCCGCTTGTGGTCCAATCCGGGCGACACAGTGCTCTCGCCCTTCATGGGCATCGGCTCGGAGGGTTATGGCGCGCTGCGCTGCGGCCGGCGTTTCATCGGCATCGAGCTGAAGGCGTCCTATTTCACGCAGGCCGTTCGCAACCTCAAGCAGACTGAGGACGAGGCGGCCGGCGGCGATCTGTTCACCATAGCGGCGGAGTAGCCGCCATGGCCCGCCGCTCGATCCAGTTCGATAGGCCGGACCTGTTCGCTGGTGCGCAGGACCCAGCCGCTCGTCCGGCGCATGAGATAGCTCCCGGTCCCGATCCGTACTTCTGCACCTTCTGCGGGGTGCTCACCCATCATCCCTACAGCCGCCGTTCTCCCGGATACCAGCAATGGCTTCGTCCTGTCTTCACAGCCTGTGAGGACATCGACTGCCGGGCTCAGGTCGATGCGGCTGTTTCCGATCATCAGGACGAGAGGAGCGCGGCATGACCGTAGACGCCCTACAGCACGGCAAGGCGCATCGGGACGCCCTGTTCCGCCGCTACGTGGATCTGCGCCGGCTCGCGGAAGGCAGCGAGGATCAGGCCGACCATCAGCAGGTGGCCGAAGCCTATCGCGATTTCCTGCGGTCGCATCTCGCGCGCGATGAGCGCGCCATCTTGGACCTCGAAGACGAAATCACGCGGCTGCGGGCCGAAGTCGCCCGTCTGCGCCGCCTGCATACGGGAGCCGCAGCATGAGCAAATTCCCCTACCTCCCGCTGGCGGTTGACGCCTATCGCAACGACACGGCGCACCTGACGCTCGAAGAACACGGCGCCTACCTCATGCTGCTCATGCTGGCGTGGCGTTCCCCTGGATGCCGTCTGCCGGACGACGACGCCAAGCTGGCGAGGATGCTGGGCCTGACCGCGAAAAAATGGGCGCGGATCAAGGAAAATGTGATGGGCTTCTGGGATCTGGAAGGCGGCTTCTGGATCCAGCCCCGGCTCATGAAAGAGCATCAATTCGTTTCCCGGAAGTCAGAGCAAAATCGCTCCGCCGGATCGCGTGGCGGGCACTCTAAGTCTTTGAAAAACAAACAATTGGACCTAGCAGACGCTACAGCGAACGCCACAGCGAACGCTGTAGCGGACGCTCTACCACTTAACACTTTACACTCTACACCAGACACAGAATGTTCAGATAGAACCGTTCAGTCTCATTCTGAAAACAATGAGGGTGATAAAGCGGATAACGGCCACGCTTCCAGCGTGCCCGAGAAACCATCGAAATACGAATTTGAGGCAAGCGTCATTCGACTGCTGCCGCACCACTTCCGGCTTTGGCAGGATGCCAATCCGCACCTTTCGCTAAAGTCTGAATTGCTCGGCCTGGATCAGACCGCCGCCAAGATCAAGGCAGACGGCGGAAATTGGTTCTTGGCAGTCCCGGCTATCCTAGCGAAGCGAAACCGCGACGCCGCTCTGGACCGTGAGCGCATTCGCGCAGAAGCCGAAGCTCGCGCCAATGCGCCGCGTCCGAAGCCTTCAGCGATGTGTTGCTGAGGCCGCAATGCCCTCCGCTTCCGCGATCCTCGCCGCCTTCGGGGTCACGCTGCCGAGTACTGCCCCGGGCCGATATTACACCACCTGCCCGCAATGTTCACACTTGCGACACGGCAGCAATCGCAGGGTCAAGTGCCTCGGCGTTACAATCGACAGCCGCGGCGTGAAGATCGGGTGCAACCACTGCAACTTTCACGGCGGAAAGTTCTACGATGACGCTCAATCCGAAAGCCGTCGAATTTTTGCGGCGCCGCGCAATCGACGCGGAGACGGCGGATCGCTTGCAGCTCTACACCGCGCGGCGCGATCCGGCTGGCGGTGATCCCGTTCCTGATCCCGGCGGAGACATCCTCGTTTTCCCGTACCTCGAACAGGGGGAGGAGGTTAACGCCAAGTACCGGGTCCGGGCCGCAGACGGGTCCAAGCGGTTCTGGCAGCGCTCCGGCGCCCGCAAGACGTTCTTCAACGCCGACATCCTGAGCGACCCTGCGCTGGAGGCCGGCACACCGCTCGTCATCACGGAAGGCGAACTTGATACCGCCGCCGTGATCCAAGCTGGGCACCCCTTCGCGGTCTCGGTTCCGGACGGTGCCCCGCCCCCCGTCGCCGGCGCCGCCGAGGTTCCTGACGAAGCGATCGTTCCCGAGCACGATGACAAGTATCGCTTCATCTACAACAACTGGGACCGGCTGAAGCGGGTCAAGCGCTTCGTGCTCGCCGCGGACGGCGACGCTCCTGGCGTTCGCCTGACAAGCGAACTGGCGCGGCGCCTCAACCGCGCTCGGTGCGCCGTCGTGGTCTACCCTCCGGATGCGGTGGTGCCGCAGGCGGACGGCCAGATGCGACCGTGCAAAGACCTGAACGAGGTGTTGCAGTACCTCGGCGACGCCGCGGTGATCGAGGCTATCGCGCGAGCCAAGCCCTATCCCGTCAAAGGTCTCTATAAGCTTTCGGACGTGCCGGAGGCGCCGCCGATTGAGCCGGTCGAGACCGGGCTACCGCAGCTAGACGAGCACATGAAGCTCTATCGCGGGGCGTTCGTCGTGATGTCTGGCCTGCCCGGCGGCGGCAAGACCGCGCTTACCCTACAACTGGCCGCCAACACCGCGTTCATGCACGGCTGGAAATGGGTCATCGCGTCGTTTGAGATGCCGATCCGACCGGTGATCGAAAATATGCTGATCGGCTTCCTACTTCGCCGCCCGCGTGCCGACTGGACACGAGCCGACTGCGACCGCTGCCGCGAGTTCATCGACAAGCACTTCACCTTTATCGCTCTAGATGCTGAAGACGACGACACGGAAGCCAACCTCGATTGGGTGCTTGACCGCGCGGGCGATGCTGTCGTGCGGCATGGCGCCGATGGTTTTCTTCTAGACCCGTGGAACGAGGTCGAGGTGATGCGCCGGCCGGGGGAGAACATCGCGGATTATACCAACCGCGCCATTCGCCGCCTTAAGCGCTTCGCCAAGGTCTTCGACGTCTGCACTATCGTGGTGCCACATCCGACGAAAGACGCGGCTCTATCGGTCTCGAATGGCGTTCCGATGTCGCTTTACAGCATTGCGGATGGCGCTACGTGGGCGAACAAGGCTGAGATCGGGGCCATCGTCAATCGCGAGAGCGCGAACAGCACGGTTTCGACGGTGCTCGTCAAGAAAGTAAAGTTTCACGAAACCGGCAAGGTCGGAGAAGTTTCCCTTAACTTTGATACGGATCTGCGGATGTTCCTGCCGCAACCGCCGCGCGCAGGGTCGGAGGTATAAAATGGACGATCTCCCCTCCGCTCTCGCCATCACAGACCATGCCTTACTGAGGTGGATGGAACGCCGCCACGGCATAGACGTGGAGATGTGGCGTCGATTGATGGCGGATGAACTGCGGGCGTCGCTCGACGCTTACGAGGGCGAGTGCGAGACGGGCCGCCCGTGCTTCGTCATCACCCATCAGGGTCGCGTCGTGACTGTCCTTGGCGATGTGGCTTGGATGACGAGACGTCTGTCTGCGCCTGCCGTTCCAGTGCCGATCGTCACACCTCTGGCCGCTGAGTGAGGAGTTCCCGATGACCAAGAAGCAACGTCAACGGCGCAAGATCGCCCGGCAGCGCTCTGTCCAGCACGCCAAGGTGGCGGCTCGCTATGATCGCGAGAAGGTCATTAAGCGCCGCTTGCGGGCCAAGGAGCGCGTTTTGCTGCCGGTCGGGCGGGAATGGCTCGCCGTGGAGGCGTTGCCGCTCTCTGGGGCGCGGTGCGCAGCGGCACTCACGGCCGCTGGCCTCGCGGTGTTCGAGGCGCGCGAGAAGGTGCGCAAGCAGGTCGATGGCGGTCCGCCTCGTGTCGCGCATGAGCCGATCATGCGGCGGGTCATGTTCGTCGGCATTTCGAGGTGGTCGGATCTGCGTTTGGTGGAGGAATGTCGGCACGTCTGGCGTGTGTTCGGCGTCACGATCGAAGGGCAGGATTGGGTTGCGAGAGAGTTCTTCCGGCAAGCCCTGTTCGAGGCGGAGTACCTTGGTGATCGCAGTCTGCCGCTCATCAAGGCAGATGCGATGCAGGATTTCGCTGATCACGTCTGCGGCTACAAGCGGAAGGGTGAGCTTGTGCGCGAGATCGCGGACCTCCTGTATCCGATCGGGTCCACAGTCCGCGTCACACAGGGTCCGTTCGCATCATTCCCGGGCGTAGTGGATGCCTATGATCCGAAGGCTGACCGATACACGGTTGCGGTTCGGATTTTCGGACGGGAAACTCAGGTGCCGTGTGAAGAACGCCAGCTAGAGGCCGCATAGGGGCTTGCGAACTTCTCAGCGCTGCGCTAGTTGTCTCGTCAGGACTGCCAGTGACTGGGACTGCCCGAGAGGGATGTGACCTGGGACGTGCCGCTCCTCTCTGGAGCTGCCATGGCTTCAAAAGCCATCTGGTCCCTGCGATGCCTCGCCAGAGTGCGGGGCGCGCGACTGGAGGCTTGTCCCTAAATTCCAAGTTCGGTGCTTTCTCCGTCTTCCGAGCGCGCTGCCCGGCGGCATGGATGGCAGGGGATGACGGGCAATAGGCCGGAAGTCGTCGGCCATCCCCAGGTGTGGCCGTCTAGCGCGGCACCGATACAGTTCGATGCGGTGACACGGTGAAAGGGCTTCGGCCCTGAAATCTCCAGGCCGTAGGACGCTTCGGCGGATCGCTATGCGGGGTTGATTGGAGGCCCCGCTCGCATCGATACCCTTCTGACGGCGAGGGCCTTGGAGTGCGGACGCCCGTACTCTTCACCCTGGACAGCTTGGCCTTCCCTCCCGGCGTCGGGGCCGTCAGACCTATACCGGTTTATAGCGGGTTTAGCCCATAACCGTCCCTAGATCGCTATAAATCGCCCTCTCAGCGCGCACCCTTCCGGTCCGCTGACCGCGGGGCCGGCTTTCGTCGCTGGGGTCGGTCCCGCACCCATTCATTGAGGCCATCATGACCCCTAGCGAGTTCAAGGCTTGGTTTGAAGGCTTCACCGAGAGCATGGACGGTCCGCCCTCGCTCAAGCAGTGGGAGCGCATCCAAGCCCGCGTGAAGCAGATCACCGGGCAGCCGACGACGCAGACGGTGTTCGTGGATCGCTACTGGCCGAGTGTGCTTGGCCCCCGGTGGCATGGCACATACGCCGTTCCCTGCGCGGCAGGCCCGGGCCAGAATGGCGTGACGCTGTCCGCAGGTTCTTGTGACGGCAAGGTTGGCAACGTCGCTTTTGCTTCTACCGCGTTGCCCGCCTCGTTCGACAGTCATTCCGCGATGGCCGCTCTCGGTCGCGCTGACGCCGAGGATCTGAAGGCGGCCTGACCGTCATGGCATCTGAGGTTGAGATCGCATCCTGGGTCGGCTTCTGCCTCGTCGTCCTGAAGATCGCAGCCGCCACGTTCGCGATCTGTCGCCGGATCATGTGAGGTTGTCGTGTTCTCCCGCTCCGAGCGTCGTCACCACCTCCGCCGCATGAAGGACAAGGCCGTCAGGGTCTACGGTCGCTATGACAAGCGGGACCCGAAGCGGCACGAGGCGATCGCCAATCACCTCGCGCACTGCTCAGGCCCGTGCTGCGGTAATCCTCGCCGCTGGTTCGGTGAGATGACGATGCAGGAGCGTCGGGCGTTCGAGGCGGCGGAAGCCTGATCAGTCCATGACCCCCGGCTACCGCATCCTAGCCCACCTCGGCCTCATGGGCTGTGCCGCTGTCTCGGCCGGCGCGCTCTGGTACGCGCTGACGGGGTGGATGTGAGGGCACGGATAGGGCGATGAACGGCGTTCTAGGGTTGCTGGCGGGCGTTTGAAGATCTTGGCTACCAGCCAACGCCACCAAGCAGTGCTCCGAATTGCTGAGGCGGGCAGGGCGCCCCGCTCCGTCGCCGTGCGAGATTTGCCGCACCGGTCCGTGTCGTGAGAGGCACTAGGGGTGATCTCGTTCGACCTGTCGGCATTTGAGGCTGCAGCCCGCCAGATGGACGTGGCGCCCGATCAGGTCGCCTTCGCTATCAGTCGCACGCTCAACATGGCGGCGGTCGCCACCGAGAACCGCCTCGCCACTGAGACGTGGCCCTCGCACGTCACGGTTCGCAATCGAGGCTTCCTGAAAGCCGCGCTCAAGCCTGAGTTCAGCACGAAGCGCAACCTTCGGGTCGCCCTCGTTGATCGGCTCGGACGTGGCCACCTCAAGCTCCACGCCAAGGGCGGCACCAAGCTCGCCCGAGGCCAGTTCGCCATCCCGTCGCGGAATGTCACGCGTACCGCTCGGGGCGTGCGTCAGAACCAGAAGCCCGCGAACCTGCCTCGCAAGGTGGTCAAGGGCGGCCTGATCTTCCAAGCCCGGGGCAAGGGCAAGAACCAGCGTCTCGCCCTGATGTACAAGATGCAGGGCGCCACACAGCAACCCGCCGACGTGCCCTTCTACCGGGACTGGCAGCGCTTCATGCGCCAAGAAGTGCAGCGCGCTTTCCCGCGTGCGGTGGCTGAGGCGATGCGGACGAGGCGACGTTGATCCGCACCCTTGAATTCCGGACCGCGTCGCTCGCTATCCACGAGCACGACATCATCACCACCTTTCGTGAGGACGGTTCGCAGTCCCGGATGTGGCCGCCGATCGGTGAGGCTTGGTATCAGGCCATCGCCCGCAATCTCGGTTACACCGACCCGCTTCAGTACGCCCGAGAGCACGAGATCACCCATCACTGGCTGGCCGACGAGATGGGCTGGCCTCACTCGTGGTCGCTTTGGTCCGCCGCTCACGGCGCATGGGACAGCAGCAAACCTGCGCGTCCGTGGTCGCAGCGCGTGAAGGATGAGGAACATACGGTCAACAGCCTGCAACGCTACATCAACACGGGTGAGGTGGACGCCTATGGCTGCCTGCAAGCGCAGTGGGGCGATGAGCTGCCGGAGGCGGCGGGACGGTTGGTGGCGCTGATGCGGCCGTGGTGTAGGCTCTCGCCGTGTAGTATGGTCGGGGCATGACCGACCCCCTCTGCCTCCCATTTGATGTGCCTAGCCACAAGCAGCAAATTCTAGACGAGCTTGTGCGCTTTGGCGAAGCGATTGAAATGCCTTATAACATCGCCAATAAGTTGGTGGTCGAAAGGCATTGGCCTGATGATCGCAGCCGTAAAGCCCATGTGCCTGTGTCGAGTTACCGTTCCGTCGGCGGTCTTACGAAGCGCCAAGTGCGACGGTTGATCGGAAAAGGGTACGATCCTCGCTCCATCACGGTGACGGTCTCGCCTGATATGCTGCGGGTCGTGCGTAGCATTAAGCTGCTGACGTAGCGAATTGCCTGCGCTAAGCTGAAAGCGGGTCGGAGAGGTGCTCGTAACACCCCGCCGACCCTGACCACAGCAAGCGTAGGAGCGCTCGCAATGGCTGAGGCGGACATTATCACGCCCTCGTTCAAGGCGTGCAAGAAATGCGGTGAGACGAAGCCCTTTGAGGCTTTCTGGCCCGAGCCCAAGAATAACGATGGGCGGCGAGGCACCTGCTCAGACTGCACCAACACGGGTAGGCGTGCCGACGCAGATAATAGCGAGAGCCGAGCAAAGGAAGCAGCCCGTAAGGCTGAGTACCGCGCCAGAGTTGACCCCGAGGTGATGCGCGCTCGCAAGGTTCGAGAGAACGCACGGCGGGCGGCGAATGAGGGGCGCGAGTATCTAGGGCGCGAGAAGCGTGCTGAGCGCACAGCCAGATTGAAGGCTGAGGCTGTTGAACAGAGAAAACGTCAGGCGGCAACTGCCCGGGCTGACAGGATGAGAGAGCGCCCTTGGCTAGACCGTAGCCTTACAGCGGGTGAGTGGTTTGCTCTCCAATACAAAGCCGATCCAGAGTTCAATCTGAAGCAGCGGCTGAGGGCTGCCGAACGTCGGCGGTGCAGAGGTGAGCGCATTGATGACCACATGCGCGATGCCATCAAGCGTGGGGGTCGGAGTCCGAAGGTAGAGCGGCTGCTCAGCTACTCCATAGCGGATCTGAAACGGCATCTCGAAATGCAGTTTACGAAGGGCATGACGTGGGATCGCTACTTCGCAGGCGACATCCACATTGATCATCGGCGTCCGTTGTCGTCCTTTGATCTCAGCGACCAAGAACAGTGGCAAGAAGCGTGGGCATTGACAAATCTTCAGCCGCTTTGGCGTAAGGATAACCTTGCGAAGGGCGCGCAGGTCATTTTGCTGCTGTAATCCAAATTGTTCAATGATATCAATGAGTTCTTGGGTCCCTTGCCCCCACCCCGGGTGTCGAGGGTCCGCCCAAGCAAAACACTTTTCTAGGTGCATGCTTTCAAAACCGCTTAATCATTAAGCGTTAAGGCTTAAACAGGATGAAGACGGCGACGCAAGCCGAGTTCGCGAAGATGCACGGCGTCTCTCAGGCGCGTGTTTCGCAGTGGAAATCCAAGGGCCTGCTGTCGATGACGCCCGAGGGCCGGGTCAAGGTGGAGGAGTCGGAATGGCTTCTCGCCGATAGACCGGCCTCATATCGCGGCGGAAAGACGAAGGGGCCGAACGGCGGCGCTGATCGGCGTGAGAAACCTGCGGTCGCGCGCCCCGACGAAACTCCGGAGCAGGCCGCTGAGCGCATCGTGGTCGATGAGGGTGTGGCCCCTTTCGATCACGCCGAAGCGGTACGGGTCAAAGAGAACTACCTGGCACTCCTGCGGCGCCTTGAGTTCGACCTGAAGAGTGGCGCGGTCGTCCCGATCGACACGGTGATCGCCGGGATCGTGGAACAGTACGCCCGGGTGCGGAACAAGCTCCTGAATTTGCCGACCCGCGTGGCGCCCCGCGCGGCCGTTCTGAAGTCCGCCGAAGAGGTGAGGGCGCTTGTCGAGGCCGAGGTGTTACTCGTGCTTCAGGAATTGACGCTTGATGGTGAGGGGCACGTCAGCCTCAGTGAACTCCGCGACGTCCTACGCGAGCGGTTCGGCACGGTTCATTGAAAGGCTGAATCGGGGCCTTGACGAGGCGCAGAAGCCGCCGCCACGGCTTAGTTTGAGCGAGTGGGCGGATCGCTACGCGCATCTTTCGGCCGAAACGAGCGCTGATCACGGTAAATTCCGGGCGTTCGCTTATCAAAACGGCATCATGGACGCGGTCACGTCGCCCCAAGTGCGTCAGGTGACGGTCATCAAGTCGGCCCGAGTGGGCTATACGAAGATCCTAGACCACGTCGTCGGCTTCTATATCCATCAGGACCCCTCGCCGATCCTCATCGTGCAGCCTCGCGTGGAGGATGCGGAGGATTATAGCCGGACCGAAATCGCGCCGATGCTGCGCGATACGCCGGTTCTGGCCGAGATCGCGGGCGATCTGAAGGCAAAGGACAGCAATCAGCGCGTTGCCAAGCGCGTTTTTCGGAACGGGTCATCAATCGCCTTCATCGGCGCCAATTCGCCAGGCGGTTTCCGGCGCATCACGGCTCGCATCGCGGCTTTTGACGAGATCGACGGCTATCCGACCGGCGGCGCGGGCGACGAAGGCGATCAGATCGCGCTCGGCATCAAGCGCACCGAGTCGTTCTGGAACCGGAAGATCATTTTGGGTTCGACCCCGACACTGAAGGGTGTCAGCCGGATTGAGAAGGCGTGGAATGAGAGCGATCAGCGCCGCTACCACGTCCACTGCCCGCACTGCGACCACAAACAGGTTCTCAAGTGGTCGAACCTGACGTGGAACAAGGACAAGAACGAGAAGGGTGAGACCGTCAAGCACTACCCGGAGACCGCGCATTTCGTGTGCGAGGCTAATGGGTGCGTGATTGAGGAGCACGACAAGCCGCGGATGATCGACGGCGGCGAGTGGGTCGCCGAAAAGCCGTTCGCAGGCCATGCCGGCTTCCACATCTGGGCAGCCTACTCGCTTTTCGAGAATGCCGCGTGGCGATTTCTCGTTGAGGAGTTCCTTCGGGTTCGCAACGACCCGAGTTTGCTACAGACCTTCGTCAACCTAGTGCTCGGAGAGACTTGGGAGGAGCAGGGCGAGACGGTTGCTGCCGGCTCCCTCATCACCCGCGGCGAGCCTTATGATCACGAGACCCTGCCGGACGGCGTGATCGCCCTCTCGGCCGGGGTGGATACCCAGGACGACCGTCTGGAGGTGCAGATCGTTGGGTTCGGGGCCAAGGAAGAGGCCTGGCCCTGCCTGTACGAGGTTCTGCACGGCGATCCCGCGCAGCCGAAGGTGTGGGAGGAATTGGATGCCCTCCTCTTGGCGACGTATCGCGGAGCGGACGGCCGAGCGTTCAAGGTTCGCTCAACTTGTATCGACAGCGGCGGCCATCATGCTGCTGCGGTCTATGCGTTTTGCCGTGCGCGCCGGAACCGCCGCGTATTCGCGACGAAGGGCGTCGGCGGCCCTCGCCCGATCTGGCCGAAGCGGGCCAGCAAAGGTGGCGTGAAGGGCGCCGAACAGGTCTTCGCCATCGGCGTCGATACGGCCAAGGAAGCGATCTACGGCCGGCTGAGGATCAAGGAGCCGGGGCCGGGCTACATCCACTTTCCGGCAGAGACCGCCTTTGATGCGGCTTACTTCAATCAGTTGACCTCCGAACAAGTCGTCACCCGCTACCGCGAGGGACGGCCCTACCGGGTGTGGGTGCTTCAGAAGGGCAAGCGGAACGAGGCGCTGGACACGATGGTCCTGGCGCTCTCTGCCCTTCGGTCCCTGCCGCTGCGGCTGGATCGCGTGACGCCCGCCCAAGCGCCTGAGACCACTACCGTAGCGCCCGCGCCCGTGCGGGCCGAACCGGAGCCGCCTCCGGCCCATGTCATCGCCGCTGAGGAGCGGCGCCCGCCATCAACACCCCTCCGCAGGCCGGGCCACATCCCGCGCCGATCCGGCTGGCTCAACTCTCGGAGATAACCATGTCCAAGAAGGCTGATCTTCAGGCGCTCGCCGACAAGGGGCCGGGCGTGCTCGTCAAGCGCGGTGCGGTGTGGACCTACCCGGGCGCACCCGTGGACAGCGCCGGCACCAACCTTCAGCTTCCCGTCGAATACGTGAGCGATGCGGACGTGCAGGAAGCGCTCTCGGGCGGCGATCTCGTGGCGGCTGTGGTCGATCCCTTCGGCGTCGTCTCCGCCGTGCGCGTGGCCGGCGGCGAGGTCAAGGCCGTGACGATGGGGCTCGCTGGCTCCGCCGAGATGGGCACCGAGCTGCCTCCGAACAGCCGCGTGGAGCACGATGCCGGGCGCGTGATGCTTTCGCAGGCCGAGGCCGAGCAGCAGGCCGTGCAGGGCGTGACGGGCGAGGGCGCTGAGATCGCCGGTCGCGACAAGGACAACGACCCGCGCACCAAGCAGGGCGGACGAGGTCCGTTCAACAACGAGGCCAGCACCGACACCGCTGGGCCGCGCAAGGGCCGCTAAGCCGCGGATTGCATCGCCATGCCTATCGACCCGACGCTTCAAGCGCGCCTGCTGGCGCAACTTGAGCAGATCAACAGCATCATCGCGTCGGGTGCCGATAGCGCCAGCTATGGCGACAAGTCCACCAACTTCCGCGACCTGAACGAACTCTATCGTATTCGCGACGGCATTATGCGGCAGTTGGGCCTGACCACGCGCGCCCGGCGCACGGTGGCGGGCTTTCGCAGCGGGTTCTACTGATCATGCTCGAACCGACCCTGTTGGATCGGGCGATCGGCTATATCTCGCCCGAGCGGGCAGAGAAGCGGGTTGCTGCGCGTCAGCGCATGACCCGGGCCGCGACCACTCGCAACCTCTACGAGGCGGCCACTCTCGGGCGTCGTGCGCAGGGGTGGCGGCGCGTCTCGTCGGACGCCAACACTGAGATCCGCATTGCGAGCCGGCTCCTGCGCGACAACGCGCGGGACATGGTGCGCAACAATGCCTTCGCGCAGCGGGCGAAGTCCACGATTGCGCACAACGTGGTCGGCGCTGGCATCCTGCCGCAGGTCAAGTCGGATCGTGAGCCGCGCACCAAGCAGATCGGCGACCTGCTGAGGAAGCACTTCGACAGCACGGACATCGACGCGGAAGGCCGGCATAATCTCTACGGTTTGCAGTCGCTCGCGATGGCGACGGTGGTTGAGGCGGGTGAGGTTCTGATCCGGCGGCGCGTCCGGCGCCCGAGCGACGGCTTCGCCTTGCCGTTCCAGTTGCAGGTTCTCGAACCCGACTACCTCGACACGTCGCGTGACGGCATCCTCGACAACGGCAACGCCGTCGTGCAGGGCGTTGAGTTCAACCTGATCGGTCAGCGGGTCGCGTATTACCTGTACGACCGGCACCCCGGCTCGATCTTCGGCAACGGCGCCCTCGTCTCGACGGGGCGGCGCGTGTCGGCCGACTTCGTAGCGCACATCTATCGGGTGGATCGCCCGGGGCAGGTGCGCGGCGTCAGTTGGTTCGCGCCCGTGATGACGCGGATGCGCGATTACGCCGACTACGTCGATGCGCAGCTCATGCGGCAGAAGATCGCCTCGTGTTTCGCGGCCTTCATCACCTCAAACGACGAGTTTAACGGGGTCGAGGGTGTTGGCGGCGACGGCACGATCATGCCGAACGACGGCTCGTCCCCGTACCCGATCGAGAGTTTCGAGCCGGGGATGATCGAGCGGCTGCGAGACGGGGAATCGGTCTCCTTCGCCACGCCGCCGACGACCCAGGATTTCGGTCCCTACGCCACCGAGACGCTGCGCGAGATCGCGGCCGGGTTGAACATCCCCTACGAGGCGCTGACCGGCAACCTGAGTCAGGTCAACTACTCGTCGGGCCGCATGGGCTGGCTTGAGTATCAGCGCAGCATTGATAGCTGGCGCTGGAACATGCTCATTCCGCAGATGCTCGGGCCGATTGAGGCGTGGACGCTTGAGGCTGCCAACGTCGTGACTGGCTCTTCTGAGCCGTTCGGCCTCGATTGGACGCCGCCCCGGCGCGAGATGATTGATCCCGTGGTTGAAGTTGAGGCCGCGGCAGCCGCCATTCGTAACGGCCTGAGCTGGCGGTCGGAAGAACTGCGCAAACTCGGCTACGACCCCAACGACTGGCTCAAGGGCATCGTTGAGGACAACGAGATTGCCGACAAGTTCGGGCTGATCCTCGACTCTGACCCTCGCAACACCACGCTTCGCGGTGCGTCTCAGGCGGACAAAGACGCCAAGACGCCGAAACTGCCGCAGTAGACGGACACCCACATGCCAAAGAAGCAGACGCCTGCCGCGGGTGGGCTCTCTACCCGCGCGCTTTCGCAAGGCGCCCGTTCGCTCGTGATGAACGGCGAACTCGTGCTCTACGGCGTCGTAGACCCCTTCGACATGATGGAAGGGTCGGTCCGCGCGATCGACGTCCTCAACGGGCTGATTGAACTGGCGGATCAGGACACGATCAAGGTCCGGATCAACTCGCCCGGCGGCTCCGTGGTCGAAGGGCTGGCGATCTACAACAACCTGCGCGCCTCCGGGAAGCCGGTTGAGGTCCACATTGACGCGATGGCGGCGTCGATCGCCTCCATTATCGCTATGGCGGGCGACCGCATCGTCATGGCGGAGAGCGCCACGATGATGATCCACGACCCGTGGGGCGTGGCGATCGGCGGCTCGGAAGATTTGCGCTCCACGGCCGACGAGATCGACCGGCAGAAGCAGATCCTCGTCAACATCTATGCCGCTCGCACCGGCCTTGAGGCTTCGGAAATTGAAGCCCTGATGAAGGCCGAGACGTACATGTCGGCGGCTGACGCTGTTGAGCGCGGCTTCGCCGACGAGATCGATACGCCGATGCAGATCGCTGCCTGCGCTCTGCTCGACAAGAAGGATCTGGCCCGACTTCTGGCGCCAGTCACCGCTCGCGCCTCTGAAGTCGCGAAACCTGCGGCCCCCGCCGCGCAACCCCAGGAAAAAGCCATGGCTGATCAGGCTGCTTCCGGCGTCGGCGGGACCAACCCCGCCGCACCGCCGGCTATCGAGAACAAGGACCCCGTCGTGACGCACCTCTCCGCCCCCTCGGTTGACGTGAAGGCCGAGCGTCTGGCCGCTGCCGAAGCCGAGCGCGCTCGCGTCACCGGCATCCTGGCCGCCGCCCGCTCGGCGAAGATCGACCCCGCCGACATCTTCATCACCGGCCTGATCCAGAACAGCATCGCGCTGCCGGAGGCCAAGATGGCGATCGTGGACCGTTGGTCCGAGACCCAGAATAGCCGGCAGGACAACCCGGCCGGCGATCAGCGTCCCGCCGCTGCGGTCGTGACCGCTGACGGCGTCGACCGCTGGGCGCAGGGTGCCGAAAAGGGCCTCATGGCCCGCGTCGGCCTCGCGGGCGGCGAGCGCAACGAGTTCACCGGCCTGACCCTGACTGAACTCGCCCGCTCCTCGCTGTCCGTCCGGAACATGAAGACCGGCAGCGAGAACCGGCTGGAGATGGTCGGGCGGTCGTTCACCGTCCGCAACGAGGCGGGACTCCACTCCACCAGCGACTTTCCGCAGATCCTTCAGAACGTGGCCTATCGGTCCGTCCTGCGGGGCTATCAGGAGGTCGAGGAGACCTTCCCGCTCTGGACCGGCCGGGGCACGGCTTCGGACTTCCGTCCGATCAGCCGCGTGGACATGGGTCTGTTCCCCGCCCTCACGAAGGTCGAGGAAGGCGCTGAGTACACCTATGCCACGATGGGTGACACCGGCACCGTCGTGCAGGTCGCGACCTACGGCAAGATGTTCGCCATCACCCGTCAGGCGATCATCAACGACGACCTGCAGTTCATCTCCGACACGCCCCGCAAGATGGGGCGCGCGGCCAAGCGCACGATCGGCAATCTCGTCTACGGCATCCTGAACGGCAACCCGACCATGCAGGACGGGGTGGCGCTGTTCAACGCCGCGCACGGCAATCTCGCCACCGTCGTCGGTCAGCCGACCATCGCGACGCTGGCGGCCGGCATGACGGCGATGCAGGTCCAGACGGACATGAGCGGCATCGGGACGGGCGGCGGCATCCTGCCGAAGTTCATCCTTACCCCGCCGTCGCTCTGGCTGCCGACCCAGACTGCGCTCTACTCGCAGAACTACCCGGGTGACGCGGGCCAGATCCGCAACCCGATCCAGGGCATGTTCACCGCCATCTCCGACTCCCGTCTCACGGGCACGTCCTGGTACATGGCGGCCGACCCGCAGCAGACCGACACCATCGAAGTCACCTACCTGGATGGTGTCGAGGAGCCGTTCCTTGATCAGAAGGATGGCTGGTCCGTGGACGGCGTGGAGATGAAGGTCCGCATGGACGCGGGCGTCAAGGCTCTGCATTGGCGCGGCCTCTATCGTAACGCTGGGGCCTAACTTACCTAACGTAATATGAGCGGCGTCGTCCCGGCGCCTTTCTTCCCTCATCCGGAGATCGGATAATGCGTAACTTCATTCAGCCGGGCGACACCCTGACCGTCCCGGCTCCTTCCGGCGGCGTCGTCAGCGGCGGCGTTGTCGTTCTCGGTTCCATTATCGGCGTTGCGACCACCACGGCGGCTGTCGGCCTTCCCGTGGCGCTCAAGACGACCGGCGTGTTCGAGTTCCCGAAGGTCTCAGCCCAGGCTTGGGCCATCGGTGACAAAATCTACTGGGACGGCGCGGCCGGCAACGCGACCACGTCCACCACGAGCACGACCCTGCTCGGCGTGGCGACTGAAGTTGCGGCGAACCCGTCCGCGGTCGGCCGCGTCCGCCTGCGCGGCACTCAGACCCTCTGAGTCTGCCGTGGGGCTGGACTTCAGCACCCTCGTTCTCGGGCCGAACCAAGACATCTTCGGCACGAGAGCGGTGCTCACGCCAGTCAGATCGGCGCCCGGTATGGCGCCGGTCTCCATTCGTGGGATCTTCCGGCTCACTCCGGCCGACTACACGAACGAGATGGGCGAAGTCACCCGTATGGATAACTACACCTTCGACGTGAGGGTGACCGAGTTGCCGGTTTCGGTGACGCGCGGCGACAAGCTGTCCAACATCGACAGCAACGAGATCCCTTTCCTCAAGGATCTTGTCTTCACGATCGAAGACACGGGCGACGACGGCTTCGGTGCGCAGTCGTGGGTGATCAAGGCTGAGAACATCCGAGGCGGACGGCTGTGAGCCCTGAAGCGTTCGCCATCCGTGACCATGCCTTTGAGTTGGTGTCCGGCTCCGGGCTGTTTCAGACGGTGAAGAACAGCATCGTTCAGCAGATGGAGCCGGGAGACCAGTTCCCCGCCGCGACCGTCTTCCTGTTGCGCGAGGTGCGCGTGCCGGACGGTGACGCGAACCACGGCGAGCCGCGCTTCGTCAACGACCTGACGCTCGGGGTGGTGATCACCATCGACAGCGGCGATCAGAACCGCCTTGAGAGCGTGCTGGCCGACTACACCAATCGGACGATCAACCTCATCCTCACCGATCCCGACTTCGTCGCGGATCTTGAGGGCATCGTCGGGCTCTCCGAGAGCCAGTCATTCCCGCCGAGTGGTGAAACTTACTACGGCGAAGCGCGGGTCGAGATGACCGTGCAGTACCGCACGAAGTTCGAGCCGCTGGTGGAAGACGACTTCCTGCGCACGCGCATCACGACGCGCCCGATCAATCACCCTGACGCTCCCGCGATCAGGACGACGATCAATCATCGGCAGCCCTAGTCTAGAATACGGACCACCCATCATGACCGAACCTGCCAAGCGCGCCGTCATGGCGACGCGCAAGGACTTTCGCACGCTCGTCCATGTCCCGAGCGGCGAGACCTTGGACGAGAACGGCCGCGGTCTGTGGCCTGCCGACAGCTTCACCTTTCGTCTGCTTCAGGAAGGCGCGCTCAAGGATGCGCCGGACGAGGCGCCCGCCGCTCTCCTGAAGGGGAAGTAAGCCTATGGCCGTTTCCTTCTCCCAGATCCCGCCGAACTACAAGCTTCCGGGCGTCAGCATCGAGGTTGATCCCTCGCAGGCCGGCACGCCCGTCAACCAGCGCTTCGGTTTGCTCGCGGGGCATCCGACGTCTGCCGGTACGGCGCCTGCGAACATCCCGATCGCGGTGGGCACGCAGGCGAACGCTGACGCGCTGTTCGGGCCGGGCTCCATGCTCGCCGAGATGTTCCGGGTGTGGTTCGCCCTGAACAAGACCACGCCGCTGTTCGCGGTGCCGGTGCCGGAACCCGCCGCTGGCGTGGCCGCGACGGGGACGATCACCGCCACGTCGGCGCCGAGCGTGGCCGGTACGGTCTATCTCTACATCGCGGGCCTCGTGGTTCCCGTCGCGATCGGCTCGTCCGACACGACGGCGAACGTTGCGACCAAGATCGCGGCGGCGGTGAACGGCGCGACCCGGCTGCCTGTGACCGCCGTTGCCGCGAGCAACGTCGTCACCCTGACCGCGAAGTGGAAGGGCGTCACGAGCAACGACATCCGCATTGAGGACAGCGTGCTCGGCTTCTACGGCGGGCAATTCCTGCCGGCCGGGCTCGCGCTGACCTACCCTGCCAACAACGTGCTGTCGGGCGGCACCGGCACTCCGGACTTCACGGCCGCCATCGCGAACATCGGCGACGTCGCCTACAAGTTCCTCGCCCTGCCGCACACCGACAGTGGCTCGCTCGCTCTCTGGGCCGGCGAGTACGGCTTTGGCGATGGCGGGCGCTGGGGGCCGTTCCGGCAGTCCTACGGCCAGATCTGGTGCGCGCGCCGGGACACCTACTCCGGGCACATCACCTGGGGGCCGGGCAACAATTATCCGGTGATCTCCTGCCTCGCGGTGGAGCCGCAGTCGCCCTCGCCCATGTGGGTGTGGTCGGCGGCTTACGCCTCGCGCGCCGCGCAGGCGCTCTCGGCTGATCCTGCGCGTCCGCTCCAGACGCTGACGATGGACCCGGTCCTGCCCGCGCCGCGGGCCTTCCGGTTCAACAAGACGCAGCTCAACGCGCTCGCTCAGAACGGCCTTGCGATCCAAGGCACGGACGTGGACGGCACGGGTACCAACGTGCCGCAGATCCTGCGCGAACAGACCACCTACCAGCGCAACACCCTCGGGCAGGCTGACAACGCCTACGAACTCGCCACGACCCTCAGCACCTTGGATGAGGTGTTCACGCGCGTCCGGCTGACGATCAGCTCCAAGTACCCGCGACACAAGCTGGCGAACGACGGCACGCGCTACGGCGCCGGTCAGGCGATCGTCACGCCCAAGACCATCAAGGGTGAGATCATCTCTATTCTGCGCGCTTTGGAGTTTGAGGGTATCGTTGAGAACGTGGAAGGCTCGAAAGCCATTCTCGTTGTCGAGCGGTCGAGCACCGACGCGAACACGGTCGAAGTGCTGTTCCCGCCGGATCTCATCAACCAGCTTCGCCGCGTGAACGTGCTTGCGCAGTTCCGCCTACAGATTCCGATCGGCATTGCTGCCTGATCTTTCCCGACAATCGGAGATTAGACTATGCCCGCCATCGGTGGCACCGCGGTCGTGCGCGCGAACGGCCAGCAATATCCTCTCAAGGGCGACTTCGTCGTCTCGCCGTCCCCGACGCAGCGCACGGGCGTGGCTGGCATGGACGGCGTGCACGGCTACACGGAGGCGTATCGTCTGCCGTTCATCGCCGGCACTCTGTCCACGCTCGGCGAATTGTCGATCGAAGAACTCGCCAACATCACGGATGCCACCGTGCAGGCCGATCTCAACAACGGGCGGTCCTACGTGCTGCACGAGGCGTTCACGACGTCCGCGTTCGAGATCAACACCTCGGCCGGCTCGGTTGCCATCCGCTGGGAAGGCACCACCTGCGATGAGTTCTGAGCATGTCTGACGGCATCGGCGCTCGTCCTCTGCTGGCCGGTGAGAAGCCGGACGGCGACTTGGAATTTCCCTTCCGCTTCCCGCTCCGCAAGGCGATCCGCTCCTTTGATGAGGAGAAGACGGAGATCGTGCTTGAGGAGCCGACCGCCGATCACGCGGTCAAGTACGGACTCCTCACGCGCGGGCTGACGGACGAGACGGCGGCGGCACTGATCGCTGATCTGACGAAGGTGCCGGAGGCCAGTATCAAGCGTATGGCGCTCTCGGACATGATCCGGCTCACCACCATCCTGTCCCGTTTTTTGTCCCAGGCGGCGCGTTAGAGCAGGCGTTCGATGACGCCTTGCGGCTCGGCGTCACCTACCACTGCTGGCCCTTCTCCGTGTCTCCTGGCGCCCTTCCGGCCGCAGAGCGCAACCTGATCCTAGAGCGCACGGTCGCGGTGCTCCCGAAGCCGCCGCCCCCGCCGCCTCCCGACGAGTCCGATGGCTGACGATCAACTCAAGCTGGTTGCCTCAGTCGAGGATCGGTTCACGGGGCCGCTGCGCGGTCTCCGGACGGCTCTCGGGCAGGTCGCTGCCTCACCCGCCGCCAACACCCTCAAGAAGGATTTTGAGGGCGCGCACGGGGCGATCACCAAGACCACCACAGCCATTCAAGGCATGGCGCCCGCTCTCGCCGCGTTCGGCGTCGGCGGGTTCGCTGCGGGCGCCGCGCTCAGCGGCATCACGACGGCGATCCGCAACTTCTCGGGCAACACGCAGCAGCTCAGCATGCTCTCCCGCGAGACGGGAGTGGCGATCGACAAGCTGCGGGCGTTCGGCGAGTTGGGTGAGCGGTTCGGTGTCTCCACGCAGGCGATGCAGGGCTCCGTGCTCGCTTTCGGCGAGACGATGCGGGATCTCCGTCGTCGCTGGGGTGAGACCTACACCAGCCTTCAGGCCATGAACCTCGGCAAGCTGGCAGAGGATCTGGTCAACGCGCCGAACATGGACGCCGCGCTCAAGCGCGCGATGGAAGGGCTGGGCAACATCCCCGATCCGGTGGTGCGCCGCCGTGTCTCGCGCATGCTGTTCGGCACCGACGAGCCCGGCCGCGTGGCCGGCATGATCGGCGGCGATTTCGAGAAGGTTCTGGCCGATATCCAGTCCAAGATGGGCCGGACGACCCAGGCCCAGGTGGACGCGGCGCAGAAGTTTGAGGAGACGCTGTCGGGCCTGCGCGCGAACATGGAGGGGCTGCGCAACAGCGCGCTGACGCCGCTCCTGCGCGATCTGAACCGTTTCGTGGAGACGTTGCAGTCCCCGGCCGCGCTGGAGTTCTTCAAGGGCGAGCTGGACGGCATCCGCAAGGGCTTTCAGTCCGTCAAGGAGGAGATCGAGGCGCTGGTCCGCATCTA
The DNA here is from genome assembly GCF_046557895.1 of Methylobacterium oryzisoli. Lineage (NCBI taxonomy): Bacteria > Pseudomonadati > Pseudomonadota > Alphaproteobacteria > Hyphomicrobiales > Methylobacteriaceae > Methylobacterium > Methylobacterium oryzisoli. Next base: position 19,830 of record NZ_JBKIBX010000047.1, on the reverse strand, counting down.
TCAGGCGGTCAAGGGCTTCATCACGGGCGGCGAGACCAACGTGCGCGGCCCGGCGGCGATCGGCGGCGACAAGCAGACGGGCGCGCTGGTCCAGCGCCGCGACGAACTGCGCCGGCAGATCGATGTGCTCGGCGAGAACGCGGCCCGCAAGCAGATGGGCGGCGATGAACTCGGCGCGCAGGAGACGCGGGCCAAGCGCGACCGGCTCATCGAAGAGATGAAGCGGGTCGGCGACGAGTTGCAGAAGCTGCGCGAGACGGGCGGCAACGCCACCGTGCAGCAGCAGTCGTTTAACGGCGCCATCGGTGGCGGCCTCATCCACCGCGCGGCGCTCGGCGGCTTCGGCGGGGTAGGTGGCGCGCGAGCGACCGGCTTCGGCGGAGTGGGTGGCGCAGGCGGGGCAGCAATCTCGCCATCCGCCCCGGCAATTGCCGGTGGGGGACCACTCGGCGGCCCCGCGCAGAGTTCTCGCGCTTCCGGCGCGAGCGGCAGGGGCGGCGCGGGGGTCCCTGATACGGTTCCGATGACGGACGCTGAGCGCAACACGCTCGGGCTCATCATGAAGTATGAGAGCCAAGGTCGGAACGTCATGAACTACGTGGGAAAGGGGCAGGGCCTCGATCCGACCACGCCAAAGGGCTACACAGCCCAAGGCTATTTCCAGATGCTCAACTCGAACTGGCGGAGGATCGCTCCTCTGTACGGCATCGGGACGCCGAACGCGATGGCGTCGAGCTTGGAAGACCAGACGAAGGTCGCCCTCCATCTCTTGCGCCACGGCGGTGTGAAGAATTGGGCGAACTACAATCCGGCGCTTCGGGCTGCACTCGCCCGGGGCGAAACGGCGCCTCGTATTGGCGCCGGCGATGCGGCGGGTGCGAGTGCTGAGAAGCCTTGGTACGAGCGCGAGCCGACCTATCAGCCCGGGAGCAAGGGGTGGTCGCGGCTACGTGACGACGAGGTTGTGACGAACGACGTTCCGCACCGTCGAATGGGCGATGAGATGATGCTGCGTCGGTTCGGCGGCGCTGGCGCGATGGGCGCGGCGCCGCAGAAGGTGACGGGCTCAGCCTCGCTCGACATCACCTTCAGCAACGCCCCGGCCGGGATGAAGACCCGCACGAACACGGAAGGCATGTTCCGGGACGTGAAGGTCTCCAAGTCGCGGCAGATGGCGCCGGCCGATTGGGAGTCTTGACGTTAACGAGGGAAGGGGTTGGCGACGCCTCGTCTTAGAAAGCGAAGTCCCGGGTTCTGTTGCCCGCCTGAGCCGATGCCGTACATCGCCCAAGCGTATTCACAGGCATCAGACGTGCTGTTCTCAAAGCCAGACAAAGCCCGCTCAACATGCTTCCGCGGTATCTCGTTCCATCCCGATATCTTCAGGCTTTCCATAGACATCTTGGCCTGAAATTGGTCTAGAACGAGACCCGTACACAAGCGATCCGCTACTCTCGAAATCGCCAGAGCGTCGAATGCACGCTCTTTGAAATACGCCATAGCGTCGAATGACTCGGCCTTGGCCGAGAACGCGGTGGTGGAGAGGACGAGCGCGGGCAGGATGAAGCGAAGCATGCGGCGTCATGTAGGCAGACATTTGCCGTTTGCGAAGGGGGCCTGAGTGTCCTGGCGTGACAGCCTCCGCCCCGCCTCATTCCGCGGCGTTGTGTTCCAGATCCAAGCGAGCACCAAGGGCGGCGGGCGCCGGGGCATCACCCACGAGTTCCCGAAACGCGATGAGCCGCTGGACGAGGATCTGGGGCGGCGTGCGCGGCGTCGGACCGTCACCGCCTACCTGATCGGTGACGACTACGACGCGCAGGCGGACGAGCTTGAGGAAGCCTTAGAGCAGGAAGGTCCCGGCCTTCTCGTGCACCCCACGATGGGCCAGATGCAGGCCCGGCCTGACACCTGGGCTCGCACGGAGCACAAGGACCAACTGCGTTACTGCGTGTTTGAGATGGTCTTCGTGGAGGCGCGCAACACGTCCTATCGCGATCTCATCTCCGAGCCGACGCAGGGCGCCGTGAACGACAAGGCGACCGAGGCCGAGAGCGCGGCGGTGGGCGGCTCCGAAGACAACGGAGAGTGGCGTTGACCCTCACCGAGCGCCGCGTTGCTGCGGCCGATTTGCGGGCCATCCTGGCGGCTCTGGAGGCCGTTGCCGGCGCGGGCCGCACCCTGGAGGCCGCGGAGTTGCGGCGGGCCACGGGCGCCCTTGCAGCGGAGGCGGAAGACAGGGTCGAGGCGTTCACGTTCGGCGCTTCACTCGCCGAGTGCTTCCGGCTTGCCCGTGCTGCCGGCGCCACGCTCGACGCGATGGATCGTGTCCGCGCCAGCATCACCCCGCGCATCTCGCACGGCCCGGCCTCGCTCGCGGTGTTGCAGACCGGCATCCGGCTCGCTCTCATCACCTCCGCGCGTATCGTCGCCGCGACGGTGTTCGTGAGCCGTCAGGATGTGGACGCCGCGCTCGCCCGGCTTGTGCCGGCGTTCGATGCCGCAACGGAGTTCGCGGCCGACAGGTTGGATCAGACTAACTTCCGGGCGCTGACCGCCCTTCAGGCGGCGTTGGTGCGCGACCTCACGCAGCGCGCCCGTCCTCTGCCGCGGATGGTCTCCTACAGCCTGCCGCGGCGCCGGCCTGCGCTCGCCATCGCGAACCTGTTCTACGGTGACGGCTCGCGGGTCGAGGAGTTGGTCGCAGAGAACCGTGGCATGGTTCACCCGCTCTTCGCGCCCGCCTCGGGCCGGCGGCTGTCGGCCTGACGATGCCGAAGCTTGAGGAATATTGCGAGGTTCGCACGACCGGCGGCGTGTTCCGGGATTGGATCAACGTTGCAGTTGAGCAGAGCTTCGGCAATCCGAACTGGATGCGGACCTTCCGCCTCATCGTGGCGGAGCCGAGCGAGCATCTGCAACTGCGACTGAAGCCCGGCGATCGGGTGGACATCGCGCTCGCCGGCAAAGTGGTGATCCAAGAAGGCTACATCTCGCGCCGGCAGGCCGCCATCGCGCCGCAACAGCATCTCGTTCAGATCGAGGGCTACTCGAAGGCGGGTACCATCACGGAAGCCTCCGTTGACGTCCCGGGCGGGCAGTTTCGCAACTACTCTGTGGACGCCATCGCCAAACGCGTGCTTCAGCCCTACGGCCTGAACTTCAAGGTCGAGAACGGCCCCGAGGGGTGGCAGGAGAAGTTCCCGAACGTCTCTGTCCGCTACGGCGAGACGCCCTTCGATCTTGTGTCGCGTCTGTGCTCGCAGCGCGGCCTTTGGCTCCACGCCGACGAGAGCGGCAACCTCATCGCCGGCCCGAAGTCGGGCGGCGGTGCGATGTTCGCGGAAGGCGTCAACATCCTCGCTGCCAACTGCATGATCGAGATGCCCTCTGTGGCCTCGCTCGTCGGCAGCTCGCAGGCTCAAGGATCAGACAGCTTGTTCGGCAAGAAGGCTGCTGAGATACAAGCCAAGACAGACGTGTCCGGAGGCCCGAAGGGTACGAAGCGGATCGTCTTGGCTGAGATGCCGCTCACGCAGAAGGAATTGCAGGCCCGCGTCAATATGGAGGCCGCCGCCCTTGCCGCCTCGCAGTTGCGTGTGTCGCTGACCTACCAGGGCTGGCTCAACCCCTCCGGCAGTCTCTGGAACTTGGGCGAGTCCGTGACGGTGCGCTCGCCAGCGCTCTTCCCGATCCAAGGCGGGCAGATGGAATTGCGCCTCTGGGGTTACGTCTACTCGCAGGACGTGGCTGGCGGCACGACGACGACGCTCGAACTGGTGAACGCGGGCGCGTTCCAGCAGAAGTACAGCGACGGCCAGCAGTCGGACTCGTTCTATCAAGCCATCCCGCCCGCGCAGCCTGAGCAGCCCACATGACCCTGCGCAGCTCCATCGCTGATGCCGCCCGCCGCGCCTATCTCGGCATCACCCGCGGCACCCTGATCTCGGCCGACGACAAGCCGATGATGCAGGAACTGACCATCCGCGATCGGTTCGGGCAGAAGAAAACCAACGTGGAGCACTGGCACCCCTATGGGTTTACCAGCGTCCCCAACCCGCCGGAAAAGGACAAGGAAGCTGAGGTGATGATCGCCTACCTCGGCGGCGACGAGAGCCACCCCGTCGTGCTGTCTGTCGCGGATCGGCGCTACCGTCCGAAGGATCTCAAGCCCGGCGACATCGCCCAGCATGATCACCGCGGCAACAAGACGGTGATGCACAAGGACGGCGTTACCCATACCTCGTCGCAGACCATCACGCACAACGTCGTGGATGGTGACGGTAAGGTGCTCTCCACGATCGTCCAGCATAAGGACGGCAAGAAGATCACCATGACAACGAAGGGCGGCGCTTCGGTCGAGTTGGACGGGCCGAACATCACCAAGAAGCCCGGCCCCGGCGGCAAGCTGTTCTTGGGTTAGTTTATGGCGAAAGCTGTAGCGCGGCGTGGAGACGCAATTGATCACGGCGGCGAGATCATCGAAGGATCGGACACCGTCTACGTGAACGGGCGCCCCGTGGCCCGCGTCGGCGACAAAGTCCAATGCCAGCAGCACGGCCTCGTGACCATCACGGATGGCAACGATGCTTGGCCCACCAACGGTCGCGCTACCGCCCGCGTGGGCAGCCGCTGCTCTTGCGGCGCAGTCGTGACGACCGGCAGTCCCACCGTCTTCTCAAACCGCTGAGCCGCCGTGACAGACATCCGACTGAAGCAGTCCGGCTCGCCGTTCGAGGCCGTGACGCTCGATTTTCTGCTGACGCCACTCGGCGATCTCGACACGGAGCATGAGTTGGCAACCGCCGTGACGGTGGCGCTCTGCACCGACCGGCGCGCGGACGATGCCGACACGCTGCCGGACCCGAACAGCGCGGACCGGCGCGGTTGGTGGGCAGATGCCGACGCCCGCCAGATCTGGGATGGATGGCCTATCGGCTCCCGGCTGTGGCTGCTGTCCCGTGCCTCTATCACGCCGTCCGGCGCCCGGGAGGGTTCGACCACGGCGCGGGCCGAAGCCTACATCCGAGAGGCGCTGGAGCCCTTCACCGACCCGCAGCGCCGCATCGCCTCGCGCGTCGAGGTTGATGTGGTTCGCAACGGCACTGAGCGCATCGACGCGCAAGTGACGCTCTATCGCGGCCGGGAGCAGCCCGTCGCGCTCGTCTTTGAGGATCTGTGGCGCGGCATCCGCGTGTCGCTGCCCTACGCCTGAGACCCATGGCCTGGACCACTCCCACTCTCCGTGAGGTTCGCGCTCGCACGCGCGATGACATCGCCGCGCACCTTCCCGGTGCCGACGCGACGGTGCCGAACTCCGTGCTGCGGGTTCTCGCCGACAGCAACGCGGGGCTCGCCTACCTCAACCTGCTTTATCTTGATTGGTTGGCGCGGCAGTTCCTGCCTGACACGGCCGAAACGGAGTGGCTGGACCGGCACGGCGCGATCTGGCTCGGCGGGCGCAAGGCCGCCACCTACGCCAAGGGCACTGTGCTCCTGACCGGCATCGCCGGCACGACGGTGCCTCTCGGCACGACGGTGCAGAGCGCCGACGCGATCATCTACCAGACGACGGAGGTGGTGATCATCGGCGCCTCGGCGACATCGGTTGCCGTGGAGGCGTTGACGCCCGGCAGCGTCGGCAATCGTGAGCAGGATGCGACGCTCTCCCTACCCATCGCTCTCGCTGGCGTGAACGGATCGGCGGTTGTTGAGACTATCTCCGGCGGCGTGGACGAGGAGTCGGACGACGATCTCCGCACCCGTGTGCTGCTACGCATCCGACGCCCGCCGATGGGCGGCGCCGCCGACGACTACGTGCAGTGGGCGCTCAGCATCCCGGGCGTGACCCGGGCGTGGGTTTACCCGAACGAAATGGGCATTGGCACCGTCACCGTGCGCATCATGTGCGATGAGTTGCGCGCGAACGCAGGTGGGTTTCCGAACGCGGACGATCTGGGGCGAGTGCGCGCGTACCTTGATACGGTGCGACCCGTCGCGATCAAGGATTTCTGGGTCTCAGGCCCGATCCCGCAGCCGCTGAGCATGACGGTGCGCAATCTCTCGCGCGACACGCCGTCCACGCGTGCGGCTATCGAGAAGGCGGTGCGTGACATGCTCTACGAGCGTGCTGCTCCTGGACAGACCATCTTTGCCAGTTGGGTAGCTGAGGCCATCTCCGGCGCCCTCGGCGAGGATCATCACGACCTCGAATTTGCGAATGCCGTGATGCCGTCCAACGGGCACATGGGCGTTCTCACGAACATCTTCTATGCTTGACCGGCACATCCGTCGTTCCGGCGACGACTACGCGGAGGCATGGTCGGATCTGCTGCCGTCCGGGACGGCGTGGCCTCGCGACACCGATAGCGTCCTGAAGCGGCTCCTGCGCGGACAGGCGCAGGTCTGGGGCGACCCGGTCGATAGCCGCGCGGGCGACCTTCTAGAACGCGAGACCGATCCGCGCGCGACGTTGCAGATGCTCTCGGAGTGGGAGCGTGCGTTCGGCCTGCCTGAGCCGTGCGTGCAAGAGCCGCTGACGATTGAGGAGCGGCGGCAGGCGCTGCTCGAAAAGATGACCGCGCAAGGCGGTCAGAGCCGGATGTTCTTCTACGGGCTCGCGGCGCGGCTCGGCTACGTCATCCGCATTCAAGAGTTCTCGCCGTTCATGGCGGGCATTTCGCGCTGCGGCGACACGCGGCAGCAGGAGATCAACGGGCTCCCGTACAGGTGGGAGATCGGCCCGTCTGAGATCCGCTTTCACTGGAAAGTGCGCGTCTGGGGTTCGCGTATCTCGTGGTTTCGTGCGGCGTCGGGTCGTGCCGGCGTTGATCCCCACGTTCGGTTCAGTCAAGCCGAAGACCTTGAATGCCTATTCCGCCGCTACCGGCCGGCACACACCGAGATTGTTTTCGATTACGCCAACGTATCGCCGGTGTATCAGGTCTACACGCAGTTTCGTTGCGGTGTGGATCACTGCGGGACGGACGCCCTTCTGGAAATTGAGACATTCGGCGGCGATCCGCTGCCTCCCGAAGCCTTGCCGCTCTATTAGGTCGCACCATGAAATACATCAAGCCGTTCAACGAGACGGACCCGAACGCGGGCTACGTCAACGGCGACCCCAGCGCTTCTATTCAAGGGTCGATCCCGCCGGCTGAAGCGTTCGAGCACCCCCTCCGTGAACTTGATCGCGCTATCGGGGACTCTGGACAGACGCAGAGTTCGGGCAACTTAGCCCAGCTTAGCGCTGCGATCCGTCGACCGCTGTTCTCCGTCGATACCGGCACGGTTAACTCAGTCGTGCTGACGATCCCGAATTGGGTTCACACTGAGGGCCGAACCGTCAAAGCACGCATTGGCGCGGGCAACACGAACACCGGCGCGGCCAACGTCACTATTGCCCCTGAGAACGCCAAGCCGCTGACCTATCCGGACGGCTCCTCGATCATCCAGGGCGAGTTGCCGGCGGGGCGCGTATGCGAGATGTTGACTACGGCGACTGGCTTCGTGCTGGTCACGCCCGCGATCAAGATCACTCAGAGCATCTACAATAGCTTTTACACTATCCCCGGCACTTACTGGCGGCTAGATAGCCCCTCAAATTCTGTTATCGCCAACGCTCAGGTCTTTATGGCGAATTACGGCAACAAGACCGCCACGGTCGGTGCCGGAACCGTGGTCGATCAGACGAACGGCTGGGTCATCATCGGCCCCAATGACGGCGGCACCTACGTCCTGACGGCCTCGGGCGCGATCGACCAGCCGACCACTGAGGAGCAGGTCGTGATCTGGTACAAGCCCGGCAATGCGGGGCCGGGCATCGCGCTCACCATCGCGCGCAACCCCTACCCGGCGCCCGGCAACAATGCGAACGACGCATCGGTCTCGGCCATCGCGCGGCTGGCACCGGGCGACTCGTGTTTCGCAACGTACTACCAGACCAACCCTAACAACTCGACGTTCAACATGCTCAACCAACCTTTGAGCCACTTCGGTGGCGTGCGTGTTGCGGGCTAAGGGGGTGGATATGGTAATCGTTAATTTTGCGAATGCTGAAGCGCTGACGAACGCGATGGCGGCCTTGCCGCTCGCCGACCGGATGCGCTGCATCGCCGCCGCCAAGTCGGGCGGCTCCTACGAGGTCGAGGCTCCCGAGGAGCTGGAGGCGACCCTGCGCGCCTCGCACCCGCCAGCGCCAGCGCCTGCCGTCATCACCACCAAGGCCGACTTGTTCCGTCGCTGCACCGACGAGGAGGCGGAGGCGATTGAGACCACGCTGATGGGTCTCTCGGTCCGCAAACGCCGCATCTTTGAGGGCGCGCAGCACATCGCGAGCGACGACCCGGACTTTGACGATCTGCGCACGGCCGCGGTCGAGATGTTCGGTGAAGAGCGCGCGGCCGAACTGCTGGCCGCGTCCTAGGGCGATCTGATGCCGACCCAGATTGTCGACATCCAAGCGCGGCGCGTCGATTTCGATACGCAGTCTAACGCGGACTGGCTGGACGGGCTCCTGCTGTGGAAGGCGGGGGCGGGCGGCGTTGTCGCTGGCGCTACGAACACCGGCAATGGGGCGCTCACGGTCGCCTCAGTCGATGCCGGCACCGCTCTCGGGCATCACGTCGTGTCGGTGACGTCGATCGATAACATGCCGCGGATCACCGTGCAGGCGCCGGACGGGAGCGTGACGGCTCGCGGCGTGGCGGGGCTGCCGCTCTACGCAGGCGGCATCACCTTCACGTTGGCGCAGGGTAGTACACCGTTCGCGGTGGACGACACGTTCGCCATCGGAGTGCTACGGACGCCTGTTGACATCACGGGTCTGCGCTTCGTGTTGCAGGCTCGCCTTACGCGTACCAGCGCTAATGTCGCCTTCGTGGCCGACTCTGCGCCGGGCGGTTTTATCGCCCCGACGATCGCGGCGGGTGGTACGAACGGCACCATCGCGCTCGCCGTTCCGCGCGCTATGATGTCGCCTGACCGTTTCGCCCCCAGCACCTATGTGCACGACATCCTAGCAATTGATCCTGAGAGTGGCCGCGTTGTGCCGGCCTTCTTTGGCGAAATCGCGCACGCCTACGGCGTCACGCAACTCTCTTGAGCAGGCACTAATGGCAGTTCGTCAAGACGCGCTCAGCGGTGCGGCGTCGATTCTTGTCGTCGGACCGCCGGGGCCGGCGGTCCCCGGACCTGCCGGCCCGGCAGGTCCGGCAGGAGCTGCGAGCGCCGTGCCCGGTCCACAAGGACCGGCAGGTGCCGGCACAGTGCTTAGTCGGACAGCCTCTGCCATCATTCCTGCTTGGAGCGCCGTCGTACTTGACGCCTCCAACTATTGCCTGCCTGCTGATCCCGCCAATCCTGCCCATTCTGGAGCAGTGGTCGGTGTCTGTGCCGCGGGCGCTGCTTCAGGGGGCGCCGCGGCGATCCAGACAATCGGTGACGCCGCCGGCCCGGTCGGTTCGTGGACGGCCGGAGATCAGCTTTACGTTGGCGCGAGCGGTGTGCTCAGTTCCACACCCCCGTCATCAGGCTGGGTTCTGCTTGTCGGTAAAGCAGTCACGACGAGCCGTGTCATCGTCAACATGGGTGCCGTCACAGCAAGCAGCCTAGTCGGCCCTGACGCCAACTATCTGATCCCAGTCACAGCGACCCATGTAACCGTCCCCGCGCTGACCGCCTCGCGCGCATGGCGGCTGCCAGATGTCGACGGATATCCGCCCGGTCGGGATCTCGTCGTCGCCGACGAGGGTGACAGTCTCTCGGACACGATCGTCCTGAACATTCTGCCGCTTGACGGCTCAGGTGACACGATCAGAGGCACCACCGATAACGTCGTATCCTTGCGTGCGCCGGGCGCATTCGTCCGTTTTCGGCGCGGCATTCTTAGCAATACGTGGATGATCGTCTGATGCGGCTCCCTTTGTTTTTCTGCATTCTCCTGACTTTGACGACCTTTTCCCGCGCGGATGAGATCCTGTCGCAAGGCCGGATCAAGGCTGGCGGACCAAACGCGGGCGATATCGTGTTCGGCACCTTGAAACTCGGCAAGCGGCTCTCGGGCAAGACCGTGTTGCAGCCGAACGCCGTAGAAATTCAAGGCAATGATGCCAAGGTCTCGGTCCCCTCTACCGGCGGTTATTGGAAAGATCGAGGCGGCATCCCTGCCAACTTCACCCGCCTGAATGATCGGGTGATGATCGGCGCCGCCGCTGATTGGGATGGGACCTTTGCCGGTTACACGTCCAATTGGCAGTGGTACATGGGGAACGGCATCTATAATTATCTGCTGCGCAATGCGCAGGTGGGAATTACCAGTCGTTACAGCCAGCCCGCGGCGGTGTTCGCGGCAGATACTGCGTCGAGTTCCGGACTGCCCGGCGAGCCCACGAGCACCTGTTGTGCGATGCCGCTCGGCCTATTGGCGTACAACAACAACACGACCAACCCCCAAGGCATGTGGGGCATCTACATCACGGGCGGGCGCATCGCGGGCACGGGGTCGTGGGCAAACGAGATCGACGTCTTCAACGCTTCAAACACGGTCGTGAAGCTCACGCCCTACACGTCGAGCGCCACGGCCGGCGTCACGCTCGGGTTGGCGATCCAGTCGGGCGGTGAGGCGGTGGAAGCTCCTGGCGGTACTCCGGCTTTCCCGCAATTGTCGGCAGCGACCGCGGCTCTCCTGATCGCTGGTAACGGCTCGACCTTCGACCGCGGCATCGTCTTCCGGCAACTCACCATCTCAGACACGTTCCCGAAGGCCATCGACCTTCCGGCGAACTACCGGATGCGGTGGACGCACGACGCCAGCGATCAGACCGAGGCGTTCATTTCCGCAAACGTGGGCGACTACAGCAAAGCGATCGGCCTGCAATTCAACAGCATCGGTGCGGCTTTCCAAGACCCAACGCTGAGCGGGACCTACGGTATGATCCAGTGGGTGCCGAACGTGGCGAACTACCCGACACTCGCGGGCGGTCCGACCGGCGGCCCGGTCTATTTCGCTGCGAACGGGCCAGACGCCAACATTGACGTGCTGATCGCCCCCAAGGGTGTCGGCGCTCTTGTGATGCCGTCAATCTCATTGCTTCCGCTGGGTACTCCACCGAACTCCGGTGCTCAGTGCCGCCCTGGCCAGATTGCGGCGGATGCCTCCTATCTCTACGTCTGCCGCGCGACGAACGACTGGCGCCGCATCGCGCTCGGCGCAGCGTTCTAATCACGAGGATTGCATGTTCCGCACGCTCGCTGCCTCACTCTCGCTTGCCCCGCTTCTCCTGGCGGCGCCCGCCCTCGCGCAGCCGCAGACTGCGCGCTCCTACACGCTGACACTCACGCCTGAACAGGTGCAGGTGATTGCGAACGGGCTTGGCAAATTGACGATGGAACAGGCGCTGCCGACTTTCGCAACCCTGCGCGATCAGGTTGATCAGCAGGACCGGCAGAAGGCTGACCCGGCCCCGAAGCCTGACCCGGCCCCGGCGGCCAAGTAGGCTAGTGCCATGCTTCACGCCACAGCCGTCATCGACACGGCCGACTGGCCTCTGGCCATCCCCGTGCGCGCCGCCGATGGCACGAGCGTGGACTTCAGCACGACGCCGCTCAGCATCGGTTTCCGCCCCATCAACGGCGGGCCGGTCGTCACCTCCGCCTCGACGGCTGCCGGCACTCTCGCGTTTGTGGCGGCTACATCAACCGTGGACGCCTACTTCCGCCTCGACCTGCGGGTGGCGGCGCGGACGTGGACGGTCTCGGCGCCGACGGCGGTCTACGGCGACCTGAAGCGCCATCCCGACCCGCAGAACCCCGCCAGCGAGGAATGGCTCGGCCGGGTGGCGCTGACTGTCCACCCGGGCTCTGACAGTGCCGGCATCGCGACCGCGGCCTCCACGCCCGTCCTGCTGCCCGTGCAGCCTTACGACGGGCGCATCATAGCGGCTCCCCTCCTCGTCGGCCCGCAGGGCGCTCCAGGGGCGTTGCCGGCTCTGCCGGTGGACGTTGCCACTGTTGACTACACGCTTGGCCTCGTCGGCGGTGAACTCGCCTGGGTGGTCGCGCCGTGAGTCGGAGCGTCGTCACACCGATCGTCCTGCCGCCGCAGGGGCCACCTGGAGCGCCGGGGCCGAGTTCCGACTACGGCTTTGCTACGATCTCGCTTGTGCAGACGCCGCTCAGCGTGCCGGCCGAGACCCGCACGCGTCTGCCGCTCATGGTGGCAGCCGAGAACCGCGCGGACCTGCGCGCACCCTTCACGACCCACAGCTTCCTGTCCGCCGGTTCGTTCTGGGCGCGGTCGATCTCCGACGCCTTCCTGCTGCGCCTCAACCTCGACGTCGTCTCCGACATCGCGAGCGGCGACCTTCGGGCGGCGCTGATGGTCAACGGTAGCCCCAACGAAGCGACCAACGTACAGCGCAACCTCACCTTCGGTGCGGGCGAGCACGAGCCCGTCAGCCTCGTGCTGCAGTTCTTCAGCCGCGCGACCTTCCTGACGTTCGGCGCCTCGCTCTGGCTTACCACGACGGTGCCCGTGACGGTGACGCCGCTGAGCGCCTACATCCGCCCGGAAAGCACCGCCCCGTGATCCAGGTCTTTCATGATGCGGACCGCGGCGCGATCTTCGTCAGCACCCAACGGGTCGCTTATCCGAGCCGCACGCTGATGGCGTTGCGCAGCGGCGACATCATCGCGGTTCGACTGGCCTACGGTGACCGGAACGTGGTCGAAGCGCATTGGGCCGAGTTCGCCCGCCGGGATGGCTCAGCCTTCACGAGCGCGGACGAGGCTTACGCCTACGTGGCGGACGAGTGCAATCGCGCCCCGGCCCGCATGCCGACCGTCATGGTAGCAGCCGCGGAGCCGATCGCGGCCGGCATGCCGCTCGCCATCTCGCGCCTTGACGGCCGGTTGCTTCCGGCCCGCGCCGATACCTACGTGCGCGCCTTCGTGGTCGGGCTCGCGGCGGAGGGCGCTGAGACCGGCTTCCCGGCCCGCGCCGTGCGGACCTACGTGACGCTGCCCGATTGGACCGCCGTCGCGGGCACGGCCGACCTCACGCCGAGCGTGCCGTACTTCCTCGCGCCTGAGGGCGGCGTCACCGTCACGCCGAGCCTTGAAGCCGGTCACTGCGTCGTGCGCGTCGGCGAAGCGAGTTCGCCCCGCACGCTCATGTTCCATCCCGCCGATCCCATCCTCGTCTAGGAGTTCGTCAATGCCGATCCGCAAGCCGCTCGTTCTGGGCGATGATGGCCTGCCGCAGGTTCTTCAGCCCGGCGATTCCCTGAGCGCGCCGACGAACGCCCCTTCGCTGCGGTCTGCTATCAACGGCGAGTCGTCGGCCGCGCTGCCGTTCGGCACGCCGGTCTACGCTAGCAGCGGCACGCAGGTGAAGCGGGCGCAGGCGAACGCCAAGGCGACGGCGAAGGTGGCCGGGCTCGTCTATGACGCCTCAATCGCGGCGGGTGCCTCCGGCTCCGTCGCACAGGGCGGCATCCTCGTCGGCACTACCGCACAGTGGGATGCCGTCGCAGGTACGACGGGCGGTCTCGCGGTCGGAGCCTACTACTTCCTTGACGCAGCTAACCCCGGCAAGCTGACAGCCACACCGCCGACCACGGCTGGGCAGGTCAACGTCTGCATCGGCTCGGCGCTGTCCAGCACTGAGCTTGAGGTGGACGTCGAACTCCCGATCCTGCTGTGAGGTGAGCCCGTATGGTCGCCCGCTCGCCGCTCGTCATCGGCGCGGATGGGCTCCCGCAGCAGCTTCAGCCTGCTGACACGCTCTCGGGCACGCTCGGCCGCATCGGCATCCACACCGCCACTTGCAACGCGAGCGGCGTCGCCACTTTCGTGTGGACCTACAGCGTCGTCCTGATGGCTTGGATCAAGGTGACGTGGTCGGGCCAGCAGATGATCTGCGGCGACTTCACCACCTACTCCGCCACGGGCGGCACGGCGCAGGGCATGGTCTCGCGCGGCACGCTGGCCTTGTCGTCGGGGCCATTCACGACCGCGCCTTCGGGCGCCGTGCTGACGGCAATCGTCGTCGGCAACTGACCCACACCCCCTCATCCTGAACGGAGATCCCCGATGGCCTTCGCTGGCTGCCATGTCGCATGTCTGTACGTCAACAGCCCCGGCGCTCCCGGGTTGATCGGCGGGCTTCAGTGGTCCGAAACGCTGGCGAGCGCCGGCACGACCTCGCGCGCGATGCCGTCCAATCCGTCCGGCCCGTATCCGGTCGGCAACTACTTTCCGTCGTTTGAGATCACTGTCTCGGCGGAGTCATGGGTCGCGGTCGGCCCTAATCCCGACGCCTCACAAGCCTCCGGCACGGGCAACGCGGCCCGCTTCCGGATCGGCGCGGGCGAGACCCGGAACGTGTGGTGCACAGCCGGCGACAAGGTCGCTTGGGCCGCGGCGTAGGGAGCGTTCACACATGCCGCCGCTTGGACTACCCCGCATCACCAAGGCGGCCACCCCGTCCTTGCTCGGTCGGCTCCGGACCGGCGTCGCTCGCCCGGGTTGGGCCGCTGCGGTCTTGGCCCTGCGCACTGCCGGCGCGGTCGGCCCGGCCGCTGGGACAGTCTACAAGGTGGTCGGCACGGACACGCTGCCCTCCGGCGCGAGTTACGACTCTGGCACGAAGCGCGTCACCGTCTCGACGGCCGGTGTCACTCTGGACGGGTGGGACTTCACGGGCGGCAAGTCGCTCGCGATGAACGCCGAGGGCATCACCCTCCGCAACTCGAAATTCGACGCCGGCACGAACCTGACGCAGTGCGTGGTGTACGGCACGACGGCCACGCCGCAGAGCGGGCTCATTGAGCGGTGCAGCTTCGACGGCGCGCGGGCGATCTCGGCCACGTACAACGCCTCGATCAAGTGCAAGGACGGTACGGGCGGGCTGACGATCCAGCTCTGCGACTTCCGCGATATGCCGGCCGACAACGTCGTGGCGGGAGAAAGCAACTCGCCCGGCTCGCTGCTGGTTCTCGGCGCGCAGAGCACCATCCGACGCAACACCTTCGGCACGGGCGCTTGGGGCAATCCATCCGCGCACTACGACGCCATCACGCTCAACTGCGGCGACTGGCTGGTCTATGAGAACTACTTCGACCTGACCCCGTTCAACGACGGTACGCAGGCCGGGACGACTTACGGCACCAATAACTGCCTGCGGTTGTTCGGGTTCAACCTGCTGCGTCTCGATGTGTACAACAGCATCCTGACCGGGCACGAGACCCTGTCGTCGTACCCGCTGGACGTCAACGGCGACTCCATCCTGTCCGCGCGCATCCGCGACAACCTCATCCGGCCGAACGCAGGCGGCGGTTGGCGCCACCCCGGCGCCGGGGCGATCCTGCAATCGTCGGGCAACCGGAACGCGCAGAGCCAAGCGCCCTTGGTCGAGATCCCGGCCAAGACCTACACACCGCCGGCCATCACCTCGACCGCGACGCGCAACATCGTAGAGAGCACCCCCTTCACGTTTGAGCCCACTGCCGATCAGCCCGTAACGTGGTCGGTCTCCACCCCGGAAACGGGTAAGTGGACGCTCACCACGGCACCAACCGCCGGTTCCAAGCCGACGCTGGCGTTCGCCACCCCGGCGCAGAGCGCGAACAGCGCGGCCGGTAGCAAGGTCTACACGGCGACCTTGACGGCTACGAACGGCGCCGGCCAGACCACGTCACAGACGGTTAACTTCACAGTGATCGTGGCGCCGGCCCGCAAGGTCTCGTTCTACGATCAGCTCGTGGCGCTCAACGAGACGCCGGCCGCGCCGCGCAAGTCGGCCTATGACACCCTGCTGGACGCGCTTACGCTCGGCGCCACGTCGCAGACCAAAATCCTCGACCGGCTGGACTTCCTGTACGTGCTTGAGGCGCCGACGCTGCTCATGGCGCGTCAGAACCTGATCGCGGACCGTTACAACGCAACCGTGGTCGGTGCGCCTGTCTTCGTTGCCGGCCAGGGGTTCAGGGGTAACGGCGGCACCGGCTATCTGGAGACGGGCTACAATCCGACCGTCGCCACCGACGACAAGTTCACGCAGACCGACAGTTGCGCGGGCGTCTACACCAGGACGTTGGGCGGGATCAACGACGGCTACTTGGTCCTGGGCACGCAGGTCGGCATCCAGTCCGGCGGCACGACCGCCGCGACGGTCTCCAGCCGTCTCGTCACCACCGCCAACATGACGACCACCGGGAGCTTCCTGCCGGGGTTCGTCAACGCCAACCGCACGACAGCCGGCGGGAACAACTACACCATCGGCTCGGGCGACAGCAGGGAGACCGTGAACCGCGGGACGCTGGCGATCACCAGCGCGACGTTTGCGGTCGGCAAGTCAGTGCCGAACACCAGCGCGGGCGGTCAGATCATGGCAGCCTGGGCCGGCGGATCGCTCACACAGGCCGAAGAGACGGACCTGCGCAACGCCCTGCGTACGTTCTTCATCGCGACGGGCGCCATCGCCGCGTGACCCTCGGCGACTTCCTCTTGGCGCTCCTCAGCATCCCGCTCTGGGTCGCCCTCATTTACGGCGTCGCCTGCCTGATCGGCTGGTGGGCGGGCCGGCGCTGAACCTTGGAACATCGGAGATCCTATGGCCGCGTCATCGTATGACCGGCAGCCATCTCACTCGGTTTGCGCCGATTACTCATCTGCTCCCCGCGCGTCGCCCACCGGCAGTTCCAGGCGGCGTAAGGACCGTCATTGTCCACTCTCTCAAGTTCGAGGCCATCAGGCGCGTCGCCCATATCGGCATAAAATGCCTCAAAAGAACTCATCCACTCCTGGCACATAAAAATACCGCGAGCGCCATAGTGGCGATAGGATTGATGTCGTGGATTAGTGCAGCGGGCGCGCGCCGCAGCCCAAGCGCTATATGTTTTGGTTTTGGACATGTGGTGTGTACTAGCCGCCTCGCTGACAGCGGCCGACTTAATGCAACCACAGCTAGTTGTATTTTTGCCATTCAAGCTTTGGCCTAGAACAACTAACCGTGAGCCGCATTCACAAACACAGTTCCACATTCTCCGTCGTTTACCGGCTACGACTGGGGACCCGTGAAACCCTGTAACTGTAAGTTTCCCGGATCGGGCTCCGTTTAAATCCTTAGGACTGGGCATAGCGCAATGGCCTCTCACAGCTTTGACAGATCTCTGAAGTTAGTTCTTGTCCATGAGGGTGGTTATAGTAACCATCCTAAGGACCCGGGCGGCTCGACGCAGAACGGCGTAACTCAAGCTACATATGACGATTATCGCAAAAAATCGGGTAAACCAGCGCAAGATGTTCGCAAAATTGATTATACAGAAATTTACCAACTGTACAAGCGCAACTACTGGGATCGCATCCAGGGCGACGACCTGCCCGCGGGTGTCGATTACGCGGTGTTCGATTGGGCCGTGAACAGCGGTCCGAAGCGCGCCATCATCGGCCTGCAGCGGGTCGTAGGTGTTGCGGATGACGGCAAGCTTGGTCCGATCACGCTGGCCGCGGTCCGAGGCATGGATCAAGCCGCCATTGTCAACCGACTGAACGATGATCGCCTGACGTTCTTCCGCCAACTCTCGACGTGGCCGACCTTCGGCAAGGGCTGGTCTAACCGCGTCGCAGGCGTGCGCAAAGAAGCCTTGGCGATGATCCGCGTGCCCGTGGTGCCGCCCGTCGTTATCGCGCCGCTGCCGGCCCCTTCTCTTCAGCCGATGGCCCCGAATGCGGGCCGCCCGCCTGTCCCGCCCTCCGGCCCCCTTCAAGCCGAGTTGCAGGGCGCCGGCACCGGCTTCGTCTCTTGGTTCAAGCGCACATTCGGCGGCAAAGCCGTCTGACCCTCACAGAGGAATTCCAGCACATGGAGTGGTCAACACTCGCGGGCCAGCTCGCGCAAATTGGGCTGCCGGCGCTTGGCGGGCTGTTCGGCGGCCCGCTGGGCAGCACGATCGGCGGCGTGGTGGGCAAGGCCATCGCAGGCGCTCTCGGCGTCCAGCCGACGCCCCAGGCCGTTTCTCAGGCCATCCAAGCAGACCCGTCCGGCGCGGCGGTGCGTCTGGCCGAGATCGAGGCCGAGACGAAGGCACGAGAGGCCGAGTTCGCGGACCTTGCCAACGCTCGCCAGCTTGAGATCGTCGCTATCCAAGCGGATCACGGTGTGGCTTGGGTGCCGGTCGCCATCACGGCCGCGAACTACTGCCTCGTCATCGGCCTCGTGGTCGGCGTGGCAATGGGCTGGATCAGAGAGGACGGCATCATTGCCGGATGGATCTTGGGTGCGGCTACGGCAGGCTACAATTTCTGGATCGGCACCTCCGACAGCAGCCGGCGCAAGGATAACACCCTCCAGCGCGTGGCGACGAGCGCCGTGACGCCCTCGCCGGGTATGGTCGCGATCCAAGCCGCGCAGGCGGCAAAGCGCTGATCCGTGACCGCACTCGACATTGCGGGCCTGCTCAAGGAGTACGGCGGCTGGGGCGTCGCGAGCATCTTCGCTCTCGTGATTTACAAGCTCTATACCGATCTCGGCGCCTGCAACAGCCGCGCCATATCCGACCGCGACATGGTCCTGAAAGCCATGCACGGAGCTACAACCGCAGCCGAGAAAATGAACGGCCTGATTGAAGGAATAACAAAGACCCTTCGCTCGCATGAAGACACTAGCGATGATTTGGCGAAGCAAGTTGAGCTTTTCACGCAGGAGAGTAGGCACGCAATTGCTAATGTGCAAACCTCGCTAAATGCTATCGTCAACAGAATGGATCGCGAACGCGAGGCGGTACGGGGGCGCTCCTAGATGTGGAGGCGCATTGTGTCATGGTTCGTGCACGGCCGCTCGGCCGTAGCCCCCGACCCCCGGCTGGACGTGGCCGTGGCCCGCAACCTCGCGGCGCACGGGCGCGTCGCCAAGGCCGCCGAGGAAGCCGAGCGCGCCGCGCAGGAACACACTGAAAAAGTCGAAGCCGCCGTTGCAGCCGTCAAGGCTAGGACAGAAAGCCGCCTTGCAAAAAAGGGCTACGGACGGACTATAGCCGATAGCGCTCTCGAACAGATAGCGTATCGGCTGAAGCGTGAGTTGCGAGGGCCTGATGATACGTAACCGACTTTTTCTCGTCGGCCTACTTCTCTTTGCCGGTTATTTTTGCATCGACGCCCTGTTTACGAACGCTGACATGATCCTGGCGATGCGGGTGCTGCAATCCGCGGTCGCTGCCGTCGTGTGCTACATCTACTGGCCCGACGCATGGGCGGCGATCCGGACGAACGCCCCTGAGCGTGGCGACTACCTCGTGCTCGGTATCTACACGGGGTGGCTCGCGACGATGTGCCAAGGGCTCTACAGCGTGACGTTCCGTCTCGCCGGCAACCCCATGTGGCTCATCAACGCCGACCCGGTCGGGCTGTGGATCATGATGTCCGTCATGGCGGGCGTGCTGCATGTGCTCGCACCCGAGGCGATCGGCGGCACGGTCCCACGCCGCAACCGTATTGCAGTCGGTGGCGGGCTCGGCTGCGCGATCGTGGTGGTGTTGGTGCTTCTCGCGGTGCGGCCTGACGTGGGGCCGGCGGTGGAGCGGCTGAAGCCGTACATCTCGGATTGGTTCAAGACCGGCAACCTGTTCGGTCCGCCGACAGCTTCGTAAACAACTCACACAACCACAGCCCTATCAGACGCCCGCCGAGATGTCTCGGCGGGCGCTTCGCTGTGGGCTGTCCCCTTCATAGCCCGCAGAGGAGCAGATCATGGCTAGTTCTCCGATCCCGCTCACCCGTTACAACGGGACGATCTACGCGAAGAGCGGTGACGTCATCGAGAACCTCGACATC
>NZ_JBKIBX010000046.1:412-49699 GCF_046557895.1 Methylobacterium oryzisoli | reverse complement strand
GCTGCGCTTCGCCATCCGCGAAGGCGGCCGCACCGTCGGTGCCGGCGTCGTCGCGAGCATCTCGGAATAAACCAACCGGCCCACTCCAACGGGACAGGTGAGGGGGCGGGCCCTCGAGCCCGCCCCTTCCCCGTCGCGAGGACCAAGACACAATGAACGGCCAGAACATCCGCATCCGCCTCAAGGCGTTCGATCATCGCATCCTGGACTCGTCGACCCGCGAGATCGTCTCGACGGCGAAGCGGACGGGCGCGCAGGTCCGCGGGCCGATCCCGCTCCCGACCCGCATCGAGCGGTTCACCGTCAACCGCTCGCCGCACATCGACAAGAAGTCGCGCGAGCAGTTCGAGATGCGCACCCACAAGCGCGTGCTCGACATCGTCGACCCCACCCCGCAGACCGTGGACGCGCTGATGAAGCTCGACCTCGCGGCGGGCGTGGACGTGGAGATCAAGCTCTGAGGCCCTGAGGGCTTCGGAGTTTCGGGCAGAATGCGCGGGGGAGAACCATGCGCTCAGGAGTCATCGCACAGAAGGTCGGCATGACCCGCGTCTTCACGGACGCCGGCGAGCATGTTCCGGTCACGGTGCTCAAGGTCGATCAGTGCCAGGTGGTCGCTCACCGCACGGTCGAGAAGAACGGCTACGTCGCGCTGCAGGTCGGCGTCGGCAAGGCCAAGGTGAAGAACGTGTCCAAGGCCGAGCGCGGCCGCTTCGCGATCGCCAAGGTCGAGCCGAAGCGCAAGCTCGCCGAGTTCCGCGTCAGCGAGGACGCGATGATCCCGGTGGGCGCCGAGATCACCGCCGACCACTTCATCCCGGGGCAGTTCGTCGACGTGACGGGCACCACCACGGGTAAGGGCTTCGCGGGCGGCATGAAGCGCTGGAACTTCGGCGGCCTGCGTGCGTCGCACGGCGTGTCGGTCTCGCACCGCTCGATCGGTTCGACCGGCGGCCGCCAGGATCCGGGCAAGACCTTCAAGAACAAGAAGATGCCGGGCCACCTCGGCGTCGATCGGGTCACGACCCAGAACCTGCGCGTCGTGCGCACGGATCCGGAGCGCGGCCTGATCCTGGTCGAGGGCGCGGTGCCGGGCGTCGCGGGCGGCTGGATCCACGTGCGCGACGCGGTCAAGCGCAAGCTGCCGGCCGAGGCGCCGATGCCGGGCAAGTTCCGCGAGCAGGGCAATGGCGGCGCGCCGGTCGAGGCCCCGCAGGCGGCCCCCGAAGCTCCGGCCGTTGAGGAGAACGCGTGATGAAGTTCGAGATCACGACGCTCGACGGGGCGGAAGCCGGTTCGGTCGAGGTCAACGACGCCATCTTCGGGCTGGAGCCCCGCGCCGACCTGCTGCAGCGCTGCGTGCGCTGGCAGCTGGCCAAGCGCCAGGCCGGGACCCACGCGGTGAAGACCCGTGGTGAGATCGCCCGCACCACGAAGAAGCTGTACAAGCAGAAGGGCACCGGCAACGCCCGTCACGGCGCCGCCACCGCCCCGCAGTTCCGCGGCGGCGCCCCGGCCCACGGGCCCCAGGTGCGCTCGCACGCCCACGACCTGCCCAAGAAGGTCCGGGCGCTGGCGCTGCGGCACGCCCTCTCGGCCAAGGCCAAGTCCGAGTCCCTCGTCGTCGTCGACGACGTGCGGCTGGAGGAGGCCAAGACCAAGGCGCTCAAGGAGCGCTTCGGCAAGCTCGGCTGGTCGAACGCGCTCATCATCGGCGGGTCCGAGGTGGACGAGAACTTCGGCCGCGCGGCGCGCAACCTGCCGTCCATCGACGTCCTGCCGGTGCAGGGCATCAACGTCTACGACATCCTGCGTCGCGACAAGCTCGTCCTGACGCGCGCGGCGGTCGATGCGCTGGAGGCGCGTTTCAAATGAGTGCGGATCCGCGCCACTACGACGTCATCGTCTCTCCCGTGATCACCGAGAAGGCCACCAACCTCTCGGAGCTCAACAAGGTCGTCTTCCGGGTCGCCCCGAAGGCCACCAAGCCGCAGATCAAGGAAGCGGTCGAGAGGCTGTTCGAGGTTCGTGTGAAGAGCGTCAACACGCTCGTCACCAAGGGCAAGACCAAGATGTTCCGCGGTCAACGCGGCCAGCGTTCGGACGTGAAGAAGGCGATCGTCACCCTCGAAGAGGGCCAGACCATCGACGTCACGACCGGGCTCTGAGAGGACGGCGTTAAGGGATAGAAGACGATGGCTTTGAAGACATTCAAGCCGGTCACGCCGAGCCTTCGCCAGCTCGTGATCGTGGACCGGTCCGAACTCTACAAGGGCAAGCCGGTCAAGGCGCTCACCGAGGGCAAGACCTCGTCCGGCGGCCGCAACAACCTGGGGCGGGTCACGGTCCGCTTCCGCGGCGGCGGGCACAAGCGCACGCTGCGCAACGTCGACTTCAAGCGCCGCGAGCACGCCGGCAAGGTCGGGACGGTGGAGCGGATCGAGTACGATCCCAACCGCACCGCCTTCATCGCGCTCGTGACCTACGAGGGCGGGGCGCAGAGCTACATCCTGGCGCCGCAGCGGGTGAAGGCCGGCGACAAGGTGGTGTCGGGCGACAGCGTCGACATCAAGCCCGGCAACGCCATGCCGATCGGCGCGATGCCGGTGGGCACGATCGTGCACAACGTCGAGCTGAAGATCGGTAAGGGCGGGGCGATCGCCCGCTCGGCGGGCAACTACGCCCAGATCGTCGGCCGCGACCAGGGCTACGTCACGCTGCGCCTGAACTCGGGCGAGCAGCGCCTCGTGCACGGCCAGTGCTACGCCACGGTGGGCGCGGTCTCGAACCCCGACCACATGAACATCTCGCTCGGCAAGGCCGGCCGCAAGCGCTGGCTCGGCCGGCGCCCGCACAACCGCGGCGTCGCCATGAACCCGATCGATCACCCGCACGGCGGCGGCGAGGGCCGCACCTCGGGCGGCCGTCATCCGGTCACCCCGTGGGGCTTCCCGACCAAGGGCAAGAAGACCCGCTCGAACAAGCGGACCGACACCTTCATCGTGTCGAGCCGACACAACCGCAAGAAGTAAGGGCGAAGGAGCTTCGACCCATGTCACGTTCGATCTGGAAGGGGCCGTTCGTCGACGGCTACCTCCTCAAGAAGGCGGAAACCGCGCGCGGCTCCAGCCGCAGCGAGGTGATCAAGATCTGGAGCCGGCGCTCCACGATCCTTCCGCAGTTCGTTGGCCTGACCTTCGGGGTCTACAACGGGCAGAAGCACATCCCGGTCTACGTCACCGAGGAGATGGTCGGGCACAAGTTCGGCGAGTTCTCGCCGACCCGCACCTTCCACGGGCACGCGGCCGACAAGAAGGCGAAGAGGCGCTAAGATGGGCAAGGCAGCAGCACCCCGCGCGCTCCCCGAGAACGAGGCGAAGGCCGTCGCGCGTATGCTGCGCGTCAGCCCGCAGAAGCTGAACCTCGTGGCGCAGCTGATCCGGGGCAAGAAGGTCGCGACCGCGCTCGCCGACCTGCAGTTCTCGCAGAAGCGCATCGCCGTCGAGGTCAAGAAGTGCCTCGAGAGCGCGATCGCCAACGCCGAGAACAACCACGACCTCGATGTCGACGATCTCGTCGTCAAGGAGGCCTACGTGGGCAAGGCGCTGGTTCTCAAGCGCTTCCACGCCCGCGCCCGCGGTCGCGGCGCGCGCATCCTGAAGCCGTTCTCGAACCTCACCATCGTGGTGCGTGAGGTCCGGGCCGAGGCCGCGTGAGGAGTTAACGATGGGACAGAAGGTCAATCCGATCGGTCTCCGGCTCGGCATCAACCGGACCTGGGACTCGCGCTGGTACGCGAACAAGGGCGAGTACGCCCGCCTCATGCATGAGGACGTCGCGATCCGCCAGGCGCTGATGAAGCAGCTCAAGCAGGCCGCGGTCTCCAAGATCGTGATCGAGCGTCCGCACCGGAAGTGCCGCGTCACCATCCACTCGGGTCGTCCGGGCGTGGTGATCGGCAAGAAGGGCGCCGACATCGAGAAGCTGCGCAAGCTCGTCGGCACGATGACCAAAGCCGACGTGACGATCAACATCGTCGAGGTGCGCAAGCCCGAGATCGACGCGACGCTCGTGGCCGACTCGATCGCCCAGCAGCTGGAGCGCCGCGTGGCGTTCCGGCGGGCGATGAAGCGCGCCGTGCAGTCGGCGATGCGGCTCGGCGCCGAGGGCATCCGCATCAACTGCTCGGGCCGCCTCGGCGGGGCCGAGATCGCGCGCCTGGAATGGTACCGCGAGGGCCGGGTGCCGCTGCACACGCTGCGCGCCGACGTCGATTACGGCACGGCGACCGCGTTCACCACCTACGGCACCTGCGGCATCAAGGTGTGGGTGTTCAAGGGCGAGATCCTCGAACACGACCCGATGGCGCAGGACAAGCGTGCCCACGAGGAGGGCGGCCGCTCGGGCGGACGTCGCGAGCGTGAGCGCGGGGGCGAGCGCGGCGACCGCGGTGATCGCGGCGGACGCGACGCGGCCTGACGACGCCACGCTGGAGGTTTTGAGAGGCTGCGATGCTGCAACCCAAGAAGACGAAGTTCCGCAAGCAGTTCAAGGGCCGCATCCACGGCACCGCGAAGGGCGGGACCGACCTGAACTTCGGCTCCTACGGCCTCAAGGCCCTGGAGCCCGAGCGGGTCACCGCGCGTCAGATCGAGGCGGCCCGCCGCGCGATCACCCGCGAGATGAAGCGCCAGGGCCGCGTGTGGATCCGGATCTTCCCGGACGTGCCCGTGACCCAGAAGCCGACCGAGGTCCGCATGGGCTCCGGCAAGGGCTCGCCCGAGTACTGGGCGGCCCGCGTCCATCCGGGCCGGGTGATGTTCGAGATCGACGGCGTCGCCGAGGACATCGCCCGCGAGGCGCTGCGTCTCGGCGCGGCCAAGCTGCCGGTCCGCACGCGCTTCATCCAGCGCATCGCGGATTGAGGGAGACCCCACCATGAAGTCGAGCCAGAGGCAGTCTGACCTGAGCGCGCTGTCGCCGGATCAGCTCAGCGAGGAACTCGTCAACCTGAAGAAGGAGCAGTTCAACCTGCGCTTCCAGCGGGCGACGGGTCAGCTCGAGAACGTCGCGCGCATCCGCGAGGTGCGCCGGGACATCGCCCGCGTCCGGACCCTGCAGCGTCAGAAGACGCTGCAGGCGGCGCAAGGCTGATAGGAGTAGGAGCCCATGCCGAAGCGCGTGCTGCAGGGCGTCGTGGTCAGCGACAAGCAGGACAAGACCGTCGTGGTGAAGGTGGAGCGCCGCTTCACCCACCCGGTGATGAAGAAGACCGTTCGCCGGTCGAAGAACTACCACGCCCACGACGAGAACAACGTCGCCAAGGTCGGGCAGCTGGTGTTCATCGAGGAGTCGCGGCCCTATTCCAAGCTCAAGACCTGGAAGCTGGTCGAGGGCGGGGCGGCCGAGGCGGCGACCGTCGAGGCGTGACGCGCCGGCTCCCCCGCGTCCAGCGGGGGAGGGGGCCGCGCAGAGCCGAAAGCCGCTTGTCATCCGGGCCGAACCGGTGTAACCGACCGGCCTCCACGACAGACATGACGGGTGTCCGCGCCCATCATCGCGTTCGTCGACCGCGCCGGCCTCAGCGCCGCAGCGCGGTCTCTTCAATGGCGGGGACGTCAGATCCCCATCAGGCTGCCGTCCGGGGCGCGCGTCGCGCCGCGGAGACCTGCCTGAAACAAGGAAAGGGTGTTGGGTCGTGATCCAGATGCAGACGAATCTGGACGTCGCCGACAATTCCGGCGCACGTCGCGTGATGTGCATCAAGGTGCTCGGCGGGTCCAAGCGCAAGTATGCGGGCGTCGGCGACATCATCGTGGTCTCCGTGAAGGAGGCGATCCCGCGCGGCCGCGTGAAGAAGGGCGACGTCATGAAGGCGGTCGTCGTGCGCACCGCCAAGGACGTGCGCCGTCCCGACGGCTCGGTGATCCGCTTCGACCGCAACGCGGCGGTGCTGATCAACAACCAGAAGGAGCCGATCGGCACCCGCATCTTCGGGCCGGTGCCGCGCGAGCTGCGCGCCCGCAACCACATGAAGATCATCTCGCTCGCCCCGGAGGTGCTGTGATGGCCGCGAAGGTGAAGAAGGGCGACACCGTCATCGTGCTGACCGGCCGGGACAAGGGCCGCTCGGGCGAGGTGATCCAGGTGATGCCGAAGGAGAACCGCGCGCTGGTGCGCGGCGTGAACCTCGTCAAGCGCCACCAGCGCCAGACGCAGAACCAAGAGGGCGGCATCATCTCCAAGGAGGCCGCGATCGACCTGTCGAACCTGGCGCTGCGCGACCCCAAGGATGGCCAGCCCACCCGGGTCGGGTTCCGCATCCTGGAGGACGGACGCAAGGTGCGCTTCGCAAAGCGCTCGGGAGATCTGATCGATGGCTGAGGCGGTGAAGGACGGCTACACGCCGCGGCTCAAGAAGCACTACGAGGACGTGGTGCGCGCCAAGATGATCGAGGAGTTCGGCTACACCAACCCCATGCAGGTGCCGACGATCGAGAAGATCGTCATCAACATGGGCGTGGGCGAGTCGACGCAGGATTCCAAGAAGGCGACGGTGGCGGCCGAGGATCTCGGCCTGATCGCCGGCCAGAAGCCGGTCATCACCCGCGCCCGCAAGGCGATCGCGACCTTCAAGGTGCGCGAGAACATGCCGATCGGCTGCAAGGTCACGCTGCGCCGCCAGCGCATGTACGAGTTCATGGACCGCCTGGTCACCATCGCGCTGCCGCGCGTGCGCGACTTCCGCGGCCTGAACCCAAAGTCCTTCGACGGACGCGGCAACTACGCCCTCGGCATCAAGGAGCACCTCGTGTTCCCCGAGATCAACTACGACAAGGCGCAGAACAGCTGGGGCATGGACATCGTCGTCACCACGACGGCGAAGACCGATGCCGAGGCCCGCGCCCTGCTCAAGCACTTCAACTTCCCGTTCCGGCAGTGAGGATCGTCCGCTCCTCAGACGCGGCAACCGGAGAGCATTAGAGATGGCCAAGAAGAGCAAGATCGAGAGAAACAAGCAGCGGCGCGCGCTGGCCCAGCGCTTCGCCCCCAAGCGCGAGGCGCTGCTGGCGACGGCGAACGACGAGTCGCTGCCGATGGAGGAGCGCTTCGAGGCGCGCCTCAAGCTGGCCGAGTTGCCCCGCAACTCGAACCCGACCCGCATCCGCAACCGCTGCGAGATGACCGGCCGCCCGCGGGCCTATTACCGCAAGCTCGGCATCTCCCGCGTCGCCCTGCGCGACCTCGGTTCGCGCGGGATGATCCCGGGCCTCGTGAAGTCCAGCTGGTAAGGGGAGGGCGCCACAGATGATCACCGATCCCGTGGGCGATATGCTCACCCGCATCCGCAACGGTCAGCAGCGCCGCCGCAACGTGGTGCAGACGCCGGGCTCCAAGCTCCGCGCCCGCGTCCTCGACGTGCTGAAGTCCGAGGGCTACATCCGCGACTACGCCACGACCGATTACGGCAACGGGCGCACCGAGTTCGCGATCGAGCTCAAGTACCACGACGGCGCGCCCGTGATCCGCTCGATCGAGCGCGTCTCGAAGCCCGGCCGCCGGGTCTATTCGTCGGTCGATACCCTGCCGCGCGTCGCCGACGGCTTGGGGATCACCATCGTGTCCACTCCGCTGGGCGTCATGGCCGACCACGAGGCGCGCGAGCGCAACGTCGGCGGCGAGGTGCTCTGCAAGGTCTTCTGACCTTGCCGTCCCATCAGGAGAGACGACAATGTCCCGCGTAGGCAAGAAGCCCGTGCCCGTCCCGGCCGGCGTCACCGCCACGGTCGACGGCCAGAACGTCAAGATCAAGGGCTCCAAGGGTGAGCTGTCCTTCCGCGTCCCCGACCAGGTCGAGGTCACGCAGGAGAACGGCGCCATCTCGGTGCAGCCCCGCTCGCAGTCCAAGGAGGCCCGCGCGATGTGGGGCCTCTCGCGCGCCCAGGTCGCCAACCTCGTCGAGGGCGTGACCAAGGGCTTCGAGAAGAAGCTGGAGATCAACGGCGTCGGCTACCGCGCCGCGGTCGCCGGCAAGGTGCTCAAGCTGTCCCTCGGCTACAGCCACGACATCGAGTACGAGATCCCGGCCGGGATCACGATCACGACGCCGCGGCCGGTCGAGATCATCGTGACGGGCATCGACAAGCAGCGCGTCGGCCAGATCGCGGCGGAGATCCGCGATTACCGCGGCCCCGAGCCCTACAAGGGCAAGGGCGTGAAGTACGCCGGCGAGTTCATCTTCCGCAAGGAAGGCAAGAAGAAGTAAGGATCGCCGGAGATGTCTCGCAAAATCGACCTGCAGGACCGGCGCCGCGCCCGCGTGCGCCGGGCGATCCGGGCGGCGGCGAACGGGCGTCCGCGCCTCTCGGTGTTCCGCTCCTCCAAGCAGATCTACGTCCAGGTCATCGACGACGCGAGCGGGCGCACGCTCGCCGCGGCGTCCAGCCTCGACAAGGACCTGCGCGCCAACCTCAAGACCGGCGCCGACAAGGCCGCCGCCGCCGAGGTGGGCAAGCTGGTGGCGGAGCGCGCCAAGGCAGCCGGGGTCACCCAAGTGATCTTCGACCGCTCGGGCTACCTCTTCCACGGCCGCGTCAAGGCGCTGGCCGACGCCGCCCGCGAGGGCGGGCTGGAGTTCTGAAAACTCCTCTTCCGGGCGGGGCCGCGCGCCCCGCACCAACGGCGGACAAGACAACACGCGAGCGGGACCGCCGCCCGCGCCAGTGAACCGGATGTGATCTGATGGCACGTGAACGTGAGGGTCGTCGCCGCGACGACCGCGAGGAGCGCGACAGCGAGTTCGTGGACAAGCTCGTCCACATCAACCGCGTCGCCAAGGTGGTGAAGGGCGGCCGGCGCTTCGGCTTCGCGGCGCTCGTGGTCGTGGGCGACC
Source organism: Methylobacterium oryzisoli (assembly GCF_046557895.1). Lineage (NCBI taxonomy): Bacteria > Pseudomonadati > Pseudomonadota > Alphaproteobacteria > Hyphomicrobiales > Methylobacteriaceae > Methylobacterium > Methylobacterium oryzisoli. The sequence goes on along the minus strand of NZ_JBKIBX010000046.1, from coordinate 40,806 downwards.
AGAAGGGCCGCGTCGGCTTCGGCCACGGCAAGGCCCGCGAGGTGCCGGAAGCCATCCGCAAGGCCACCGAGGCGGCCAAGCGCGGCCTGATCCGCGTGGCCCTGCGCGAGGGCCGCACGCTCCACCACGACGTCGCCGGCCGTCACGGCGCCGGCAAGGTCATCCTGCGCGCCGCGCCCCAGGGCACCGGCATCATCGCGGGCGGCCCGATGCGCGCCGTGTTCGAATCGGTCGGCATGCAGGACGTGGTGGCGAAGTCGCTCGGCTCGTCGAACCCCTACAACCTGATCCGCGCCACCTTCGACGCGCTCAAGCGCGAGGATTCGCCCCGCGCGGTCGCGGCGCGCCGCGGCCTCAAGGTCTCGGCCCTCCAGGCCCGCCGTCGCGACGCCGAGCCCGGCGCCGATTCGGCCGACGCCGCGTGAGGAGGGCAGCGATGGCAGAGAAGACCGTGCGGGTTCAGCAGATCGGCTCCCCGATCCGCCGCGAGGCCAGCCAGCGCCAGACGCTGATCGGCCTCAAGCTGAACAAGCTCCACCGCATCGCCGAGCTCCCGGACAATCCGTCCGTGCGCGGCATGATCGCGAAGGTGCATCACCTCGTGCGCGTCCTCGACGACGCGGCGTGAGGAGGGCGTCATGAAGCTGAACGAGATTCGCGACAACGAAGGCGCGACCAAGAACCGGATGCGCGTGGGCCGCGGCATCGGCTCGGGCAAGGGCAAGACCGCGGGCCGCGGCGTGAAGGGCCAGAAGGCCCGCTCCGGCGTGGCCATCAAGGGCTTCGAGGGCGGCCAGATGCCGCTGCATCGGCGCCTGCCGAAGCGCGGCTTCAACAACCCGGGCGCGACCGACCTCAACGAGGTCAATATCGGGCGCATCCAGCAGGCGGTGGATGCCGGCCGGCTCGACCCGGCGGTGCCCGTCACCGTCGAGGCCCTGCACGCCGCGGGCGTGGTCGCCCGGGTGCGCGACGGCGTGAAGATCCTCGGCGTCGGGGAACTCAGCGCCAAGCTCACCTTCGAGGTCGCCCGGGCGTCGAAGTCGGCCGTGGCCGCCATCGAGAAGGCCGGCGGCTCCGTGACCCAGGCGCTCGCCGCGACCGACGGCGCGGTTGCGTCCGCGTAAGGCAGACCTTAAGTCGGACGAGATCGGCGGCGGCCCGTGCGAGCAGCGCGAGGCCGCCGCCCTTGTTTTCAGGCGCCGCCGCGCCCCGCCGCCCTCTGGAGCAGCATCCGGTCCGGTTGAACCGGATGCTGCTCCAGGTCATCGATCTTGCCGCATTTTCTGCGACGAACCGGGATCCACTTCGTCGGAAAATGCTCTGAGGACAGCATCATGGCCTCTGCAGCCGAGCAGCTCGCCGCCAACCTCAACTTCGGCGCCATCGCCAAGGCCGAGGAACTCAAGAAGCGCATCTGGTTCACCCTCGGCGCGCTGATCGTCTACCGCCTGGGCACCTACATCCCGCTGCCCGGGATCGACCCGGACGCGCTGCGCCAGAGCTTCGCCAACGCGCAAGGCGGCGTGCTCGGGCTGTTCAACATGTTCTCGGGGGGTGCGGTCGAGCGCATGGCGATCTTCGCGCTCAACATCATGCCCTACATCTCGGCCTCGATCATCGTGCAGCTCCTCACCTCGGTGCTGCCTTCGCTCGAAGCGCTGAAGAAGGAGGGCGAGTCCGGCCGCAAGGTGCTCAACCAGTACACGCGCTACCTCACGGTCGTGCTGGCCATCTTCCAGGCCTGGGGCATCGCGGTGGGCCTGCAGAGCTCGGGCGGCATCGTCCAGGATCCCGGGCCGTTCTTCGTCATCTCGACGGTGATCACGCTGACCGGCGGCACCCTGTTCCTGATGTGGATCGGCGAGCAGATCACCTCGCGCGGCATCGGCAACGGCTCCTCGCTGATCATCTTCGCGGGCATCGTCGCGCACCTGCCCTCGGCCATCGCCGGCACCCTCGAACTCGGCCGCCAGGGCGCGCTCTCGACGCCCGTGATCCTCGGCGTCGCCGTGATGGCGGCGGTGGTCGTCTACTTCATCGTGTTCATGGAGCGGGCGCAGCGCCGGCTGCTGATCAACTACCCCAAGCGCCAGGTCGGCAACCGGATGTACGAGGGGCAGACCTCGTTCATGCCGCTCAAGCTGAACACCCCGGGCGTGATCCCGCCGATCTTCGCCTCCTCGCTGCTGCTGCTGCCGGCCACCGCGGCGAGCTTCCAGACCGATCCGAACGGCACCGGCATCGTCGCCACGCTCGCGACCTATCTGGGTCACGGCCGGCCCGCCTACATGGTCCTGTACGCGGCCCTGATCATCTTCTTCGCCTTCTTCTACACGGCGGTGGTGTTCAACCCGCAGGAGACGGCCGACAACCTCAAGAAGCACGGCGGCTTCATCCCGGGCATCCGGCCGGGCGAGCGCACGGCGGAGTACATCGACAAGGTGCTCAGCCGCGTTACGGTGATCGGCGCCGCCTACCTGACGCTGATCTGCCTGATCCCCGAGATCCTCGTCTCCTACGCCTCGCTGCCCTTCTACTTCGGCGGCACCTCGCTGCTGATCGTCGTCTCGGTGACGATGGACACGGTGGCGCAGGTCCACGGCCATCTGCTCGCGCACCAGTACGAGGGCTTGGTCAAGAAGGCGAAGCTGCGCGGCGCCCGGCGGCGTTAGCCCATAGTCGGGGCGCGGGACGGGTTTCGCGGATCCGCCCGCTCCCGCATCATCGGAGGCGGGCCGCGGACGCGCCCCGTCGTCGGCATGGGCTTCGGCGATCGCCTCGGCTCTTGGTCCGGTACCGCCGGCCGGCCGCCATGCTCTAGAACTATGGTCCCGGCCGGACGCCGTCGCCGTCCGGGGCGCCCAAGGGAGAGACAGGTTATGCGGATCATACTCCTCGGCCCGCCGGGCGCCGGGAAGGGCACGCAATCGACGCGGATCGTCGAGCGGTTCGGGATCCCGCAGCTCTCGACCGGCGACATGCTGCGCGCGGCGGTGGCGGCCGGCACTCCGGTGGGCCTCAAGGCCAAGAGCCTGATGGAGAGCGGCGCGCTCGTGCCCGACGAGGTGGTGGTCGGCATCGTGGGGGACCGCATCGAGGAGCCGGACGCCAAGGGCGGCTTCATCCTCGACGGCTTCCCGCGCACCGTGGCGCAGGCGGTCGCCCTCGACGAGATGCTCGCCGCCAAGGGGCTGCGCCTCGACGCGGTGGTGGAGTTCAAGGTCGACGAGGACGCCCTCGTGGGCCGCATCGCCAAGCGCGCGGCGGAGACCGAGGCGCGCGGCGAGGCGGTGCGCAAGGACGACACGCCCGAGGTGTTCAAGACCCGGCTCGACGCCTACCGCCGGCAGACCGCGCCGCTCTCGGCGCACTACGCCGGCACCGGCCTCCTGCGCACGGTCGACGGGATGGCGCCGATCGACGCGGTGACGCGGGAGATCGAGACGCTCCTGCGCGGCCTGCAGCCCGTCTCGGCGTGAGACGGCGGCGGACGGGCTGGTTGACAAGCCTGCACGTCCGCGCTAGTCCGCCCTCCTTCGTTCAGACCCGGACGGCCCGGCGTGCCTGTTGCAAGGCCGCTCCGGGCCGATTTGCCGTCGGGACGGCGCGCAGGGGCCGGACTCCACCGGACGCGCGATAACCTAACGACTCGGCACCCGCGGCGGCTCCGCCGGCCCGGGCGCCCATGGAGAGCACACGTGGCCCGTATCGCTGGCGTCAACATCCCGACCAACAAGCGCGTCGTCATCGCGCTGCAGTACATCCACGGCATCGGTTCGAAGAAGGCCGAGGAGATCACCACCAAGGTCGGGATCCCGGCCGAGCGCCGCGTGAACCAGCTCACCGACGCCGAGGTGCTGCAGATCCGCGAGGCGATCGACCGCGACTACATCGTGGAAGGCGATCTGCGCCGCGAAGTCGCGATGAACATCAAGCGCCTGATGGATCTCGGCTGCTACCGCGGCCTGCGCCACCGCCGCGGCCTGCCGGTGCGCGGCCAGCGCACCCACACCAACGCCCGCACCCGCAAGGGCAAGGCGAAGCCGATCGCCGGCAAGAAGAAGTAAGCCGGCCCTGACCGTCCGGACCCGGGGCGCTCGGCCCCCGGTCCACCCGGCGGCCGCCCTGCGCCGCCCCCTCCAGCACACCGTCCCGAGCGCCTGGCACCACGGGCGCGCCTGAAGGATCGAAAGAGAATATGGCCAAGGAAGCAACCCGCATCCGCCGTCGCGAGCGCAAGAACATCGTGTCCGGCGTCGCGCACGTGAACGCGTCGTTCAACAACACGATGATCACCATCACGGACGCGCAGGGCAACACGATCTCGTGGTCGTCGGCCGGCGCGATGGGCTTCAAGGGCTCGCGCAAGTCGACCCCCTACGCCGCCCAGGTCGCGGCCGAGGATGCGGGCCGCAAGGCCGCCGAGCACGGCATGCGCACCCTCGAGGTCGAGGTGTCGGGCCCGGGCTCGGGCCGCGAATCGGCTTTGCGCGCGCTGCAGGCGGCGGGCTTCACCGTGACGTCGATCCGCGACGTCACCCCGATCCCGCACAACGGCTGCCGGCCGCGCAAGCGCCGCCGCGTCTGATTCGTGGCTGGCCCGCCGGGCGCGAGGCCGCGCCGGCGGGAGGATCGACGAAGCGCCCGGCGTCCTGAGAAGGGCGCTGGGCTTCGCCGTTGACATGGCTGGGTGAGCGTGACGGGGCGGCGTCCTGACCGCATCCGCTTTCCCCGGGTACCCGAGACCATCAGGACGAGGCGAGGGCAGGGCCGGACGCGGCCTCCTGCCCGGCAGGCCGACGAGAGGTGTCACCGTGGTGATTCAGAAGAACTGGCAAGAGCTGATCAAGCCGAACAAGCTCGATGTCGTCCCGGGGCACGACCCCAAGCGCGTCGCCACCGTGGTGGCCGAGCCGCTGGAGCGCGGCTTCGGCACGACGCTCGGCAACGCGCTGCGCCGCGTGCTCCTGTCCTCGCTCCAGGGCGCGGCGGTCACCTCCGTGCACATCGACGGCGTGCTGCACGAGTTCTCGTCGATCCCGGGCGTGCGCGAGGACGTCACGGACATCGTCCTCAACATCAAGACCATCGCGATCCGCTCGAACAGCGACGCGCCCAAGCGCATGACCCTGCGCAAGACCGGCCCCGGCTCGGTCACGGCGGGCGACATCGGCACGATCGGCGACATCCAGATCCTGAACCCGGACCTCGTGCTCTGCACCCTCGACGAGGGGGCGGAGATCCGCATGGAGTTCACGGTGGCGACCGGCAAGGGCTACGTCCCGGCCGACCGCAACCGGCCCGAGGACGCGCCGATCGGCCTGATCCCGGTCGATGCGCTGTTCTCGCCCGTCACCAAGGTGTCCTACCGCATCGAGAACACCCGCGAGGGCCAGGATCTCGACAAGGACAAGCTGACCATGACGGTCGAGACCAACGGCGCGGTCTCGCCCGAGGATGCACTGGCCTACGCGGCCCGCATCATCCAGGACCAGCTCCAGATCTTCGTGAACTTCGAGGAGCCCCGCAAGGAGGAGGCCGCGCCGCTCGCGCCGCAGCTCCCCTTCAACCCGGCCCTGCTCAAGAAGGTGGACGAGCTGGAGCTGTCGGTCCGCTCGGCGAACTGCCTGAAGAACGACAACATCGTCTACATCGGCGACCTGATCCAGAAGACGGAAGCCGAGATGCTGCGCACGCCGAACTTCGGCCGCAAGTCGCTCAACGAGATCAAGGAAGTGCTCGCCGCCATGGGCCTGCACCTCGGCATGGACGTCCCCGGCTGGCCGCCGGAGAACATCGAGGATCTCGCCAAGCGCTTCGAGGAGCATTACTGAGGGCGAATAGCGAATAGGGAGTGGCGAATCGGGGTGTCGCACCAGGCACCCCGGTTCCGCTCTCATTCTATTCGCTACTCGCTACTCGCTATTCGCCAATCAACACCGGCCGGCCCGTGGCACGGCGGCCGAGAATCAAAGGAGACAGCCATGCGTCACGGTTTCCGCGGTCGCCGCTTCAACCGCACGGTCGAGCACCGCAAGGCGATGTTCGCCAACATGTCGGCCGCGCTGATCAAGCACGAGCAGATCGTCACCACGCTGCCGAAGGCCAAGGACCTGCGCCCCGTGGTCGAGAAGCTGATCACGCTCGGCAAGCGCGGCGACCTGCACGCCCGCCGCCAGGCCATCGCGCAGATCCGCGACGAGGCGATGGTCCGCAAGCTGTTCGACGTGCTGGGGCCCCGCTATCAGAGCCGTTCCGGCGGCTACTGCCGCATCATGAAGGCCGGCTTCCGCTACGGCGACAACGCCCCGATGGCGGTGATCGAGTTCGTGGACCGCGACGTGGACGCGCGCGGCAAGGATTCGGGTCCGACGCAGGCCGCGTCGGCGGACGAGGCGGCCTGAGGCTCCCTCCCGTCCCACCCACGAAGGCGGTCCCCCGGGGCCGCCTTTTTTCATGCGCCGTCCGCACCGCCGGCTGGACCCCGCGCCCCGGCTGCGCGAGGCTGACGCCGAGAGCATTGTCCGACGAAGTGGATCCTGGTTCGTCGCGGACGATGCGCCCCATCAAAGACTGAGAGCAGCACCCGATCGCGTCGTGATCGGGCGCTGCTCGACGCCCCCGGATCGATCCCATGCCCCACCTCGCCGACCGGACGCCCGACAGCCTGCGCAGCACCCTCGCGGAGCTGCAGACCCGCTACGCCACCCTCCAGGGCCGCGGGCTCAAGCTCGACATGACCCGCGGCAAGCCGTCCCCCGAGCAGCTCGACCTCGCGGAGGGGCTGCTGACGCTCCCGGGCAACCGCGACCATCTCACCGAGGCGGGGGAGGATGCGCGCAACTACGGCGGCATCCAGGGGCTGGCGGAGGTGCGCCGGCTCTTTTCCGGCGTGCTCGGGGCGGCGCCGGAGCAGATCGCGGTCGGCAACAATTCGAGCCTCGCGCTCATGCACGACTGCCTCGTCTACGCGCTCCTGAAGGGCGTGCCGGGCGGCAGCCGGCCCTGGTCGCGCGAGGAGGAGATCCGCTTCCTCTGCCCGGTCCCGGGCTACGACCGCCACTTCGCCCTGTGCGAGACCTACGGCATCGTCATGGAAGCGGTGCCGATGACGCCGGCCGGCCCCGACATGGCGGTGGTCGAGGAGCGCGCGCGCGATCCCCGGGTGAAGGGGATGTGGTGCGTGCCGCAATACTCCAACCCCGGAGGCGAGACCTACGCGGACGAGACCGTGGAGCGGCTCGCCCGGATGGAGACCGGCGCCCCCGACTTCCGGCTCTTTTGGGACAACGCCTACGCGCTCCACCACCTCACCGCGCATCGGCCGCGGCTGCGCAACGTGCTGGAGGCCGCCGCCGCGGCCGGGCAGCCGGACCGGCCGATCGTGTTCGCCTCGACCTCCAAGGTGACGCTCGCCGGGGCCGGGCTCGCCTTCCTGGCGGCCTCGCCCGCGAACCTGCGCTGGTACCTCGCCCAGGCGGGCAAGCGCAGCATCGGCCCGGACAAGCTCAACCAGCTGCGGCACGTCCGCTTCCTGCGCGAGGCCGATGCGCTCGAGCGGCTGATGGAGGGCCACCGCCGCCTGCTGGCTCCGAAGTTCAAGGCCGTCACCGACACGCTGGAGCGGGTGCTCGGCGATTCGGGCGCGGCGCGCTGGACGACGCCCGAGGGCGGCTACTTCATCCTGCTGGAGGTGCCGGACGGCTGCGCCACCCGGGTGGTGGACCTCGCCGCCGGCTGCGGCCTCGCGATGACGCCGGCCGGCGCGACGCACCCCTACGGCCGCGACCCGCAGGACCGGATGCTGCGGCTCGCGCCATCCTATCCGAGCCTCGCGGAGGTGGAGGCCGCCGCCGAGGTGATCGCGCTGTGCACGCTGATCGCCGCCGCCGAGGCGCGGCTGCGCGCCTGAGGCGGAAAACATCGCGGGATCAGGGGCCTGCCCCGACGTCCTGATCCTGCACGGGAGGATATGCGCCGGGGCGCCGGGCCTTCGCACACGACATCAACGGATCGCCTCAAGTCCTTCGCCGGTCAGAGGTCTTCCGCTGGGGGCCGACCCGTCAGTTGGCGTACGTGAAGGCGCCGTCGCGCCAGACGTAGAGGACGTAGCCGGGGGCGGTGACGTCGCCCTTCTGGTCGAACCCGACATTGCCGAGCACGAGGTTGAACCGCTCCGCGTGCAGGGTCTCGGCGATGGCCTTCGGGTCGGTGGACTTCGCGAAGTTGCCGGCCTCCACCAGGGCCTGCAGGGCCGCGTAGCCGTAGAGGGTGAAGCCGGCCGGATCGATGCCCTCGGCCTGGAAGGCCTTGACGGCGGCCGCCGCCTCGGGCTTGCGGCGCAGGTCCGGGTTGAAGGTCATCAGCACGCCGTTGCTGGCCGGCCCCGCCAGCGCGCCGAACTCCTTGGTGGCGATGCCGGAGGTGCCGAACCATTGCGGGCGGTAGCCCTGCTCGGCGGCGGCGCGCACGAGGCGCCCCATCTCCTGGTAGTGGCCGCCGTAATACACCACCTCGATGCCGGCGCCCTGCAAGCGCTTGATCAGGGCCGCGTCGTCGGTCTGGCCCGGCACGATGGTGGCGAACAGCGCCTCGTTCTGGCCGATCTTGTTCAGGTTGGCCTTGGTCGAGTCGGCGAGGCTGCGCGAGAGCGGCGTGTCGTCCGACAGGATGGCGATCTTCTTGTCGCGGAAGCGCTCGGCCAGGATGGTCGCCGAGAGCCGGCCCTGGTCGTCCTCCCGGCCCGAGACCCGGAAGATGGTGGGCAGGCCGCGGTCGGTGAGGCGGGCGGCGTTCGAGGCCGGGCTGATCATCACCGCGCCGTTGGCCGCGTAGACGTCCGAGGCCGCGAGCGAGGCGCTGGAGCAGACGTGGCCGACGATGAGCCGCACCTGCGCCTGCATGAAGCGCTCGGCGACCTCGACCGCCTGGCCGGGGTCGCAGCCGTCGTCCTGCACGCTGAGCACGATGGGCTCGCCCGCGATGCCGCCGCGGGCGTTGGCGTCCCGCGCCGCCGCCTGGACGCCCTGCAGCACCTGCTCGCCGATGCCCGCCACCGGCCCGGTGCGCGGCACCGCCACGCCGATGATCACGTCGGCCGCGGCCGGGTCGGCGAAGCGCAGGAACGCGAGCGCCAGACACAGGGCCAGGAATCCGCTCCGCGTCATGTCCCACGCCCGCACGTGCTCCACCACCCTGTCCTCCGCGCTCCGCTTCCCAGGCCGCATAGCACGGCCGGTCGCATCCTGTCCGCGCCGCCTTGCCGGACGCAAGACCGTTCCGGCCTCGCCCCACCGGACGCGCGCGCCCGTCACACCAGCGTCAGGCGCGGCGGTCAGAAACACCCGGACACGAACCGGCCCCGCAGCGCGGCCGCGCCGGCGTCACGGGAGAACACGCGATGGCCGTCTCGCCTGCGCCGGGCACGCTCCGCGTCGCCACCTTCAACGCCTCGCTCAACCGCTCCGCTGCGGGCGGCCTGATCGCCGATCTGAGCACGCCCGACAACACCCAGGCGCGACGCGTCGCCGAGGTGATCCAGCGCAGTGCGCCGGACGTGCTGCTGATCAACGAGTTCGACTACGACGACCGCGGCCCCGGCGGCGCCTCGCTGGCCGCCGACCTGTTTCGTCGCAACTACCTCGCGGTGGGGCAGAACGGACAGGCGGCGATCGACTACCCCTACGTCTTCGTCGCGCCCTCGAACACCGGCCTCGCCTCCGGCTTCGACCTCAACAACAACGGCGCCGCCGTCAGGACGCCGGGCGCTCCGGGCTACGGCGACGACGCGCTCGGCTTCGGCGACTTCCCGGGCCAGTACGGGATGGTGCTCTTTTCGCGCCACCCGATCGATGCGGCGGCGGCCCGCACCTTCCAGACCTTCCTGTGGAAGGACATGCCGGGCGCGCGGCTGCCCGACGACGCTGCCACGCCCGCCCCGCAGGACTTTTACTCGCCGCAGGAACTCGCGGTCCTGCGCCTCTCCTCGAAGAACCACTGGGACGTGCCGGTCGAGGTGAACGGCGAGACGGTCCACATCCTGGCGGCCCATCCGACGCCGCCGACCTTCGACGGTCCGGAGGACCGCAACGGCCTGCGCAACGCCGACGAGATCCGCTTCCTCGCCGATTACGTCCAGCCGGGCTGGGGCGGGTACATCGTGGACGACCGGGGCCGCACCGGCGGCCTCGCGGCGGGCGAGCGCTTCCTGATCCTCGGCGACATGAACGCCGACCCCTTCGACGGCGACAGCGTGGCGCAGGCCGCCCGCCAGATCCTCGACGCGCCGCTCGTCGACGCGACCGTCGCGCCCACGAGCCTCGGCGGACCGCAGCAGGCTGCCCTGCAGGGCAATGCCAACAGCCGCCAGGTGGGAGATCCCCGCTTCGACACGGCGGATTTCGCGGATACCGCGCCGGGCAACCTGCGGGTCGACTACGTGCTGCCATCGCTCAACGGCCTCGACCCGGTGAGCGGGCGGGTGTTTTGGCCCCTCGACACCGATCCGACCTTTCCGCTGGTCGGCACCTTCACGCCGAGCCTGCCGGGCGGCTTCCCGACCTCGGACCACCGCCTCGCCTCCCTCGACGTGACGGTCACCGACGACACCGCCCGCAGCGTCGGCGGCATCGCCTTCCTCGGCCAGGCGACCTTCCCGACCGGAACCCAGTTCGCCGGCACCGAACTCGGCGGTCTGTCGGGCATCACCTACGACCGCGTGAACGACCGCTACCTCTCGATCTCGGACGACCGCAGCCAGATCAATCCGGCGCGCTTCTACACCCTCGGGATCGACCTCTCGGACGGGCGCCTCAACCAGGGCGACGTGACCGTCGCGGGCGTCACGACGCTCAGGCAGGACGGCGCCGCCTTCCCGGCCTTCTCCCTCGACCCGGAGGGGATCGCGCTCACCGGAAACGGTCTCTACGTCTCGTCGGAGGGCGAGGCCGACCCGGCCTCGGGCCGCTTCACCAACCCCTTCGTGCGCCGGTTCGGCCTCGACGGCAACCAGACCGCGGCCCTGCCGGTCGACGCGAAGTTCAACGCGAGCGCGTCCGGCACCACGGGCGTGCGCAACAACCTCGCCTTCGAGAGCCTGACGGCGACCCCCGACCAGGGCACGCTCTACACCGCGACCGAGAACGCGCTGGCCCAGGACGGGCCGGCCGCCAGCCGGACGAACGGCACCGCCTCGCGCATCCTGCGCTACGACCTCGCCGGCAACCGGGCGACCGGCGAGTTCGTCTATCTCGCCGACCCGGTGGCGGCGCCGCCGGCGCCGGCGGACGCGTTCGCGACCAACGGTCTCGTCGACCTCCTGGCGATCGACAATGGCGGCCATCTGCTCGCGCTGGAGCGCTCGTTCTCGACCGGAATCGGCAACGCCATCAAGCTCTACCGGGTCGATCTCGACGGCGCGACCGACGTGTCCGGCCTCGCCGCCCTGCCGGCCCGCGCGGCCGGCGGCACGATCCAGGTCGACGGCGTCACGCCGGTGCGCAAGGAGCTGCTCCTCGACCTCGGCACGCTCGGCATCACCCTCGACAACGTCGAGGGCCTGACCTTCGGGCCGCGCCTGCCGGACGGCCGCCAGAGCCTGATCATGGTGGCCGACAACAACTTCGCGGCCTCCCAGGTCACGCAGGTGCTGGCCTTCGCGCTCGATCTCGGCGAGCGCCCGCCCGTGTCGGCCAACGACGGCCTCGTCGGCACGGACGGGCCCGACACCCTGCGGGGCGGCGCGGGCAACGACGTGCTGTTCGGGCGCCTCGCCGCCGACCTCCTGTTCGGCGAATTGGGCAACGACTTCATCGGAGCGGGGGCCGGCTCCGACTTCGCCTCAGGTGGCGTCGGCAACGACGAGGTGCACGGCGAGGACGGCAACGACCTGCTGTTCGGCGACGAGGGCAACGACGGGGTCTACGGCGAGGCGGGGGACGACCTCGTGTACGGCGGCACGGGCAACGACGTCCTCACGGGTGACGCGGGCGCCGACCGGCTCTTCGGCGAGCAGGCCGACGACGCGCTGTTCGGCGGCATCGGGGACGACCAGCTGTTCGGCGCGGACGGCAGCGACTTCCTGGGCGCGGGGGCGGGCAACGACCTCCTGTCCGGCGGCGCGGGCGACGACGGCCTCAACGGCGAGGACGGCAGCGACGTGCTGTACGGCAATGCCGGCAACGACGCCCTGGTGGGCGGAGCCGGCAGCGACACCTTCGTGTTCGGCCGCGGCGACGGCCGGGACGTGGTGCAGGACTTCGCGGTGGGTGGCCCGGCGGCGGACCGGCTGCTGTTCAACGGCGGGGTCTTCACCTCGGTGGCCCAGGTCCAGGCGGCCAGCATCCAGGCCGGGGCGGATGTCCGCATCACCCTCGACGCGCAGACGGTCGTCACGATCAGCAACATCACGGTGGCCAACCTGACCGCCGGCACACTCGCCTTCACCTGATCCGGACCGCTGCGCGGACACGCCGCCGCTTCCACGCGGCGCCGGACTGCGCCACATTCCCCGGCACGTCGCGCGGACGTGCCGGAGACGATGAGATGGGGCAGGGGGACGGGATCCGGGTCGCGGTGCTCGACGACTACCAGCGGGCCGCCGCGGGGCTCGCTGACTGGGCGGGGCTCGGCCCCGACGTCGCGGTCGACTTCCTCGACCAGCCGGTGGCGCCCGACGAGGCGGCGCGCCGCCTCGCGCCCTACGCGGTGCTGTGCCTGATGCGCGAGCGCATGCCGCTGACCGCCGGGCTGATCGCCGCGCTGCCGAACCTGCGGCTCGTGGTGTTCACCGGCGGGCGCACGCACGCGATCGATCTCGACGCGCTGGCGCAGGCCGGCATCACCGTCTGCCACACCCGCAACGGCGAGGGCGGCACCGCCACGGCGGAACTCGCCTTCGCCCTGATCCTCGCCTGCGCCCGGCACCTGCCGCAGGAATTCACGAATATGCGCGAGGGGCGCTGGCAGGAGACGATCGGCACCACGCTCGACGGGCGCACCCTCGGCCTGCTCGGGCTGGGGCGCATCGGCAGCCGCATGGCGGCGATCGGAGCGGCGTTCGGCATGGTGCCGATCGCCTGGAGTCCGAACCTGACGCCGGAGCGCGCGCGGGCCGGCGGGGCCGCGCTCGTCCCGCGCGAGGCGCTGTTTCGCGACGCCGACGTGCTGAGCCTGCACATGGTCCTGTCGCCCGCCACCCGCGGCATGGTCGGCGCGGACGAACTCGGCCTGATGCGGCCCGAGGCGATCCTGATCAACACCGCCCGCGGGCCGCTCGTCGACGAGGCGGCGCTGATCGCGGCGCTGCGGAGCGGGCGTCTCGCGGCGGCGGGCCTCGATGTCTACGACAGCGAGCCGCTGCCGCCCGATCACCCGCTGCGTGGGCTGCCCAACGCGGTGCTCACGCCGCATCTCGGCTACGTCACGCGCGCCACCTACCGGATGTTCTACGAGGACACCGTCGAGGCGATCGCGGCGTGGCGCCGGGGGATTCCGGTGCGGGTCTACGCGCCCTCGTAGGAGCAAACATTCCCGAATACGCCGTTCTTGAAACCGATCACATCTTTCGTTCGAACGCGGCGAGGATGGTGCGCTCCGACCGGGTCAGGTAGGCGTCCAACATCTCCGCACTCTCGGCAGGCCGTCCTGCCTCCAAGGCGGCGAGAATATTGGCATTCTGGTCCACGTAGGATGCGTGAAGGAATTCCTGATCCTCAAGCATTCCGAAGCAGAGTCTCAGCTCCGCCGCCACCTGGGCGTAGAAAACACTCAGCCGTCTGCTGTCCGCCAATTCCACGATCGCCGCGTGAAAGAGCATGTTCGCGCTCCCGACGCTCGCCCAGTCTTTCGACGCGCGGCCCACGATCGCCGTCTCGACCGCCCGCCGCATCCGACCGACGGCAGGATGGTTCGGATCGGCCCCCGCCAGGGCTCGGCATTCGACGATCCGACGTATCCGATAGATGTCGATGATCGAACTGACGCTCGGCACGGAGACGAACACGCCTCGGTTCGGCTCGTGAAACAACAGTCCTTCCATCGTCAGGATCCGAAACACTTCACGTAGAGTGTTTCTCGATACCTTGAGAGAGGCACTGAGAGCCGTCTCGGAGAGGCGCTCGCCTGGTTTCAACTCGCCGGCGATCAGCTTGTCCCGGATCGAACCGGCGAGCCTCTGGGTGAGGGTCGACATCTGATCGGAAGCGCTCGCGGCTGTCGCGCCCTGGACCTGCCCTTGCAGCAACGAGCCCTCCATCTGATCTCCGACCTCGGTTCTCATGACGTCCTGCAAGGCCCTTGCTATGCGCGCACCACCGCTCGACAGCGACCTACACGTCTGCGTCGGCGGCTCGCAATCACCCATATTCCATCCGGCATGATGCCGCGCACAGTGCCGCCGATGCCGAGAGCGCCTGACGGAACCGATTGTTCTGGTGAGGGTGAGGTCCGCGGCGAGGCGGTTGAAGGCCTCGCCGATGGCGCTGCGCCGCTTGCAGCGGGATGGGCAGGCGGCGGAAACGGCTGAACCAGGCCGTGCGTCCGTTCCACGACCCACCGGTGACGGCCGGGTCTCTCGCTTCTCTCGATGCCGCACCGGGCGATGCGCGGCACGGTCCCGCGTGCCAAATTCCCTAGCGTCAGCACGCCAATCGATGGCGAGGAAGCACAACCTCCGACGCAAAATGCAACTATTCGTCACATAAATCCTGACGCATCGCAGTAATCGAGCGTGCGCCGCACCATTCCTTCCCTAGATGTGGCAAAATTGTCAAGGCAGCACGATTGATCCGGGATCATTGTTGAACACCGTTGACCGCCTTGTCGATTCGCTCGATGCTCCTGGTGCAGCACGCGGGAAATCCCGGATCGCCAGCCCACCGGAGCAGGAGCCGCCACCACATGGGTTCGCAGCCGATCCCTCACGCAGCATTGTCCCGGCCTGGGTGAAGGCTGGCAGGTGATCACGGGGCGTTGCCGACGACACCATGATTGCTGGAGTGCTGGCATCCGATGACGTCGGCGCGACATCATGGGCGGGATGAATTCTTCCATCGCGCCTTCTGATTCCTTCACAATCGCAACGCGCAAAGCAATACTTCTGAAATTTGATTGTCTGCGTTGATTCGAAAAAGAACATCGATGCTGGATCGAGCGACTAAATAAACTCGCGTGCGATTTGTGTTATGATCGCTTGACCTGAGAACATAGACGTTGAACTTGCGGACGACGCAAATCGAAGAATTCCCTTCGATTTTCGATGAAACTCGTCTGCTTCGCTGAAGATGTTCAGGAATCCGCCATTCGGCGCGATCCGGCACGCGTCGCTGGGACCTCGCAGGCCCGCGCCGCTGCGGATCGCAGCCCTGGGGATGCCTCGCTGCCCGCGTGGTCGGGCGCGAGGCGCCGCAGGGAACCGCTGACACCACGCACTTCGGAGCAGGACGATGGGGCTGATCGCTCGTGACACGATTCGGAAACCGGCGATCGCACGCGGGGGACGCCTCAAGGCGCTCCTCCTCGGGACCGTGTTCTCCTCGGCCGCCCTGTCGCCGTATGCGGCGCAAGCGCAGCAACTCTACGTCAACGCCGACGGAACGCGCACGACCGATCTGACGGCGGCGGCGGCGACCTGGGCCGCCCTGCCGTCCTTCCTCGCCAACCCGGCCCTCGCCACGCTCAACGCTCAGTACGCCTACGCGATGGGGATCGACGGCAACGGCGTCAAGCTCGGGCTCGTCGATACCTCCGTCGCCGTGAACCATCCGGATCTCGTCGGCAGCCGCCTCCACACGCTGACGACGACCGGCGTCTACACGAAGGACGGCGTGTTCAACACCAGCATTGCCGGCCAGCCCTTCACGCTGTCCGCCAGCGATCTCGGCCTCAACGTCTACTCGGGGGACATTCACGGCACGGCGATGTCCGGCTTCATCGTCGCCCAGGGCGCATCCGGGACGGACCCGAACGGCAATCCCTGGCCCCGCGGTCTCGCCCCCGGGAGCGATCTGTCCGTCGCCCGCTCGATCGGACAATTCTTCCCGCCGAGCCTGAAGGGAATCGACGGTGCCGTCATGGGCGCCGCCTACGACGCCGTCGTCGCGGCGGGCGCACGCGCGGTCAACGGCGAGTGGCAGATCACCCAGGCCCCAGGATCCGGCTTCGCCGGCGTCGTCACGCAGTACAAGGAGGACCCGAACAACGGTGCCCTGCTGGGAATGGCCCGCGCCGCTGCCGCCGGCGTGGTCGTGCTCATGCCGGGCGGCAACCAGAACCGCGAGCCGGTGGGCGTGGGCGCGTCCCTGCCCAACTTCGTCGCCGGCATCGAATCGCACTGGCTCGCCGTGACCGCGACCGCCAACGCGAGCGGCGCCCTCACCGGCTACTCGAACATCTGCGGACCCTCGAAGTGGTGGTGCATCACCGCGACGGCACACGGGAACGCGCCGAGCTACATGACCCAGGACGGCACCCTGATCCCGAGCACCGACAATCCGATCACCTACACCACCTACGTGAGCGGTGGCCTCGGAGGCACGTCGGAAGCCTCGGCGGACGCCCTGGCGGCGATGGGCCTGGTCATGGCGCGGTTCCCGTACATGACCAGCCAGCAGGCGCGCGACGTGCTGCTGACCACGGCGGCGCCGGTCGGCGGCCAGACGGGCGTCAATGACCAGAACGGCTTCGGCCTGATCGATCTCAGGAGAGCGATGCAGGGGCCGGGGCAGTTCCTCGGCACCTTCCAGGCCAACCTGCCGACCGGCGCCTCGGACACCTGGACCAACGACATCTCCGAGGCGGCGCTCGTCCAGCGGCGGCAGGAAGCCGAGGACTTGCGGCAACAGAGCAGCCCCGCGGCGCAGCAGGCTGCCCTCGCCCGGGCGCAGCAACTGATCGCCAACCTGCGGGCGGCCGTGGCGGGAGCGTCCAGCTTAGGCCCAATCCTGCCGGCCTTTGACGCGGCCCGCGCCGACCCCATCGCCTCCTTGGTGCTCGGTCAGCTTCCGGGCGCGATCACGATCTACCAGGATTATCTGAACTCGTTCTCCGACTCGGAGCTCTGGGCTTTTCTTGGTTCCAGCATAACAGCCGCGGCGGCACCTCTCGGCAACGTCGATTACGCGCCCGTTCTGGCGGGGATCCGGGCCCAGAACGACGTGGCGCAGGCGTGGCTGGCCGGGTTCGGCGGCGGGCCGGTCGCCGGCAGCCTCGTCAAGACGGGCGGCGGCACCCTGACCTTGACGGGAACCAACACCTTCTCCGGCGGCGTGACGCTGGCGGGGGGTGGCCTCTCGGTCTCGCGCGAGGCCAACCTCGGCGCCCCGTCCGGTGGCCTGACCTTCAACGGCGGCATCCTGCAGGTCACGGGCACCAGCTTCACCGCCACCGCGCGCGCCATCACCTGGGGCGCCGCAGGCGGCGGCTTCGACATCGCCGCCCCGGCCAACACCTTCACCGTCGCCCAGGCCCTGTCCGGCGCCGGCGGCCTGACCAAGCTCGGCGCGGGCACGCTGGCCCTGGCCGGCGCCAACACCTATACCGGCGGCTCCGCGATCACCGCCGGCACCCTCGAAGCTCGCGGAGGGCAGGCGATCGGCGACCTCAGCGCCGTCACCGTCGCCGCCGGCGCCACCCTCGCCCTGCGCCAGAGCGAGACGATCGGCTCGCTCGCCGGCGGCGGCTCCGTCGCCCTCGGCACGGCGCGCCTCACCGCCGGCGGCAACAACACCTCCACCCTGTTCGCCGGAACCCTGTCCGGCGCCGGCGGCCTGACCAAGGCGGGGCTCGGCACCCTGACGCTCACGGGTGCCAACACCTATGCCGGCCTGACCACCGTCGCCGCCGGCACGCTCCAGATCGGCAACGGCGGCACCACCGGGTCGATCGCCGGCGATGTCCTCAACAACGCCATCCTGGCCTTCAACCGCGCCGATGCCCTCACCTTCGCCGGCACCATCGGCGGCACCGGCAGCCTGAACCAGATCGGCACCGGCACCCTGACGCTCACGGGCGCCAACCCCTATACCGGCGGCACCACGATCACGGCCGGCACGCTCCAGATCGGCAACGGCGGCACCGCCGGATCGATCGCCGGCGACGTCCTCAACAACAGCACCTTGGCCTTCAACCGCGCCGATGCCGTCACCTTCGCCGGCATCATCGGCGGCAGCGGCAGCCTGAACCAGATCGGCACCGGCACCCTCACGCTCACGGGTGCCAACACCTACACCGGAGGCACCGCGATCACTGCCGGCACGCTCCAGATCGGCAACGGTGGCACCATCGGGTCGATCGCCGGCGATATCCTCAACAACAGCACTCTAGCCTTCAACCGCGCGGATGCTCTCACCTTCGCCGGCATCATCGGCGGCACCGGCAACCTGACCAAGCTCGGCGCGGGCACGCTGGCCCTGGCTGGCGCCAACACCTACTCCGGCGGCACCGCCATCACCGCCGGCACCCTCGAAGCCCGGGGCGGGCAGGCGATCGGCGACCTCAGCGCCGTCACCGTCGCCGCCGGCGCCACCCTCGCCCTGCGCCAGAGCGAGACGATCGGCTCGCTCGCCGGTAGCGGCTCCGTCGCCCTGGGCACGGCGCGCCTCACCGCCGGCGGCAATACCAGCTCCACCCTGTTCGCCGGAACCCTGTCCGGCGCCGGCGGCCTGACCAAGGCGGGACTGGGCACCCTGACGCTCACCGGCGCCAACACCTATGCCGGCGGCACCACGATCGCCGCCGGCACGCTCCAGATCGGCAACGGCGGTACCGCCGGATCGATCACCGGCGACGTGCTCAACAACAGCACCCTGGCCTTCAACCGCGCCGATGCCGTTACCTTCGCCGGCATCATCGGCGGCACCGGCGTCCTGAACCAGAACGGCACCGGCACCCTGACGCTCACTGGCGCCAACACCTATGCCGGCCTGACCACCGTCGCCGCCGGCACGCTCCAGATCGGCAACGGCGGCACCACCGGATCGATCACCGGCGATGTCCTCAACAACGCGACCCTGGCCTTCAATCGCGCGGATGCCGTCACCTTCGCCGGCATCATCGGCGGCACCGGCAGCCTGAACCAGATCGGCACCGGCACCCTGACGCTCACGGGTGCCAACACCTATACCGGCGGCACCGTGATCACCGCCGGCACCCTCCAGATCGGCAATGGCGGCACCGCCGGTTCGATCACCGGCGACGTGCTCAACAACAGCACCCTGGCCTTCAACCGCGCCGATGCCGTCACCTTCGCCGGCGCCATCACCGGCAGCGGCAGCCTGAACCAGATCGGCGCGGGCACCCTGACGCTCACGGGCGCCAACACCTATACCGGCGGCACTGCGATCACCGCCGGCACCCTGCAAATCGGCGGCGGCGGCACCGCCGGTTCGATCACCGGCGATGTCCTGAACAACGCCACCCTGGCCTTCAACCGCGCCGATGCGATCACCTTCGCCGGCATCATCGGCGGCACCGGCAACCTGAACCAGATCGGCACCGGCACCCTGACGCTCACGGGCGCCAGCACCCATACCGGCCTGACCACCGTCGCCGCCGGCGGCCTCGCCCTGACCGCCACGGCCAGCCTCGTTTCGCCCGTCGTCACCCTGGCGGGCACGACCCTGACCAACGCCGGCAGGCTCACCGGCGGCCTCGTCAACGGCGGCACGACCGCCACCTCCGGCATCATCGCCGGGGGCCTCACCAACACCGGAAGCCTCACCGCCACCGCAGGACAGGTCAACGGCGCCATCCGCAACCTGGCCGGACGGTTCAGCGTCACCGGCGCCGTGTCGAGCGACGCGACCTTCGCCAACGCCGCCGGGGCCGCGCTGACCGTCAGCGGCAGCTACGGTCTCGCCGGCCTCCTCACCAACGCCGGCACGCTGACCGTCGCCGCGGGCGGGCGCCTGACCGCGGCCGGCGTCGACAACGCCGGGGTGCTCACGGTGGCCGCCCAGGCCAGCGTGATCGACGCCCTCACCAACACCGGCTTCCTGAGCAATGCCGGGACCTACACCGCCGATGCCCGCAACGCCGCCGGTGCCACGCTGGTCAACAGCGGCACGTTCTCCACCGTCTCGCAACCCTTCGCCAATGCGGGCACGCTCGTCACCACGGGCGTCCTGAACGGGGGGCTGACCAACACCGGCACCGTCCAGGCCGCGGGCCAGCTCAACGGGGCAGTGGCCAATACCGGCCTGATCCAGCTCATCGGCACCACGACCGGCATCGCCCGCCTGACCAACGACGGCGCGTTCGACCTCGGAACCACGGCCCTGTCGGTGGGATCCCTCGCGGGAAGCACGGCCGCCGCCAGCCTCGGCAACGGCCGGCTCACGGTGGGCACCGACGGCAGTTCGACCACCTATGCCGGCCGCATCATCGACGGTGACGGCGCCACCGGGCTGACCAAGGTCGGGGGCGGCGCCCTCACGCTGTCGGGCGACAGCCGCTTCACCGGGCCGCTGACCGTGCTGGGGGGTGAACTCACCGTCACCGGCACGCTGGCCGGCGGCGCCGCGCGCTTCGGCACCGGGACGCTGTTGTCGGGACAGGCCAGCTTCGCCAGCCTCGCGCTGAGCGCCGGCAGCACGGTCGCGCCCGGAGCGGGGCCCGGGGCGGTCGGCCGGGTCGCGGTGATCGGCGACCTGAGCTTCGCGCCGGGCGCGACCTACCGGGTCGACGCCACGGCCGACGGCCGCTCCGACCGGATCGTGGCCGGCGGCCGCGCCACCCTGACCGGCGCCGGCGTCCAGGCGATCGCCGACACCGGCCTTTATGCGCCGCGCACCCGCTACACCATCCTCAGCGCGGCGGGCGGCCTGAGCGGGCAGTTCGCGGGCGTGACCGCGAACTTCGCCTTCCTGACGCCGTTCCTGAGCTACGACGCCAACGACGCCTACCTGACGCTGGCGCGCAACGACCTCACCTTCACCGCGGTGGCGCAGACGCGCAACCAGCGGGCGGCGGCGGCGGCGGTGCAGGCCGGCGCTGTCGGATCGCCGCTCTACGACGCGGTCGCGACCCTCTCGGCCGGGCAGGCGCGGGCGGCCTTCGCGTCGCTGTCGGGCGACGCGCATGCCAGCTTGGCCTCGACGGCCTTCGCCACGGCGGGGCTGCTGCGCGAGGCGGTGCTCGACCAGCTGCGTTGGGACGCGCGGCCGGTCGACGACCGCACGCTGCCGGCCGCCTACGCGGCGGACCGGCCCGGTCATCCCGCCGCCCTGTCGGCGGTGCCCGCCCGGGTGCTCGACCCGCAGGCGTTCACGCTCTGGGGCCAGGGCTTCGGCAGCACCGGCCGAGCGGGCACGGACGGCAATGCGGCGACGCTGTCCCGGACGACGGGCGGGTTCCTGTTCGGGGCGGATGCGCGCCTGGAGAACGGCCTGCGGCTGGGTCTGACGGGCGGTTACCGGACGACGAGCTTCGCCACCCCCGGTTCGGCCGAGTCGGGCTCCGTCGACGGCGCGTTCGGCGGCCTGTACGGCGCCTACCGCCTCGGCCCGATGGCGGTCCGGTTCGGCGCGTTGGCGGCCGACGACGCGGTGTCGCTGCGGCGCCTCGTGCAGTTCCCGGGCTTCAACGGCACGCCGTCGGTCCGCACCGGCGGGACGACGGCGCAGGGTTTCGGCGAGGTCGGGTACCGGTTCGGGCTCGGGGCGGCCATGCTCGAGCCCTTCGCGGGGGGCGCCGTGGTCTCGATCCGGCGCGACCGCTTCACCGAGCTGGGTGGCCCGGCGGCCCTCGGCGGCGCGGCCCAGGACGATACGATCCCGGTCTCGACCGTCGGGATGCGGGGCCAGATGGAGGTGGATCTCGGCCTCGGGATGCGCGCCTTCGTGCACGGGCTCCTGGGCTACCGCCACGCCTTCGGCGCCGTGATCCCGGTCACGCGGCTGACGGTTCTGGGGACGGGGGCGAGCTTCACCAGCGCCGGCCTGCCGATCGACCGGGACGCCCTGGTGGCCGAGGCGGGCGTGTCGGTGCGGGTGACGCCCAACGCCACGCTGGGCGTGTCGTACACCGGACAGGTCGGTCAGCGCGCCCAGGACCACGCCGCCCGAGGCACCTTCACCCTCCGCTTCTGACGGCACCGGATCCTGGGATTGCCCCGGTTCGGATACCGCCGGCGAATGGGGTGAGCCGGCCCGAGATGGCGGGCATCCCCGGATCGAGATGCAGCAGGCGCCTCGATCCGGGAGGCCGAAAAAGTCCCTTCATCCGACGCTCGACGCCGGCGTGCCGCCCGAGACCGACCCGAAGCGATCCGGCAGCCCCGATCGTCAGATTTTCACGACAGCCTAGAGCATTGTCCGACGAAGTGGATGCCGGTTCGGCGCAGACAATGCGGCAAATCGAAGACTTGGAGCAGCGCCCGGTCGCAACGCGATCGGGCGCTGCTCTAGCGCGTGACCGAGTAGATCGAGGCGCCGGCCGCGACCGGGGCCGTGACGGTCGAGAAGACGCTGAGCACCTTCTGCACCTCGGTGAAGGGCGCGTTCGACACGTAGACGAGGTCGCGGTTGCGCATCCGGAACGCCTGGGTGACGAACAGGGTGTTCGGGTCGCGCAANTCGAGAAGACGCTGAGCACCTTCTGCACCTCGGTGAAGGGCGCGTTCGACACGTAGACGAGGTCGCGGTTGCGCATCCGGAACGCCTGGGTGACGAACAGGCTGTTCGGGTCGCGCAAGTTGAAGCGGTAGACGACCGGCACCTGGGGCGTGCCGAGGAGCGGGCTCGCCGGGCGCAGGCGGCGCACCACCGAGGACGGCTCGAAGCGGAAGATGAACACCCCGGCCGGGTCGGCCTGGAAGTCGGAGAGGCCGCGCGCCTTGGTGAGCGCCTGCGCGACGGTGATGCCGTCGGCACTGAACGGGATCTCGGCCTGCGCGCCCAGCGCGCCGATCGCCAGGAAGGTCTGGGGGTCGCGCACCAGCGTGAGGGTGTCGCCCGGGCGCAGGTAGATGTTTTCGCGCGGGTTCGACACCACCGTGATCAGCGGCACCGTGACGGTGGTCTGCCCGCGCGAGAGCCGCACGAAGGTCTCGTTCACCGCGGCCGAGACGCCGCCGGCCGAGGCCAGCACGTCGAGCAGGCGGTCGCCCTTCTCGGTGAGCGGGATCCGGCCGCCGCCGATCGCGGAGGCCGGCCCGCCCCGCAGGGAGGCGAGGCGCGCGCCCCCGGAACTCGCGGCCTCGCCCACCACCGTGACGCTGGCGCTGAGCGGCGAGGTGACGGTGACGAGCACCTGCGGCTGGATCGCCTTGCCGGCGAGTTCCTGCTCGATCTGCGCCTGCACGTCCTGCACGCGCTTGCCCGCCACCTGGATCCGGCCCGCGTAGGGCACCGAGATCGCCCCGTCGCGCCCGACGATCTGCTCGGGGATGGTGGAGGACTTGGATCCCGACGAGAACCGGTCGGCGATCGCGGGGCCGGAGAACAGGCCGCCGGAACCGGCCTCCCAGATCGTCACCGAGACGGTGTCGCCGATGCCGATCAGCGGCTGCAGCGCGGGCCGGCGGTCGCCGAAGGAGGCGAGCAGGCTGTCGAGCGGACGCCCGCGCATCCCCTCGACCGTGGCGGCGTCGACGTCGATGATCTCGTAGCGGGCGAACAGGCCCTGGTCGGTGGCGATGCCGGCCCCGTCCACCACCGCGCTGGCCGTGGGTCCGGCGGCGGGCAGGATGCTGCAGCCCGAGAGCAGACAGGCCGCCAGGGCTGCGAGCGTACCGACGCGCACCATACATGACCTCCACACCGCACCGCCGGCGCGCCCTGACGGGTCCCGCGCGGGCATCTCACCTTGCCGGGCAGAGGCTCCGTGACGCGGAGCCTGCACCCGATCCATGATCGTCTCTCAGGGGACCGCGCGACCGCCCGGATCGCCGGCCGGCGCCTCCGGAAGCCTGACCGGCGGCGGGATCGGCTCCCGCTTCGGCCGCACCCAGCTTAGCAGCCAGTCTCGCCACAGGCGATTTAACAGAGGGTTCGGGCACGGCCGATCGCCCGGTGTTGCGCCGTATCCACAGG
Source organism: Methylobacterium oryzisoli (assembly GCF_046557895.1). Lineage (NCBI taxonomy): Bacteria > Pseudomonadati > Pseudomonadota > Alphaproteobacteria > Hyphomicrobiales > Methylobacteriaceae > Methylobacterium > Methylobacterium oryzisoli. The sequence goes on along the minus strand of NZ_JBKIBX010000046.1, from coordinate 16,774 downwards.
CCCGCAGGGCGGCGGGGCCCGGGATCGAGCCCCATGGCCGCGCTTCCTCGCGCGGGAATGCGTCGCCACTGTGACGGGGAGGGGACCCACGCCGGCGCGCCGGCACGCGCCTGAGGAAACCGTCAGGATTTCATGGTCTTTCCTTGTTCCTGCCGCGTTTGGCGCGTTCCTGTGCCGCCGCCGACCGATGCGTCGAATCGGCCCGTTCATCTCCGTTAACCGACCCTGTCCCGCCCAGCCGGCGGCCGGTGAATTCCGGTGATTGTTGCATTCCTGCCATTGCCCCGGGGCGGCCGGTCCGCAACCCTCCGGCCCGACGCCGGGGTCCACCGTCCGTCGCCCGTAACCAGTTCCGAGGTGTGCCCGTGAGAGATGATCCAGCGAGACACGCCGGCGCCGTCTCCCCGGGCCGGACCAGCCGCCAGGTCTTCCTCTTCCTGCAGGGTCCCATCTCGCCGTTCTTCGCCGACATCGCCGGTGCGCTCGAAGCCCGCGGACACCGCTGCCTGCGCGTGAACCTGTGCTTCGGGGATTGGCTCTTCTGGCGCCGGGCCGGCGGGATCAACTTCCGCGGCTCGCGCGAGAAATGGCCGGCCTTCATCGCCGACCTGATCGACCGCGAGGGCGTGACCGACCTCGTGGTGCTCGGCGAGCAGCGCTTCTACCACAAGGTCGCCATCGCGGCGGCCAAGGCCCGGGACCTGAACGTCACGGTGACGGATTTCGGCTACCTGCGGCCGGACTGGATCACCTTCGAGCGCGACGGCATGTCGGGGGATTCCTGCTTCCCCCGCGACCCGGAGGCCGTCCTCGAACTGGCCCGCAACGCGCCCGAGCCGGACCTCGCGCCGCGCTACCGGGACAGCTTCCTGACCCAGGTCGTCTGGGACATGGCCTACCACCTGATGAGCAACTGGCTCTGGTGGCTCTATCCCGGCTACCGCTCGCACCAAGTGCACCACCCGGCCCTGGTCTACCTCGGCACCGGGCTGCACATGCTGACGGCGCGGCGCACGGGACCGCGGGGGGACGCGCTGGTCCAGTCGCTGCGCGAGGCCGGCACGCCCTACTACGTCATGCCGCTGCAGATGGAGAACGACTTCCAGCTGCGCGCCTACTCGCCGTTCTTCGACCTCAAGACGCCGATCCACACGGTCCTGCGCTCCTTCGCGGCCCACGCGCCGGCGGGATCGCGCCTCCTCGTCAAGATCCACCCGCTCGACCCGAACATCCGCAACTGGCGGCGGATCGTGCGCCGCTCGGCGCAGAAGTGGAACGTCGCCGACCGCGTCGACTACGTGGACGGCGGCAACCTCGCCACGATGCTGGAGGGCTCGCAGGGCGTGGTCACGGTCAACAGCACGGTCGGCATGTGGGCGATGCGGGCCGGCAAGCCGATCATGACCCTCGGGGCTGCCGTCTACGACGTGGACGGCCTGACCTACCAGGGTCCCCTCGACCGGTTCTGGACCGAGGCGCAGCCGCCCCGGCAGGACCTCTGGAACGCCTTCGTCAAGGCGGTGGTCGCCAACATCCAGATCCGCGGCGTGTACTACGCGCCCGAGGGCCTCGCCGCCGCCGTGGAGGCCGCCGCGGCCCGCCTCGATCTCGCCAACGACGCGTGGCTCGACGTGCGCTCCCGCGCCGCCCGCCGCCGCGAGGCGCCCGAGGCCCAGCCGGCGCTGGGCGCCATCGAGGCGATGCAGAACGCCTGAGCGACGGCGCCCGTCCCCCGGAGGTGTGCGTCGCCGGACCGTGGCCCGGCGACGGACAGCTTCTCAGGGCTGGCGCGTGCGGAAGCCCGCGCCGCCGGCGCTGAGCGCCACCGGCTCCTGCGGCGCGAGCGCGTTGCCGTCCAGGCGGAAGCGCTCGATCCGGCGGTCCATCATGCATTGCACGAGCACGCCGCGGCCGTCCTTGGTCCAGACCGCGCCCTGGCACCAGCGGCCGATGGGCGCCTCGGCCACCTTCTGCAGATCCGTGCCCGAGAGCGCGTAGACGCGCAACAGGCCCTTGTCGCTGAAGAACGGCGAGGTCTTGGCGAGGTTGCTGCCGTTCTCGACCACCACGGCCGCGTGGCGCCCGTCCGGCGAGATGGTGATGCTCTCCGGCGTCGGCCCGACCGTCACGGTGTTGACGACGCGCGAGGGCTTGGCCCGCAGGTCGATCACGCTGACGGTGTCGTGGTCGCCGCTCGACGTTCCCACATTGGCCACGAGCGCGAGATCGCCGTTGGGCGTGATGTCGATCCCGTAGGGGCGCACGCCCGCCGTGAGATCCCGCTTGGCATACGTCACCTTGCTGCCGTCGACGGTGAGCACCGAGACCTTGCTGTCGCCGTCCCGCGTCACCAGGGCCTCCCGGCCGTCGCGGGTGAAGACCACGTGGCTCGGCCCGGCCTTCTCGTTGCCGAGGTCGACCTTGCCGGCCGGCGTGACCTCGCGCCCGTTGATCGTGAAGACCGAGAGCGTGCCCTCCGCCCGGTTGGCCACCAGCGCCAGCTTGCCCGTGCGGTCGATCGAGACGCCCGCCGCACCCTTGCCGGCCTGCAGCGTCGCCGCGACGCGCGGGGGCGTGCTCGTGAGGTCGATCACGCTGAGGCGGTCGTCCGGCACCAGCTTGCCGCGATCGTTCGGATCGAGGCGGTTAGCGCTGGTGACGAGGGCGAGGCTCTCGTCGGGGGCGATGGCCACGGATTGCGGCGGCCCGACCACGCTGGCAGGCGCCTTCACCTCGCCGAGCACCTTCGGCGGATTGGTGGAGAGGTCGAGGACCGTGACGCTGTCCTCGGCCGGCCCCGACGCGGCGGCCGGCACGCCGGCATCCGTCAGGACCGTGTGGCCGTCATTGGCCGAGACGGCGATCTCGGCCCTGAGCGGCAGGGCGAACAGGGTCGTGGCCGCCACGGCCGCAGCCGCCTGCAGACGCATTCGCATCGTCACATCCTCCCGGCAGGGCGCGGTCGTTCATCGCCGCACCCGACGGGGCGATCCTAGAGCATTTTCCGACGAAGTGGATACCGGTTCGTCGTAGAAAATGCGGCAAAATCAAAAACCTAGAGCAAGATCCGATTGCAACGCGATCGGATCTTGCTCTAGACGAGATCGCATCGGCAGACCACCGCCTCGCTTGTTGACCGACGCCTTCCGTAAGGTTTCGACGACCGGTGCGGGGCCGGGCCGGATCAGCGCCGCAGCAGCCGGCGCCAGATCGTCGACCAGACCTGCTTCATCACCGCCTCGGCGGTGAGTTCCCGGCGGTTCAGCGCCGGGTCGCCCTCGCCGAGGCGACGCACCAGCACCTCGGGCGGGCAGGGCAGGCCGGTGCGCGGGTCGACGTAGCGCGGATAGGCGATGAGCGTGCCCGCCACCAGCTCGTCGAGCGAGAGCCGCCGGGTGCGGCGCGGGCAGGGCGGGCTCTCGGTCAGCCCCCAGCCGGCGTAGAAGGGCAGGCCGTGCGTGGTCACGGGCTTGCCGCGCAGCAGGGCCTCGAAGCCGATCAGCGAGGTCAGGGTCTCGATCCGGTCGGCGGCGTCGATGGCGTCGGCCGCCGAGACGTCGCGCAGGACCACGTCGGCATGCGCCTTCAGTTCCTCCGGCGGCACCCAGCCCGGGCGCAGGCCCGCCTCGACGTCGGGGTGGGGCTTGAAGGCGATGACGGCGTCCGGATGCCGCTCGCGCGCGAGGCGCAGCAGGCCGGCATTGGTGCGCACGCCCACCGTGCCGAGACGGATCGAGGCGTCGTTCTCGACCTGGCCGGCCACCAGCACCACCGGGCCGGGCCGCGGCATCGGCGGCACCGGCGCCCCGCCGACATTGTACTTGCTGACCCGGGCCTTCACGATCGCCTCGCGCAGCCGGGCGGCCCGGGCGAGCAGGGCGGGCTCGAAGGTGGCGGTCTCCAGCAGGGTCTCGAGGTCGCTCGGCGCAGTGGGATCGTAGTAGACGCCGGTCGCGTCGAGGACGTGCGAGGCGCCGGGGCGGAGCGCCACCCCGAGCCCGATCGAGCGCAGGAACCCGTCCTCCATGCGCAGGAGCGGCACCCCCGCGGCCCGGCAGGCCTCCTCCGTGCCCTCGGGCGCACGGCTCGCCCAGGCGACCACCCGGTCGATGCCGTCGAGGTCGGCGGCCTCCACCCGGTCCTTGGCGCGGGGGATCGCGGGCTTGTTGCCGGGGGAGGACAGGGTCTCGATCACCCAGCGCCGCTTCCACGACGAGAAGCCGAGGCAGAGGGTGCGGGCGGCATTCTCGCGCCGGCGCGCGGTGACGAGCGCCAGGGTGTCGAGGGCGTCCTCCAGCCGGCAGGCCTCGCCGCCGTAGGGGTCGAAGTAGCGCGAGCAGACGAGGTAGGCGGCGGCGAAGACCTCGTCGGGCCGGCGGCGGCGCGAGCGGCGCGCGAGGTGGAGGCGGTCGTCGGTGAAGCCCCAGCCGGCGTAGAACGGCATCCCGAGACAGGCGACCGACCGTCCGGCGAGCGCGGCCTCGAAGCCGACATGGCTCGTCACCGTGTAGAGCCGGTCGCAGCCCTCCACCAGCGACCACGCGCCGACCGGATCGGCCACGAACCGCGCCCCGCTCCGCGCCGCGTCGGCCGCCGTGAGGTGGCCCGTCGCCCCGAGGGGCGCGGCGGGATCCATCACCACCACGCGCTCGGCCCGCGGATGCTCGGCCGCCGCGGCGTTCAGCATGGCGGAAAAGCTCGCCGGGCCGGCGAGCCCGAAGCCGACCGTGGGGTCGCCCCGGGCCTGATCGACGATGACGACCCGGCCGGCCGCAGCCGACCCGGCCCCGGCCCGCTCCAGGGCCTGCGCGAAGGGGAGGCGCCGGGGATCGTTGTCGAGACTGAGGTCGAGCCGGCGCAGCGCCGCGCAGGCCTTCTCCGCCCGGGCCAGGATCTCCTCGGTCTCCCAGCCGCCCTCTTCGAGCATGATCTCGAGTTCGCTCGGCGCGGTGGCGTCGTAGTAGATGCCGAGCCCGTCGACGATGTAGCTGAGGCCGCGCGCGGCCGGGGCGCCCGGGATGCGCAGGAAGCCGTCGTCCCACCGGTCGGTGAGGCGCACGCGCCGGGAGGTGGGATCGCTGCCCAGTCGCCGGGAGCGGCGCGGATTCGGCACCTCGTCCTCGGAGACCGTCCGGGGCCACAACCGCTTGAGCTTGCCGCCTTCCATCCGTCGCTCGCGTACGCCGCCGGCCACGCGGCGCGGGTGAGGGGCCGTTCCACATCGCCTCGGCGGCGTCAAGCATGGACGCTTCCGGCGGGTGCGCCGGACGGCTATAGGGGCGCGCGGCGTCCCGCCCGCGCAGAGGAGCCCCGCCGCATGCCCGTCATCCTGATCACCGGCGCGTCGAGCGGGATCGGCGCCGCCCTGGCGGAGCACTACGCGGCGCCCGGCACCACCCTGGCGCTCAACGCCCGCGGCCCCGAGCGCCTGGAGGCGGTGGCGGAGAGCTGCCGCCGCCGGGGCGCCGCCGTGATGGCGCGCGCCCTCGACGTGCGCGACCGGGCAGGGGTGCGGGCCTGGATCGAGGAGGCGGCCGCGGGGCGGGGACTCGACCTCGTCATCGCCAATGCGGGCATGAACGGGGGCCACGCGGAGGGCGGCATCGAAGCGGAGGCGACCGCCTTCGCGGTGGTGGAGACGAACCTCCTCGGCGCGCTCAACGTGGCCTTGCCGTCCCTGAGCCTGATGCAGGCGGCGGGGCGGGGCCAGGTGGGGCTGATCTCCTCGCTCGCCGCCATCGCGCCCCTGCCGGACGCCCCGGCCTACAGCGGCACCAAGGCGGCGCTGCTCGCCCACGGACTGGCGCTACGCGAGAAACTCGCGCCGCGGGGGGTGCGCGTCAACGTGGTCTGTCCCGGCTACGTGAAGACCGCGATGGGCGGCAACTACCAGGGCTGGCGCCCGCTGGAGATGAGCGCGGAGGCGGCGGCCCGGCGCATCGCCAAGGGCCTGGCCCGCGACGAGGCGGTGGTCGCCTTCCCGGCCGCGCTCGCGGCGGCGGCCCGGGGCGCCGCGCTGCTCCCCGAGGGCCTGCGCCGCCTCGGCATGCGGGGCTTCAGCTTCAAGATCCGCGAGAGCCGGTAGCGGGCGGCATGCGGATCGCCCTGTTCGCCCTCGAAGCCCTGCCCAACGCCCGCGCGGTGCGCCGCTTCGTGGCCGACCACGCGCACGAGATCGCCTTCGTGGGGCTGTCCGACGCGGAGCGGCCGAGCACCGGCGGGCTGGTCGGACAGGTGCGCCGCCACCTCGCGCGCTCGGGGCCGGGCTTCCTGCCCTATCTCGCGGTGAATTTCGGCCTGCCCGACCTCGCCCGGGGGCTCGCCCCGGCGACGCAGCGCCTCGCGGGCACCCGGGACGTGCCGGAGGCGACGCCGCTCGCGACCCTGTGCGACCGCCTCGGCCTGCCGCACGCCACCATCGCGGACGTCAACGGCCCGCAGACGCGGGCGCTCCTCGCCCGGCACCGTGCCGACCTGATCCTCTCCTATCATTTCGATCAGATCTTCGACGCCGCGACGCTCGCGGCGGTGCCGGTCGGGGGCCTCAACCTCCACCCCTCGCTGCTGCCGCGCCACCGCGGGCCGGTGCCGACCCTGCACGCGCTCCTCGACGAGACGCCCGCCTTCGGGGTGAGCGTGCACCGGCTCGATCCGGAGATCGACACCGGCGCCCTCCTGGCGCAGGAGGCGGTGGCGCTGCCGGCCGACGTGACGGCGACGCGGGCGGCCATGCTGCTGCACGAGGCGGGGCGCCCGCTGGTCGAGGGCGTGGTCGCGCGGGTGCGGGCGGAGGGGCGCCTGCCGGAGGGCCGGCCGCTCGCGCGCGAGCCCTATTGCGGCTTCCCGACCCGGGCGCAGCTCACCGCCCTGAAGCGGCGCGGACGCCGCCTCGTCGATGCGCGGGATCTCTCGGAGGCGCTGAGCCTGTCGCTGCGGGGCTGAGCGACTTGGCCGCTCAGCTGCGCCGCGCCATCAGCCGCTCGACCAGCGAGCCGCCGCGGTTCAGCTCCTCCACCTCCTCGGCGAGCGCCGCCACGGTGGTGCGGATCTGCTCCGCCGTGTGCTCGGAGGTCATGAAGAAGCGCAGGCGTGAGGACCGCTCGGGCACCGCCGGGTGGATGATCGGCTGCACGTTGATGCCGCGCTTGAACAGCCGGTCGGAGAGGGTCACGGCCCGCAGCGAGTCGCCGATGATTACCGGCACCACGGCGAGGCCGAGGCTGAATCCGGTGTCGAGGCCGCGGGCGCGGGCCTCGGCGACGAACAGGTGGCCGTTGCGGCGCAGCCGCTCGACCCGCTCGGGCTCGCGGCGCATCACGGCGAGCGCCGCCGTGGCGGCCGCCGCCAGCGGCGGGGACATGCCCACCGAGTAGACGAAGCCGCCCGCCGTGCACTTCAGGTACTCGACCAGGGCCGCGCAGCCCGCGACGTAGCCGCCGCAGGCCGAGAGGGTCTTGGACAGCGTGCCCATCCAGATGTCGACCGAGCGCGGGTCGACGCCGCACTGCTCGTGCAGGCCGTGCCCCTCGCGCCCGAGCACGCCGAGGCCGTGGGCGTCGTCCACCATCAGCCAGCAGCCGTAGCGCTCCTTGAGGGCGACGAAACCGGCGAGGTCGGGGGCGTCCCCGTCCATGCTGTAGAGGCCTTCGATCACGATGAGCGCCCGGCGGTGCTCGTGACGCGTGGCGTGCAGCAGGGATTCGAGGGCGCCGAGGTCGTTGTGGGCGAAACTGCGGCGCTGTGCGCCCGAGAGCTGGGCGCCCGTGACCACGCTGTTGTGGATCAGGGCGTCGTGATAGATCACGTCCCCCGCCTCCATCAGCGCCGCGATCGTCGCCACGTTGGTGGCGTGTCCGCTCACCATCACGATGCAGGCTTCGGTCTCGTAGTGGGCGGCGAGCGCGCGCTCCAGCGCCACGTGGCCCGGCCGCTCGCCCGCCACGATCCGGCTCGCCGAGGCCGAGGTGCCGTAGGCGACGATCGCCTCCTGGGCGGCGGCGCTCACCTCCGGATGCCCGTTGAGGCCGAGATAGTCGTAGGACGAGAAGTTGATCAGCGTCTCGCCGTCGATCCGGGTGGTGGCGCCCGCCTTGGCGTCGTGCATCCGGAAGAACGGGTTGCCGAGCCCGATCAGCTCGGCGGCGGAGCGCTGGAGCTTCAGCTCCTTGTAGCCGGGCAGCGACTCGAATTCCTGCGCCGGCACGAGGGCGGTGGGCTTCGCCGCGGGCCGCGCGGGCGCCGGACGGGCCGGCGCCTTGCCGAGACGGGCGGAGACGAAGCCGGCCAGTGCCTCGCGGCCGCCGGAGGGTTTGGGTGCGCTCATCTACAGGATCACCTTGATCTCGCGGCTCTTCTCCTCGACCAGCGCGTGGAGCGGATCGAGCTGACTCGCGTCCAGGCTCTCGCCGGTATGGCGCTGGGCGAGGCTCAGCACCGCCGCCGCGCCCTCGTCCACCGGGGCCGCCACCGACTGGATGAGGGTGTCGGCCAGTTCGTTGACGGTCTGCCCGCTCGACGCGCCCGCGGGCGGCGCTTCGAGGCCGAAGCGCTCCTGCAGGCTGGCGCCGAGTTCGACGCCCATGAGCGAGTCGAGGCCGATCTCCGAGAGCTGCCGCACCCGGCTGACGTCGTCCTTGGGCAGGCGCAGGATGCGGGCGACATCCTCGACGATCGCGTCCGCCACCACCTTGCGCACCTCGTCCACGTCGAGGCTGCGCATCAGGGACGAGATGCTGATCGCCGTGACGCCGCCGGCCTCCGCCTGCTGGTCGGAGCCGAGGCCGGCGTAGCTCGGGGCGCGCAGGGTGGCGAGGCGCTCGCGCGCCTTGCCCCAGTGCATCGCCGCGATGGCCACCACCGCGTCGTCCGGCGCGGCTCCCTGCACGCCCAGCGCCTCGGCCATCAGGTCGAGGGACTTGCGCGCATCGACCGGCGTGACGCCGACCCGCTCGGACAGGGCTTCCATCACGGCGCGGTTGCGCGCGAGCACGCCCACGTCGCCGATCGCGCCCCAGGCCACCGCCATCGCCGGCAGGCCGAGCCGGCGGCGCTGGCGGGCGAGGCCCTCCATGAAGCCGTTGGCCGCCACGTAGGCGCCCTGGCCCGGGTTGCCGATGAAGGTCGTGGCCGAGGAGAAGACCACGAAGTAGTCGAGGGACCGCGTGCGGGTGAGCGCGTCGAGGTGGATCGCGCCCGCGACCTTGGGCGCGAGCACCGCGTCGAGGGCCGCCGCGTCGAGGTTGGCGATCAGGCCGTCCTGCAGCACCATCGCGCCGTGGATCAGGCCCGCGAGCTTCGGCCCCCCGGCCTCGACCTCGTCGAGGAGACGCGCCACCGCATCCCGGTCGGTGATGTCGCAGGACTTCACCCGCACGGAGACGCCGCGGGCGGCGAGGTCGGCCAGGGTCGACAGCGCCTCCTCGCTCGACGGCGCCTTGCGGCCGACGAGGACGAGGTGCCGGGCGCCCCGGTCGGCCAGCCAGCGCGCCGCCTCGATGCCGAAGCCGCCGAGTCCCCCGGTGATCAGGTGGCTGCGGTCGGGCGCCACCACGAAGGGCTTGCGGGTCTCGGCCGGCACCGTGCCGGCCTTCGGCGGGGCGATGACGATCTTCCCCACGTGGCCGGATTGCTGCATCAGCCGGAACGCGTCCGAGACCTCCTCGGCCGCGAAGGGCTGGTAGGGCAGCGGCTTCAGCGACCCGTCCGAGAAGAGCCCCATCACCTCGCGGAACAGGCGCTGGCCCTCCTCGGGGCGGAACTGCAGCAGTTGGTCGAGGTCGACGCCGAAGTAGGACAGGTTGCGGCGGAACGGGCGCAGGCCGATGTGGGTGTTGGCCACGTAGTCGCGCTTGCCGAGTTCGACGAAGCGGCCGAACGGCTTGAGCGCGTTGAGGCTGCGCTCCATCGCCTCGCCCGAGAGGCTGTTGAGCACCACGTCGACGCCCTCGCCGGTGATGCGGCGCACGTCGTCCACGAAGGCGAGCGAGCGGGAATCGAGCACGTGCTCGGCCCCGAGCGCCTTCACGAGGGCGCGCTTCTCGTTCGAGCCCGCCGTGGCGATGACGCGCGCCCCGCGCAGGAGGGCGATCTGCAGCGCCGCGAGACCGACGCCGCCCGCGCCGCCGTGCACCAGCACCCACTCGCCCGCCTTGAGGTTGGCGAGCGTCACGAGCCCGTAATGGGCCGTGAGGAAGGCGACCGGCGTGGTCGCCGCCGCCTCCAGGCTCACGCCCTGCGGGGCGGGCGCCACCACGGTCTCGGGCACGATCACGTGGGTGGCGAAGCCCGACTGGGCGAAGGCCACCACCGCGTCGCCGGGCTTGACCGCGGTCACGCCGGGGCCGACCGCCGCGACCCGGCCGGAGCATTCGAGGCCGAGCCGCGGACCCGCGAACCCGTCCTCCAGGATCTCCTCGGGCAGCATCGAGAGCGCCCAGAGCACGTCGCGGAAGTTGAGGCCGGTGGCCTCGACCGCGATCTCCACCTGGCCGGGGCCGGGGGCGGCGCGCTCGGCCGGTCCCCAGCGCATCTCGTTGAGGCCGCCCGCCACGCTGCGCTCCAGCCGCGCCGCCGGGGCGGGGCCCGCCTCGCGGGCCGAGCGCAGGCCCGCCGAGCCCGGCGCGAAGCGCACCACCCGGGTGCGGTCGTCGTCGATGACGATCTCGGTCTCGGGCGTGCCCGACAGGATCAGGTCGCGCAGCCGCTCGGCCGTGCGCTTCGACGTGAGGGCCGAGGAGAGGTCGACGCGGCGCACGTCGAGGCTCGACACCTCGTTGGCGAGCGTGCGGGTGAAGGCCCACACGCCGGCCTCGATGCTGCAGCCCTGCCCGCCGCGGTCGCGGGTGGCGCCGGGGCAGACCACCCAGAGGCGGGTCGGGCGCGTGCCGAGATGCTCGACGCAGCGCTTGAGGTTGAGGCAGCGGTCCCGCAGGCGCTCGGCCGGCTCGCCGCGGCGCGCGAAGGCCCCCGCGAGGTAGACCACCGTGTCGGGGGTCTCGCGCTCCAGCTCCCGCAGGGAGGCTTCCGAATCGAGGATGATCGAGACGTGGACGCCGCTCGCGACGAGCAGCGTCGCCAGCGAGGAGGCGGTCTCGGCCGCGAAATCGTCCTCCGAGCCGATCACGAAGGCGAAGGTCTGGCCCGGAGCGGGCTTGGGCCGCGGCGGCGCCTCGGCGAGCAGCAGGAGGTCGCTGCCGGTCTGGGTCGCGGCGCGGTCCGCCGCCACCTTGACGAGCCCGGCCGCCGACAGCGTGCGCTGCCAGCCCGCCACGTCGTCGAGGCGCCCGACTGGCAGGTCGGCCTCGCCCTCGAACCAGCCGGGGTTGAGGCCGAACACGAGGTCGCGGAACAGCGAGGCCGCCGGCTCGATCGCCGCGAACAGGCCCCCGGTGGCGAGGCTCGCCGCCAGCCGCCCGAGCAGGTCGCGGTCGCTGCGGTGCAGGACGTCGCTCGCCAGCACGGCGTCGACGCTCGCGGGCACGAGGCTCGCGGGATCCTCCACCACCGTGACCCCGGACGGCAGGGCGAGGCGGGCGCGCTCGGCGAGGCGGCGGTCGGCCTCGAACACCGTGAGCCGTGCCTCGGCGCCCTGCGCGAAGGCCGCGACCTGGGCCGAGAGCGGCCCGAAGCCGACCTGGAGCAGGCGCAGCGCCCGGTCGCGCGGCAGCGCGGGGGCGCTGCGCTCGATCAGGTTCATCAGGGTCGCGGCCGAGGCGCGCACCGTGGCGCCCCGCAGCGCGAAGGCGTCCAGCGCCGCCTGCGGCAGGGCGGGCGCCCGCTCCAGCGTGCCGTCGAGGATGCGGGCCACCACCGCCCCGAGTTCGGCGCAGAGCAGCAGCTCGGCCGAGAGGTCGGGATGGTCCGCCGCGATCCAGCGCATGATCTCGTCGGGATCCGGCAGGGTGACGTCGGTGCGCAGGCGCCAGCGCGCATCGCCGAGGCTTTCGGCGAGGCCGCTGCCTTCGAGGGCCAGGATCTGGTTGACGAACCACGGCCGGAGGTCGGCCGGCACGCGGGGCAGCGCCGCGAGGTCGAGCACGCCGCCGCGGGCGAGCCCGCGCACCAGGCGGTAGGCAAGCGAGGTCGCCCAGCCTTCGAGCAGCATGTGGCCGGCCGAGAGCGCGGCCTCGCCCTGCACCGTCACGCCGCCGGCCTGCCGCCGGATGACAGCCGCGACCGCGGGCTGCGGCTCCAGCGGGATCGCGGTCGGCTCGGTGGCGAGTTCGGTCGATTGCGTGATGAGGTAGGCGTCGAGCTCCCCGCCGCCCTTGGCGCGCAGCGCCTGGAAGCGGCCCTCGCGCAGGGTGGCGATCACCTCGCCGGCCTCGTCCACCAGGGTGAAGTCGGCCAGGATGCTGCGCTCGTTGCAGCGGCGCGTGCGGATAACCGCCCGGGCGATGACGGCGCCGGGCCGCAGCAGGCGCACCTCGCCGAACCGCACCGGCACGTAGGCCTTGCCGGCATTCTCGCCGAGGAGATCGGCGAAGAGCAGGATCAGGCCGTGGAAGCAGGAATCGAGGCGCGCCGGCACGAGGCCGTAGCGGGCGTTCGGCTCGGCGGGCAGCAGCTCCGAGACGATCGTCGCCTCGTCGAGGCGCGCGCTGCGGGCGACCTGCCGGAAGCTCGGGCCGAAGCCGAGGCCGGAGGCGACCGCGCGGCGGTAGAGTTCTTCGCCGGTCACGGCGGATTCGTCGGGCACGGCCGCATCGGTCCGCGGCGGCACCGGCGCGTCGCCCTCCACCACCTTGGCGACGGCGTGGAGCTGCCAGGGCGCCTGGCTCAGGCGCGGACGCGACAGGATCTGGACGAGGTTGGCGCCCGGCGCGAAGCGGGACATCACCTCGCGCAGGCCCTCCTCGGCGAAGACCATCGGCTGCTGGATCTCGACATCCGCCAGGGTGACGGACTCGCTGCCCAGGTGCTCGCGCGCCACCGCGAGCGCCATCTCGACGAAGGCCGCGCCGGGCAGGATCGCCTGCCCCTCGATGCGGTGGTCGTCGAGGTCGGGCAGGGTCGCGATGTCGATGTGGGACTGCCATTCGAGCCCGCTGGCGAAAAGCCGCGAGCCGATCAGCGGATGGTAGGCCCGGGGGCCGACCGCGGCCGCGACCTCGGTGGTCTCGGCCAGCCGGAAGGGACGGCGCTGCCAGGCGTAGGTGGGCAGCGCGACCGCGCCCTGCGGGTCCTGTCCGAAGGCCACGGCCTCGTCGACCGCCGCGCCCTGCACGAGGGCGGAGGCGAACGCCCGCAGGAAGGGATCGCCGCCCACCGGCTTCTTGTTGAGGACGCCGACCGTGGCGGCATCGATCCCGAGCGGCTCCAGGCAGTCGCCGATATGGGGCAGGAGGGTCGGCCGCGGGCCGACCTCGACGAAGACGCGGACGCCGCGCTTGGCCGCGGCCTGGACCGCCTCGCTGAAGCGCACGGGCTCGCGGATGTTGCGCCACCAGTAGCCGGCGCCGAACTGCGTGCCGTCGAGGACGTCGCCCGTCACCGTCGAGGCGAGCGCCACCGTGCCGGCGGCGGGCGCGAGGCCCTTGAGGTCGCGCAGGAGCGGCCCCTCGGTGGGGTCCATCAGGCGGCCGTGGAAGGCGTAGTCGAGGTCGAGCTTGCGCCCGCGGCGGCGCTTGCGCGCCAGCGCCTTCATGGCGGCATCGATCGAGGCCACGGGCCCGGCCACCGTCACGGCCTTGGGGCTGTTGAGGGCCGCGATGTCGAGGTCGGGATACTCGACCAGGAAGGCCTGCACCTCCTCCACCGGCGCGAGCAGCACCGCCATGGTGCCGAGCCCCCGGGTCATCTCCTGATGCTTCGAGCGGTGGAAGATGACCTTCACGGCCTGATCGAGGCTGAGGATCCCGGCGCCCTCGGCCGCCGCGATCTCGCCGACCGAGTGGCCGAGGATCACGTCGGGCTTGACGCCCACGGCCCGCAGGGCCGCCGTCGAGGCGCTCTGGATCGCGAAGATCAGCGGCTGCGACACGCTGGTGAGCGCGAGGCGCTCGTCCAGATCCTCGGCGAACAGGGCCTCCTTGAGCGACCAGCCGGCCAGCGGCCGGAACAGGGCGTCGACCCGGTCGAACCGCTCGCGGAAGACGGCGCTCTCCGCATAGGCCTCCTGGCCCATGCCGGCCCACTGGCTGCCGTTGCCCGAATACACGAAGGCGACCGCGCCGGCGCGCTCGACCGCGGTGCCGAGCGTGGCGCCGGGGGCCTCCTCCTCGGCCGCGACGGCGCGCAGGGTCGCGGCCATGTCGGCGGCCTCGCCGAGCGGCACGGCGACGCGCACGGGCAGCCGGTCGCGGCGATGAGCCGCCGCCGCCGCGATGCGCCCGGCCTCGGCCGGCTCCGCCGCGAGGCGGTCGGCATAGGCCTCGGCGAGTTCGTTGAGGGCCGCGCGGGTCTGGGCCGAGACGAGCAGCACCTCGGGCGCCGCGGCCGGGGCGGTCGCCCGGGCCGGGACGGCGGGCTTGGGATCGGTGAGGACCTTGGGATCGGTGAGGACCACGTGGGCGTTGGTGCCGCCGAAGCCGAACGAGTTGACGCCCGCGAAGCGCTCGGCCCTGGTGCGGGGGAGGGGCCGTGCGGCGGTGTTCACCGCGAGGTTCAGCTCGTCGAAGCGGATCGCCGGGTTGAGGGCGTCGCAGTGGAGCGAGGGCGGCAGGAGGTCGTGCTCCAGCGCGAGGCTCGCCTTGAGCAGGCCCGCCAGCCCCGAGACCGGCTCGGTATGGCCGATATTGGTCTTGATCGAGCCGATCGGCAGCGGCGCCTGCCGGGCGCGGCCGAGCCTGCCGCCGATGGCGCCGGCCTCGATCGGATCGCCGACCGGCGTGCCGGTGCCGTGGGCCTCCACGAAGGCCAGCGCGTCCGGGGCGATCCCCGCCTCGCGGTAGATCTCTTCGAGCAGCACGCCCTGCGCGTAGCCGGAGGGCAGGGAGATGCCGGTGGTGCGCCCGTCGGAATTGACCTTCGAGGCGGCGATCACGCTGCGCACCGCCGCGCCCGCGCGCGCCGCCGCCTCGGCGGATTGCAGCACGAGCACGACGCCGCCCTCGGAGCGCACGTAGCCGTCCGCCTGCGCCGAGAAGGCGCGGCATAGGCCGGTGCGCGAGAGCATCGACGCGTTGGAGAAGGAGATGAAGTTGAACGGGCTCGCCAGCAGGTTGACGCCCGCCACCAGCGCCGTGTCGATGCGCCCGGAGGCGAGCGCCGCCACGGCCGCGTCGAGGGCGACCAGCGAGGACGAGCAGGCCGTGTCGAGGGTGAAGCTCGGACCCTTCAGGTCGAAGATGTAGGAGATGCGGTTCGACAGGATCGACAGCGTGTTGCCGGTCGCCGCGTAGGCGTCGCCCGAGGCCGCGTCGAGCACGCGCAGGTTGCCGTAATCGAGGGACGAGGCGCCGACGAAGACACCGATCTCGCTGCCCGCCACCGCCGAGGGGCGCAGGCCCGCATCCTCGAACGCTTCCCAGGTCAGCTCCAGCAGCAGGCGCTGCTGGGGATCCATCTGCTCCGCCTCGCGCGGCGAGATGCCGAACACCGTGGGATCGAACGACCAGATGTCGTCGAGCACGCCCGCCGCCCAGGTGTAGCTCTTGCCACGCTCCTGAGCCCGGGGATGGCCGAGACGCTCCTGGGACCAGCGGTCCTCCGGCACGCGGGAAACCGCGCAGCGCCCTTCGCTGAGGAGCTGCCAGAGACCGTCGATGCCGGTGGCACCCGGGAGTCGGCAAGCCCGACCGATGATCGCGATGTCAGGACGATGTCTCACGTTCGCTTCGCACGCTCGCTGAAGACCAGAGGACGGGGTTTCCGGCCCCGGGCAGACATGGCAACCCATAGTATGAGGCACTACCTGAGTCCAACCCTGGGGCTGGTCGAAGGCCGCTCAACTCGCACTGAGAGGCTACAGGTGTTGCCGATCATCCTCAGTCAACTTCATGTCGCAAAAGGCAGCACATTGCTCTTCTCGGCGCCATTGTGGCCTGCACCGGGACGAGCACGGGCGAGGTCACGAAGTCGTCGAGGCCCGATCGCGACCCTCAGTTGTCTGGAACGCTAATAAGCCTGCAATTCGGGTCGCAATACGGCAGACCGTGAATGGCGGGAAGTTAACCTTGACAGTTCAGGCCGGCCGCCGGCCGAGTCCAGCGCCGGGGCCGGCGCGACGGAAAGTCAGAAGGCCTTGAAGGTGATGATGGTACGGGTGTCCTGAATATCGGGGATCGTCTGAACGTTCTCGGCGACGAAGTGGCCGATATCGACCCCGTCCTCCACGTGAAACTTCGCCAGCACGTCGTAATGCCCGGCCGTCGAGTAGATCTCGGAGGCGATTTCCCGGTCGGCGAGCGCGCTCGCCACGCC
>NZ_JBKIBX010000046.1:0-323 GCF_046557895.1 Methylobacterium oryzisoli | reverse complement strand
GGGGATTTGGGGGGCGGTTTCCCGGTCGGAGAGCCCCCCCCCCACGCCGTAGGTCTGGCCGAGCCGGCATTTGATCTCGACGAAGAAGGTCTGCATCGGTCCTGCTCTCCGGCATTTTTCCGCGGGCCGGGCGCCCGGCGGAACCATCCTCATGCCCTGCGGCGATGTAATCCGCCCCGCCCGCTCGGGAAACCGGGGCGATGCGCATGCCGCGCCTCACCCGGTCTCGCCGGCAGGCCGCCCGACGCTGGCATAGGCGAAGCCGTGCTTGCGGACGTCGTCGGCCCGGTAGACGTTGCGCAGGTCCACCAGCACCGGCGCCG
>NZ_JBKIBX010000045.1:0-50680 GCF_046557895.1 Methylobacterium oryzisoli | reverse complement strand
CAGCGGCTGGCGCTCGACACGCTGACCCCGAAGCGAGCCGCGGCGCGATGGCAGGAGGCCCCCGCCGCCACAGCAGCGACCACACGCTCGCGGAGATCCACAGAGAGGGGTGAGGGCATCGGCAAGCTCCTTCACCCCTCAACGCGCAACCCGCAGATCCGTCTCTAGCGGCTCGGGACCCGCTCTAGTCTGGCCGATGACCGTACCCGGGACGGTGGCCTGCGCCAATCGATTCTCATCATGCGTGAGCATCCTCTTCGTCGATCAAGGGCAAGATCGCTCGTCGCATCGACAGCGCCGATGCGGCTTCATGCAAGATATCGATTTGTGTAGCCCCAAGATCGGCGTTGATTGTGGTCCGTGCCTGTTCAGGCAGGGCGGTCGGCGCACCGATGGGGGGCGGGCGTCAGCGCGTCTTTCGCCGAGAACACCTGTCGCCGGTCGTTCGTGAGCGCAGGGGAGCTTGTCGCATGGTCGAACAAAAGGCTGTCGATGCGCCACCCGGCGCTCGGTCATGGCGGCTGCCGCGACAGGCGCCAGCGCCGTTGTCGCGTCCACGCAAATCAGCGCCCAACCCCAGCCGGCGCGAAGCGTCACGAAGTCGGACCCGCGCCGAGCCTACCCTCAGCCTCCCTTCAGGCCGCAGAACCAGCGCTTCCCAGGGCTTGCCGGCGCCATGCAACCCAAGCCGGATCACGGCGAGGACAGCTATGCCGGCTCGGGCCGTCTCGCGGGCCTGAAGGCGCTAATCACGGGCGGCGACAGCGGGATGGGACGGGCCGCCGCGATCGCGTTCGCCCGAGAAGGCGCTGACGTCGCCATCGCCTTTCTTCCCGAAGAGGAGTCGGACGCTCGCGAGGTGCTGAAGCTCATCGAGGCGGCAGGCCGGCGCGCAGTCGCCGTGACGGGAGATATCCGCACGGAAGAAGTCTGCCGCAGGATCGTCTCGGAGGCGGTCACCTCCCTCGGCGGGCTCGACATCCTCGTCAACAACGCGGGCGCGCAGACCATGCAGGCGACGCTGGAGACGATCAGCGCCGAGCAGTTCGATCGCACTATGAAGACCAACGTGTACGCGCCATTCTGGCTGACCAAGGCGGCGCTTCCCCATCTCGGGCCCGGATCCTCGATCATTATGACGGCGTCCAGCCTCGGCTACGACCCCAACCCGGACCAGGTCGACTACTCTCTCACCAAGGCGGCGAACATCAACTTCGCGAAGTCTCTCACCAAGCAGCTCGCCGGTCGAGGCATCCGCGTCAACGCCGTCGCGCCCGGCCCGATCTGGACCCCGTTGATCGTTCAAACTGGCCGCTCGGACGAGCTTTACGCGCAATTCGGAGCGGGCACGCCAGCGGGTCGCCCTGGCCAGCCCGCAGAGCTCGCCTCGATCTACGTGCAGTTGGCCGATCCTACCGCGAGCTACGCGTCGGGTCAGGTGTACGGGGCGACAGGAGCCAACGGCGACGCGTAAGCCGCAGCTGAACCGAATCCCACCCGATAGCTGCAGCAAAGGAACAAGCATAACGGCAATCCGAGACCGCATCATCGCTGCCGATCACCTCGCATGCTGAACATAGATTTGAGGTTTGGACCAGACGGGACCACATGTGCGCCATCATAGTGCGGAGAGGTGGCAATGACCGAGCCAATTCTTGCCGAATCAAGCGCGCTCGGGCGACGTCAAGCGATGACGCTCCTGCTTGGCGGCGGCCTGGCCGCGGCGGTCCCGAACGCCGCGGCGGCTCAGGACGGGCAAGTCCTGTCCCGCCTGACCGTGCCCGCACCATCTCCGCCCGTAGTCGACGCTCGCTTCCCGGCGGAGATGGCGCCCGGCGTCTTTATCCTGCCCGACAAGCGCATCCCGCTGGTGCCGAACATCGGGATCGTGGTCGGACGCGAGACGGCCTTGGTGGTCGATTGCGGACTCGGCCTCGACAGCGCGGAAGCCGTGCTGGCGCTGACCCGGCGGCTCGCGCCGGGGCGCCGGATCGTTCTCACCGTCACTCATGCTCATCCCGAGCACGGCTTCGGGGCGCAGGTGTTCAAGCGAGACGCCCGCATCGTCTATAACCGGGTCCAGTCCGACTACTTGGCCCGTGCGGGCCAGACCCTCCTCGAAGGGTTCCGGGCCGGCGTCCTCCCGCCAGGGCAGAAGCACCTGCTCGACGGCATCGTCATCACCCCGCCCGACGAGGCCTACGACGGCGAGCGCGCGAGCTTAGATCTCGGCGGCCGACGCGTGGACATGCGGACCTGGGGCGTCGCTCACAGCCCCGGCGACCAGGTCATACATCTGCCGGACGAGAGCATCGTCTTCGCGGGCGACCTTCTCGAGGAACGAATGTTCCCCATCGTGCCGTTCTTCCCGCCGATGATCGGGGCAGCCGACATCGACGTGGCGCGCTGGGAGACGGTCCTCACGGACATCCAGAGTTTTCGGCCGCGCCTGGTCGTGCCAGGCCACGGCAACCTAGGCGGCGCGGAGATCGCGACGGACGTGCTCGGCTATTTCAAGCTGGTCCGTGAGTTCATCGAAGGGGCAAATGGGCAGGCGAGCGGGCTCCGCTCGCGCATTCGGCAGGCCTATCCCACTTGGGAGAACGACAACTTCATCGGGCCAGCCCTGCAGTACTTCGCCGCCCGTCGCGGCTGACCTGCCGCCGCGAGCGTGAGCTCAGGAGACCTCAATTCGCCGATCCGCCCAGGGGAGTCGAAACGCGGCGCCGGCGCCGTCGATCTCAATGGTAGGGTAGGACAGCCAACAGAGATCCGCGCCTGCCTCTCCGGCCGTCTTGCTCGAAGCCAGAACGACCACCTTGTTCTCGTCGTCGACCTCGCGCCCGTGGTGCTCGAAGCGTTGCGCGACGTTCACGACGCGCCCGATGATCGTGTAGTCGACGCGGCCCGAGAGGCCGGCGTTCCCGACCGCCACCGGGCCGGTGTGCAAGCCGATTCTCATCCGGCATGCGTGCTGTTCGGCGCTCCGGCGCGCGGCGTTGAACGTCTCGACCTCCCGGGCGATGGCGCATGCCGCGAGGCACGCGGTTCTCGCGCGGTCGATCCGCTCCTCGGGAGCGCGCTCGAAAGGATTCGAACCTCTGACTCCTAGATTCGTAGCCCTCATCGGGACACTCTAAAGGTGGGACGCTCGGTTTGAGTTTCGAACTGCGTCACCGGTAGGCCCCGGCGGAGCTCAGCCCTGCTGCCGCGGCGATTTCGTCCCGCGTCGCGTGCCCCCCATGGGGTGAGGCGGCCCGGCTCGGCGCCAAGGCACCGAGCGCCGGAGCGGTCAGGGGCAGTGAGAGGGTGGTCCGGAAGCGCCCGGCGCCGCCGTCGAAGCAAATGTCGCCGCCGTGCCGCCGCACGATCGTTCGCGCGATCGCGAGCCCAAGACCGATACCCCCGGTTTCCTGATTGCGCGACCTTTCAAGGCGGTAGAAGGGCGAGAAAACCTTCTCCCATTGGTCCTCAGGAATGCCCGGGCCGCGGTCGCACACGACGACCTCGACGACGTCGGCCTCGGCGACGAGCTCGACATCGGCGTGCTTTCCGTATCGCACGGCGTTCTCGACGATGTTTCGCAGCGCACGGCGGAGCGAACCCGGACGGCACCGATATGGCAGCTTCGCGCGTTCGACGAAAGCAACGCTAAGGCCGACCTCGCGCAGGTCGTCGCACAAGCTCTCTACCAGCGCGGTGAGGTCGATGTCGCGGGTCTGCTCCTTCTCGGCGTCATGCCGCGCAAAATCGAGGCTCGCCTCGGCCATTCGCTGAAGCTCGTCGATGGTGGCGAGCAGCTTCTCGCGCACCTCCTCCTCGGTGACGAACTCCGCCCGCAGACGCAACGACGTGATCGGGGTTCTCAGGTCGTGGCCGATCGCGGCGATCATGCGCGTGCGATCTTCTACGAATCGATTCAGCCGTTCCTGCATTAGGTTGAAGGCCTGCGCGGTGCTGCGGATGTCGTCGGGCCCGATCTCGGGCAGAACGGCATGCTCGCCACGGCCGACGGCTTCGGCCGCAGCCGCCATGCCGCGCATCGGCCTCGTTATGCCACGCCCGATGAAGGTCGCGATCATGCACAGCAGGAGCGCCGTCACGCCCATGGTCGCCACGGTCTGCGGGGTCCAGAACGGTTTGTAGGCCGGCTTGGCCCAGACGCTGTTCAGCCAGGCGCCGTCCCGCAGCCGAACCGCGAGCCCCATGGTGGTCGCGTCGTCGATCCGCAGGAACCGTGCCGGGCGCGGGAGCGGCCAGGCGGTAGCCGGCAGCTCCGACCAACTTGCCTTCGCCGACGACTTGGCCGCTTCGATCAGCGCGCCGCTCGGAGGTTCGTCGGTCGCGTCGGGCCCGACGGGTCGTCCGAGACCCGGAAGCGGCTTCGTGAGCTCCCTCCTGGCGTCGCCTCGCCACGCGTCCATGTCGTCGGGAGGCGTCGGTGTGACCCAGAAACGCGAGTAGTTCGTGCCGCTCGCCCTGAGGATGTCGGCCTGCAATTCGGACGGCGTCGCCTCGAGGAGCTTCGCGACGGACGCGCTGCGGCTCAGGAACTCGGACCTGATCGTACTGCGTAGCGCCGCGGAGCGCTCCGCCCAGGCGATGGCGGCGCCGACGGCTTGCGAGGCGGCGAGCGCGAGCAGCAGGAGCACGATGAACTGAAGCGTGAGGCTCCTCGACCAGACCCGTCTCATAACGCCCTGACCTCGGCGGCGAAGCTGTAGCCACCGCCCCAATGGGTCTTGATGATGCCGGGCGAGCGCGGATCGGCTTCGATCTTGCGGCGCAGGCGGCTGACCTGGTTGTCGATCGAGCGATCGAACGGTTCGGCCGCGCGTCCCGCCGTCAGGTCGAGCAGCTGGTCGCGGTCGAGCACCAGTCCCGCGTGATCGATAAAGACGCACAGCAGGCGGAACTCGGCGGTGCTGAGCGGCACCGCCAAGCCGGCCGCGTCGACGAGCTCGCGCTGTCCGACATCGAGCCGCCAACGGTCGAAACCGATCTCCTTCGCCTTGGGCACTGTCCGCCGTGGCGGCAGGCTCTCCACGCGCCGCAGAACCGCCTTCACGCGCGCCAGGAGCTCGCGTGGGTTGAACGGCTTCGTCAGGTAGTCGTCGGCGCCGATCTCCAGCCCGACGATGCGGTCGGCGTCCTCCGCCATCGCCGTCAGCATGATGATCGGCAACTCGGTCGTGGCGCGGAGATCGCGACAGAGGGACAGGCCGTCCTCGCCCGGCATCATGACGTCGAGGACCATGAGGTCGATCGCGTTGCGTTCGAGGAGGCGCCGCGCGGCCGCCGCGTTCTCGGCTTGGCTCACGCGATAGCCGTGCTGGACGAGATACCTTCCGACGAGGTCGCGGATGTCACGGTGATCGTCGACGATAGCGATGTGAGGCTGAGAACCCATTTCAAGCACCTCGGTTTCGCACGCGTCGCCGCGACAGGCTCGTCCCGCGAGGCCGCGCCCGGACGTCCGACGATATGTGGCCGGCAGCCCGATCGGGAAGCCTCGCGGCCAAGGGTTCGCTCGCGGTCGAGGCCCTGCCGGACGCCGGGCCGGAACCGCCGCCGGGGGTTCCTGGAGACAACGACGTCCAGAGCGGCGACGCAAGACCGCTTTCACGACGCTCCCGGACGAGATCGGCTTCCCGTGCCTCGAGGTTCCTATTCATGACGGCCTCCATGCCGGTCGTGTTCCCGATCGGCGATCGCCCGAGCGCTCTCGGCCACATCCACCGCCCGCGCCCTCGTGCGTCAGGAGGCGCTCTTCACCGCGACGCGATCGCCGGCCCTCAACAGGGCGTTCGGGTTGAGTACGACCTCGTCGGCCTCCCGCAAGCCTTCGCGGATCTCGACCGTGCGGCCGAGATCGCGACCGAGCGCCACCTCCCGAAACCGGACGACACCCTCGTCGAGGGTGACGACGAAGGTCTTTCCGTTGCGAATCGTCAAGGCGCTCGTCGGAACGGTCACGCCGTCCCCGGCGACCGCGAACTCGACATGCCCCGCGAGTCCGGCGGGCAAGCGGCCACCCGGATTACTCATCGTCAGCTCGACGCGCATCGTACCGGATACGCGATCGATCGACTGCGACCGACGAGCGACCTTGGCGACGAAGGCTTCGTTCCCGAACCGGGTGAAGGTCACCTTGGCATCCTCGCCGAGCCGGATGGCTCCCAGCGCGCCCTGCGGGACGTCCGCGACGATCCTCAGCTCCTCGATCCGCGCGAGCTCGAACATCGGGGTGGCGCCCGCCGCGGCGTCGCCGACCACAAGGTCGCCCAGTTCGACGTTCCGCGCGACGACCACGCCGCCGAACGGCGCGCGAACCTGGCGGAAGGCGAGCAGTTCCTCGAAGCGCCTGAGCTCCGCCAGCGCGGCCTCGCGATCCGCGACCGCGATGTTCGATTGCGAGCGGCGGTCGTCCAGAACCGCCCTGCTCGCGAAGTCCTTGCCCGCGAGCACGGCGGTGCGTTCCAGATTGGCTTCGGCGAGCGAGACCCGGGCGTCCGCCTGCCCAACCGCGGCCTTCGCCCGTTCGTGGTTCCTCACGACCTCGGGCGCGTCGATCACGGCGAGGACGTCGCCGGCCTCGACCGCGTCGCCGATGTCGACGCGGCGCTCGGCCACGAACCCGTTGGCCCTCGCGAAGAGCCTGGCTCGCTTCTCCGGTTCAGCGACGACCGGGAGGCGAAAGCCTTCGCGGGCGCTGGCGCGTTCCGGCCTCACCGTACGCACCTCGGCGGTCTGCGCCGCCACGTGCCAGGCCGGACAGACCGTCGCGACGGCGCAGAGCGCCGATGCGAAGAGCCCCGATCGCAGCGGCCTCGTGGCGGCTCCCGGCCTGTTGATCGTGGATTTCGGTGTCGCTCGAACAGTCATGCCCCTGACGGCTCCCCTCTGCCGACGTCGGACGTGGCGAACCGCTCGTCGACGACCTTCGTACGTTTGACTTTCAATGCCGTCACGGCGATCGGGACCAGCACGAGCGTGCCGATGGTCCCGAGAACGAGCCCGCCGATCACGGCACGGCCGAGGGGCGCATTCTGCTCGCCCCCCTCCCCGATCGCGAGCGCCATGGGGATCATCCCGACGATCATCGCGGTCGCGGTCATCAGCACGGGCCTCAGGCGGGTCGCGGCGGCGTCGAGGACCGCGCTCGCCGCGTCGCGGCCTTCCTCCAGGAGGTCGCGGGCGAACGAGACAACCAGCACGCTGTTGGCCGTCGACACGCCGAGAACCATGATGACGCCGGTGAGCGCCGGCACGCTCAGGTAGGTCCCCGTCGTCGCGAGCCCGAAGACCGCGCCCGAAACCGCGAACGGCAGCGCGGCGAGCGCCGCGACCGGCAGCGTCCACGATTGGAAGTTCACTACCAGCAACAGGAAGACCAGCAGCACCGCGAAGGCCACCCCGCCGGCGAGCTCGGCGTAGGCGAGGTTCATCTGCGCGGCCTGCCCGCTGACGGACAGCGTGTTCCCGGGCTTCAGCCGACCCCGGACCTCGGCGAGTATCGGTTCGACGTCGCGCAGCACGCCGCCCAGGTCGCGCCCGGATACGTTGACCAGCACGTTCAGCGCCGGTTGCAGCGTGGCACGCGAGACGTTGGCCGGCATCTGGCGGTCGCCGACCGTGGCGATGGTCCTGAGCAGGATGGTCCCGCCGCGGGAGGTCGAGACGGGCGTGTTCATCAACTCGTCGACCGAACGGACACGGTCGGGGGGAGTCTGTACGGCCACGACGTAGCTGGTTCCCGCATCCGACCAGTAGCTCGACCGAACGACCGCGCTCGACGACAGCGAGATCAGGACGGCGTTCGCGATCGCCTCCTGGGTCAGCCCGAGCTGCGCCGCCCGCGCCTTGTCGACGGTGATGCGGTGTTCGGGCCAGTCCGGGATCTGCCGCAGCATGACGTCGGTCGCGCCCGGGACCGAGCGGATGCGATCGACGAGTTCGCGCGCGACGGCCAGGTTGCCGACCCCGTCGCGTCCGGCGATCTGAAGGTCGATCGAGCCGGCCGCCGGCCCGTCCAGCGTCTGACCGACGATGTCGGCCGATCGGAAGAAGGCGACCACCTGCGGGAAGCGCTCCCGCAGCATGTCGCGGATGCGCGCCCGATACGTCGCCGAGGGCGCGTGACCGGGCTTGAGCTGGATCAGCATCTCGCCCTCGCTTGGGCTGGCCGTCAAACTGCCGACCCAGGCGAGGTTGACCGGATCCGGCACGCCGATGTTCTCGACGATCGCCTGCGTCTCCTCGCGCGGCAGCAACGTTCGGATCTCGCGCTGGACGTCGGCGAAGACCCGCGCCGTCTCCTCGAGACGCGTGCCGCTCGGGGCGCGAAGGTGGATGCGCAGCGTGCCCGCATCGACGGTCGGGAAGAACTCCCGGCCGAGGCCGGTCGCCGTCCATCCGGCCGCGACGACGACGGCGACCGCAGCGAGCCCCACCGGGAGCCGTGTTTTAACGAGCCCGGAGACCAGCGCGCGATAGCGGTCGCGCAAGGCGTCGAGCGCCCGCTCGACCCGGGCGTGGACCCGCGAGAGCGGCGAACGCGCGCCCCGCTCGCGTGCCCGGATCTCGGCAGGCAGAAGGAGGAAGGCGAGCGTCGGCACGAGCGTGCGCGACAGCCCGAACGACGCGATCATCGCGAAGACGACGGCGAGCGCGAGCGGAGCGAACACGAAGGATGGCGTGCCGCTCAACGCGAAGACCGGAAGGAACACGATGCAGATGCAGGTGGTCGAAACGAATTCGGGAAAGACGACCTGCTGCGCGCTGTCGAGCACCGCCTGCCGAATGGGTTTCCCGTCCGCGATGTTGCGGTTGACGTTCTCGATCTCGACGAGCGCGTTGTCGACCAGGATGCCGATGGCGAGCGACAGGCCCCCGAGCGTCATCAGGTTCAGCGTGTAGCCGAACGCGGAGAGCGCCGCGAGCGAGGCCAGCAGGGACAGCGGGATCGAGACGAGCACGATCGCGGTGCTGCGCAGGCTGCCGAGGAACACGATCACGACGATCGCGACGAGTGCGCCGACGAGGACGGCTTCGTGAAGCACGCTCTCGACCGCGTTGCTTACGAAGGCGGATTGGTCGAAGATCGGCTCGATGCGCGTCCCCGGCGGGGCGGCGTCGCGGATCTCAGGGAGACGCGCCAGGACCTGGTCCACGATGTCGACGGTCGAGGCTGAACCGAGCTTCAGGAGCTGGACGATGACGCCCGGCTCGCCGTCGACGCGAGCGACGTTGGTCGAAACCGCCCCGCCGTCGCGGACGTTGGCCACGTCGCGCAGGAAGATCACGCGCCTGTCCACCTCCCGCAGCGGCAGGTCGTTGAAGGCCGCGACCGTCTCGGGACTCGAATTCAAGGAGACGAACGCCTCGCGATCCTGATCGCGCAAGGTGCCCGAGGGCAGGGTGAGGTTCTGTGTCGTGACCGCGCGCGAGACATCCTCGGGGGAGACGCCGTAGGCCCGCATGCGATCCGGGTCGAGGTCGACCATGATCTGGCGGGCCTCGCCACCGTAGGGCAGCGTCACCCGGACGCCTGGAATGGTCTGGATCTGCGAGCGCAGTCGTAGCCGCGCGTAATCGTAGAGCTGCGGCTTGGTCTGCGAGTTCGACGACAACGCGAGTTGGAGGATCGGTACGCTGCCCTGCGAGTAGCGGACCACGAGCGGCGGCTGCGTCCCGGGCGGCATCCGCCTCAGGATAGTCTGTGACACCGACGAGATCTGGCTGAGCGCGAGTTCGAAGGACACCGTCGGCTGGAACTCGACGCGCACGATCCCGATGCCGGCGCTCGTCTGCGACTCGACGCTGCGGATGTCGTCGACGTTGTTGAGGATGGCGATCTCGCTGAACGACGTGATCTTGGAGGCCATCTCCTGCGGGTCCAGACCCTGGTAGGTCCAGACCACCTGGATCGCCGGGAGATCGATCGTCGGCAGGATGTCCGTTGAGGTCTTCCTTATCGCGGAGGTTCCCGCGATCAGGATCACCGCGGCCATCACCGCGATCGTGTAGGGCCGTCGCAGGGCATACAAGACGATCCACATGACGGCTTTGGTTCCTGCAAGTTGACGATGACGCGGAACTTGGGCCGGCGTCTAATGCTGCCGTCGATGCGCGAGGTACCGTCGACAGGCCGTGTTACGGGGTCAGCGCCCGTGAGTATGGACCGATCGTGACAGATATGAGCGACGCAACCTTTGTATCCGACGCCGCACGCAGCGGATTTTCATGATTTATAGCAGGGCTTGATCGATCTTCAGCACCAATTGTCAGACTTTGTAACGAATTGTATCGGTCGGCGAATCCGAGACAATCTATTACAATTTCCCATTCCGCTCTCGAGATGGAGAGGTCATCCCAGCACGTTTGGCAATGATCGCGAATGTATCGCGTCTGCGTCGGGACGAGTCCGGAGGAGAAAACCATTTCCCGCAAAGCACGTCCACTACGGCCTATGATCGCTTGAACCACCTGATGTGGTGGGCGTTTCGCCTCTCCTGAGCGAGGAGGAGCGATGCTGTCGGACGCGCAATGGGCCGAGTTGGAGCCGCTGGTGAAAGCCTGCCGACCGTAGGGCAAGACGCCGCCCCAGGATCTGCGCCGCACCGTCTCGGCCATTCTCTGGCGCCATCAGAACGGGGCCAAGTGGCGCGCTGTGCCAGCCGAACTCGGACCCTGGTGGCGTGCCGCTCAGGTCTTCATCCGGTGGGCGCGGGCTGGCGTCTGGGAGCGGCTCCTCAGCCTTGTTCAGGAGCGCGGCGTGCAACTCGGCATGGTGTTTCTCGATGGCACTAGCGTGCGCGCTCACCAGAAGGCGGCCGGGGCTGTGCGAAGGGGGGATCTCACGCTGAGCGAGATCATCGTGAGGCGCTTGGCCGCTCTCGTGGCGGATATGGGACCAAGGCTTGCGTGATCGCCGATGGCGCTGGTCGTGCCATCGCCTTCCGGATCGCGCCCGGACAGGCGCATGAGCTGCCCCAGGCCATCCCGCTGCTCGGTCGATTGCCGGGCGTGCCGAAGTAGGTGGTGGGGGACAGCGGCTACATCAGCCACCGGCCGTCCTGATCTGCGAGAAGTGCTTGCGCCCCTGCACCACCTCGCGCAGCGTTCCGCCCGCCGGTCCCTGCAGCAGCCGGTAACAGAGCTCGCGCTCGAGCTGCGGCCCGAGGATCGGAATGTCGGCGGGCGAGGCCAGCAGGCGCAGCAGGCGGGCGACAGCTTCGAGGACGCCGGCGGCGGCCTCGGCCGTCGCGAGCGCCGGTGCGGGGTGCGGCGGGGCCTCCGGCATCTCCAGCAGCAGGCCCGCGATCACGCCCGGGTCGAGGCCGAGCTCCACCGCTAGGTAGGGCCACTCGGCCGACGCCTCCGTCACCTGTCCCGTGAACGGCAGACCGAGCGACGAGACGGCGTAGAGGCCCGGCGTGAAGAGGATCGTCTTGCCCCCGACCGACAGGCGCTTGCCGCCCTGGAGCAAGAGATAGAACTTCGGATCGAAGATCGCCGGTGTGGGTTCGGTTGTCGCGATGCTGGACCAAAGTGTCAGGCAGTGACAAGCGGTCGCCGTGCGCAGCCCCGACGCATGCCCGGCGGCCAGCGCCGCCAGGTCAGCGATCGTAACACCCGTGGTCATGATGGATCCTCGCTTCGGGTCATCGCGGGACTTTGCCTCGGTTTGGCAGGATCGGGCACGGCTGCGCCACGATCGGGAATGCGGCGAGGCCGCCTAGCCCCGATATCCGGCTTGTCAGCACCGACCCACGCCCGCGAGGAGGCAGCGATGTCCGACCGGCAGGACCTTCTGAGACGCTCTATGGACGAGGCCTCGATCCGCAACACGATCGCCCGCTTCGCCGACGCCGCGACCCGCGACGACCACGCCATGTTCCGCACGGTCTGGGCGGAGGAAGGCGAGTTCGTCATCGGCCAGGCGCCTCAAGGCCACCACGCCAAGGGAGCGGACGCGAGCGTCGCCCTCCTGCGCAGGCTCCGCGCGGGGAAGGTCTACTTCGTGCAGTTCGCGCTACCCGGCGTCATCGAGATCGACGGCAACCAAGCAACCACACGCACCTTCGTCCATGAGTCCGCGCAGGGCCCCGGCGAGACCTATTACCGCAACCATTGCATCGCCTTCGACCGTCTGCGGCGCGCCGGCGACGGCTGGGTCTTCGCCAGCCGTTCGTTCCAGTATCTCTGGCTCGACACCGGGCCCTTCGGCGGACATGCCTTCCCGCTGTTTCCGGATGCCGCCGCGGCGTCCTGAGGTCGGGCGCGAGGCGGTCAGCCGCCGGCGGACCGGTCCCGCAGGACATCCCTCAGGCCGACCGGCGACCGGCCGATCAGGGCGGCGAGCGTAGGATCGACGGCCGCGAACTCGCCGGCTCGCGCCGCGCCGTAGAGGCCAAGGGTGATCGCGATCGCCGCGGGCGGCGCGCCGCGCTGCGTCATCGCGTCCGCCAGCGCTTCGTCGGCGATCTCACGCCGCTCGACGGGCTGCGCGCGTCCCTCCGACAGACATGCCGCGACGTCGGCGAGATCCAGGGCCTCCGAGGCCGTGAGCGGCGGCGTGGGTCCTTCGAAGCGACCCTCCTGCGTGAGGATCGCGACCGCCGCCGCGGCGAGATCGTCATGCGCGGTCCAGGACACCTTGCCGTCCCTCGGCGCGGCGAGCACGCCCGTCGCGGCCGCATCGCCCACGAGCATCGGCACCGTGCTGGCGTAGAAGCCGTTGCGCAGGGCCGTCCAGGCGAGGCCCGAGGCCGCCAGCATGTCCTCAGTCGAGGCATGTGTGAGCATGGGCGGGAACGCCGAGTCCGTGCCCGCCGCCATGTGGCTGGTGTAGACGATGCGCCGTACGCCCGCCGCTTTCGCGGCGTCGATCGCCGCGCGATGCTGCGCCAGCGGGTCGCCGCCCTGGGCGGCGGCGTTCGACGACACCAGCAGAAGCTGGGAGGCGCCTTCGAACGCGGCCGCCAAGCTCGCGGGTTCGGCGAAGTCGCCGCGCCGGACGCGGACCCCACGCCGGGACAACTCATCCGCTTTTCCGGGGTCTCGCGCGCTGGCGCCGAGCCTCTCGGGCGGTAGCCGCTCCAGGAGGCGTTCGACGATCTGCCGGCCGAGCCGGCCGGTCGCTCCGGTGACAACGATCATGACACGTCTCCTTCGTTCGAGAGATCGCAGCCGAATTCTTCCCTGGCCGGCGCTGCGCGAATTCGACTTTGCCGCCCAGGCGGCGATGGGGCGGGCGTAGGCGGCGCGCACGGCCGGCAGGGTTGCGGTGGCGCTCGGTATGGATGATCTTCACGATCGCTGCGGCCGTGGCCTCCAGGTCGCCATGGTCGGCGCTGGCGAGCCGCCCGAAAGCCCGGGCGCATCGGTCGGCGTAGGCGTCGATGCTAGGCACGACCCTGAGCCATTGCAGGCTCGTGAATCTCGTGGCGTACCCACCGGCTCCAGCAGCGTCACAATCGGTCGGTTGTGACGCTTACCGCACGATCTCACCAAGGGATTGGCGCGTTCTCCCAAGCTGTGAAGGCGCCGCTGCGGGTGTCACCCTCGAGCAGCGCCACGCGGACGACCTCGCGCGCGCCGTCCTCCAGGCTCTCCATTCCCTCGAAATTGTTGAGGTTCGTGGCTGTGAACCCTGGAGAGACCGCGTTAACGCGAATGCCCTCGGTCTCGAGTTCAATCGCGAACGACAGGGTGACCGCGTTCATCGCCGTTTTCGATCCGGCATAGCCGGGCGAGTACATGTGCCGGTACGGGAAGGCGGGATCGGCGTTGAGCGTGAGCGATCCCGCGCCGCTTCCGACGTTGACGATCCGGGCCGCGGGCGCGGCGCGCAGCAGCGGCAGCATCGCCTGGGTGATGGCGACGACAGCGAAGACGTTCGTCTCCCAGATCGTCCGCATGTCGTGGAGCGAGATCGTGGCCGCGCTCATCGTCTTCATGTGGTCCGCGAGCGCGAGATCACCCGCGTGGGGTGGACGCGAGATGGCGGCGTTGTTTACCAGCAGGTCGAGCCGGCCGTGCTCCGTGCGGATGCGGTCCGCCGCCTCCGCGATCGAACCCGCATCGGTGACGTCGAGCGGCACGAACACGGCTCCCTTGCCGATCTTGGCGGCCGCGGCCTGGCCCTTCTCGCTGTCCCTTGCGCCAACCAGTCCGGTCCAGCCGTTGGCGACGAGCTCTTTGGCGACCTGGAAGCCGATCCCTTGGTTCGCGCCTGTCACCAGAGCGATGCGCTCGTTCGACAAATCGATCTCCTACGAGGAAGTGGCCGGCAAGGACGGAGATCGGCCCTGCGACCGACCTTGGACCTGACGGAGCTGGATGAGGTTTCAGGCCGCTGCGGCCTTGCTCATCTGGTTGAAGACAAGATCGGGCGCGACCCTGCCGGCGATGCTCAGCACCTTGCTCAGGCCAGGGCGGATGTCGGTCTTGCCCGTCTCTATGCCGGTGATCGCGTGCCGAACGAGCGTCTCGACCGGCATGTTTCTGGCCCCGTCCATGGTCGCGAACTCGGCCTTCATCAGCGGCGTTTCCGTTCCAGGCGGTGCGAGCTCGACGACGCGGACGCCGCCGTTCGCGAGCTGGGTTCTCAGGCACCGCGTATAGGCGCGCACCCCGGCCTTGGCGGCCGAGTAGACCGGCGCGATCGAGAACGGCACGAACGCGATGCCGGACGAGACCATGACGATGAGCGCCTCCGGCGAGCGTTGGAGATGGGGCAGGAACTGCTGCACCATGCGGATCGGACCGCTGAGGTCGATGTCGATCTCGCGGGTGACGTCCTCCAGCGAGCGATCCTCGGCGAGCTTCAGGTTGCGCATGATCCCGGCGTTGTTCACCAGCGTGTCGAGCCGGGGAAAGCGCGCGGTCACGTCGGCGTGCAACCGCCGGATCTCGTCGGCGTCGCCGACGTCGCTCCTGAACGCATGGAGACCAGGATGGCGGCCCTTGGCCGCCTCAATGGCCTTGTCGTCCCGCCCGGTGACGATCACGACGTTGTCGCGCGCGAGGAGCTGGGCCGCCAGCTCCAGGCCGATGCCGCTGGTGCCGCCGGTGATCAGAACCGTCCTGCCGGTCAGTTTCATGTGTCGGTCCTTTCGGATGAGAGACGATCGAGGCGTTCGGTGGCGGTGCGGAGCACCCGGACAGCGATGGCGATGTCGGCTTCGTCGATGCCGTTGAACGCGGACAGGACCAGCCTCTGCAGGTCCGGGAGCCGGTCCCACAGCGCCGCCCCCGCTACGGTCATCCGCAGCAGCTTCTGACGGCCGTCCGCCCGGTCGGGCACCTGCTCGACAAGGCCCTTGCGGACCAGCTCGCCGATGACGACGCTCAACGTGGCCCGCTCGACCTTGAGCATTCGCAGCAGTTCGCGCTGCAGGGTCGGGCCGTCATGGGCCAGGTGATAGAGCACGTACCATTGCGTCGCGCCGAGACCGTGCGGCCGCAGCGCGGCCTCCATCAGGGCGCGCCCGGCGAAGTAGCAGCGCTTGGCCCATGCGGCCACGGAGTCATGACGGAAGCGAGGAGGTTTGCTAGGCACCAAACAAATATGTTAGCATCATAACAATGTGTCAAGCCGGGACTCGACGGGAGGTGGGTGGAAATGATCAACGAGATCGAGGGCAAAGTCGTCGCGATCACCGGCGCGAGCAGCGGGATCGGTGAGGCGACCGCTCTCCTGCTGGCTCGGCAGGGAGCAAAGCTCGTGCTTGGCGCGCGCGGGGCCGAGCGGCTAGAGACGATCACCTCCCGCATCGTCGCTGAGGGAGGAGAAGCGATTTGAGCGACGACCGACGTGACGAAGCGCGACGATCTCGTCCGACTGGTTGCTCTCGCTCGTCAACAATACACCAGGCTCGACGCTCTGGTCAGCAATACCGGTGCAGGTCCGCTCTCTCGATTTGACGACCTGAAGGTTGAAGAGTAGGACGTGATGATCAACGTCAAACTGCGCGACGTTCTCTACGATATTGCCGTAGAGCTCCCGGTACTTCGAGCTTAGGGCGACGGCCACTTCGTCAACATCGTCCCCACCGCGGGTTTGAAAATCGTCCCGCTGCAAGGCGTGTACGCTGCAACCAAGAACGCCGCGCGGACGATCAATGAAGCGCTCCGGCAAGGGGCGGGCGACAAGCTGCGTGTGAGGGGCATGTCGCCTGGCTTCGTCAAGACGAACTTCGCCGAAGCTATGAGCGACCCTCAGATCAAGGCGACCATCGCCGAACGCATGGAGCAGATCGCAACCCCGCCGGACGCGATCGCTCGGGCGATTGCCTTTGCGATCTAGCAGCCGCCCGAGGTCGATGTCGGCGACATCGTAGTCCGCCCGACCGCTCAGGATTGATGCACTTACCCCAGTGTGTCGAGCGGTCGCTACTGCAGCTTTCCTCCGGTGTCTGCGAACGGACGACCGATCGCGCGCTTGAAGGCGGTGCTCAAAGCGGTTCTCGAACGATAGCCAGCGGACCAGGAACCGCAGCCACCGCGTAGGAGCATCGGACCAGCCGCTTGCTCGGATCCGCTTCTAGGCTGTCCTGGCGGCTGCAGCACACATGCGGGCCAGACGTCTGATGTGCTGGCGGTCGGAACGCCCGCCAACCACGACGAGGCGCCAGTAGATGGGTGCGGCCACCAGGTCGGCGATCGACTCGAAATCGACCTGCGGGTCGAGCTCGCCCCGCGCAGTCGCTCTCTCGACGAGGTCGCGAGCGCGGTCCCGCCTCGCCTGCTGCAATGGTCGGATCGCCTCGGCCAGGGCCGGCTCGCGTCCGATCTCCGCGTGGAGATCGCTGACGATGCGTCGGATCGTGCGATGGCGCAGGACGCGACGAATGGCCAGGAGGAGCGCTTCGAGATCCGCCTCCAGCGATCCCATGTCGTCCGTCTGGGTAATCGTGAGGCCCACCTGCGCCAGGAGATCGCTGGCCATGTCGACCTTCGACGACCAGCGCCGGTAAAGCGCGGCTTTGCCGACGCCCGCGCGCTTGGCCACCCGCTCCAGGCTGAGCGCCGCAAAGCCCGTCTTTGCCCATTCCTCGAAGAAAGTGCGCGCCAGCGCATCGGTGACGCTGGACTTGCGCACGGCGGCGCCGCTCGGCTGCCGCCGTGCGATCCTGGCTTCGTCGGAACGATTGCGTTCCATCCACACATTCCGTATAGCGTCGGAACGCACCCGTTCCAACCGCAGGGTCTACGGCATGCCCGACACCGTGAAAAGCTTTTCCGCCATGCTGAGGGAGGCACTGGGTGATCGGCTCGCTCCGGATGCCGGCTCCTTCGTCGACATGTTCCATGCTGAGGGCGTCATGGAGTTCCCCTACGCCTTCGGAGATCTCCCCAGGCGCGTGGTCGGGCGGGAAGCGCTGGAAAGACATCTGTCGAGTCTCGCCGAGCAGATCACGTTCGATCGCATAAGCGAGCCGACGGTCATCGAAACCCTGGACCGAGATACGGTCATCCTGGAATTCGAGGCGTTCGGCTCGGGCGTGGCGACGGACGAGCCCTACGAGCAGCGCTACGTCTCGATCATCCGCACGCAAGGCGGCACCATCGTGCACTACAAAGACTACTGGAACTCGCTGGCCGTACTGCGCGCCTTGCGCGGTTCTGAACAACTCGCGCTTCTAACCCATGGCGAGGCGCACCATGGCTGACCCCATCCTGGTCACTGGCGCCACTGGAAAGACCGGCAGCGCTCTCGTTCGCCGGCTGCGGGAGGCGGGTTTCACAGTTCGGGCCGGAACCCGCAGCGCCAAGATGGCAGGGGACATCGCCTTCGATTGGCGGCGTCCCGAGACCTTCGACGCTGCCCTCGATGGGGTCGTTGGCGTCTATATCGTCGCACCGACGGACACCGACGAACCGCTCGCACAGATGCGGCCTTTTCTCGAGCGGGCGGGATCGCGGCGCCTCGTTTTTCTTTCGGCATCATCGCTTCCCCGAGGGGGACTGGTGATGGGCGCGGTCCACGAATGGCTTTCGGGACACGCCGTGGACTTCGCCGTGCTGCGACCGACTTGGTTCATGCAGAACTTCACCAATCAGCACCTGCCCGGGATCCTCCGAGACGACGCAATCTATTCCGCCACCGGGGACGGCCGCGTTCCGTTCATCGATGTCGGCGATATCGCGGCCGTCGCCGCCGCCCTGTTGACTGGTGTCGCAAGGGAAGCCGGGGTCGCCCCTGTCCTGACCGGACCGCAGACCTTGTCTTATGACGAGGTGGCACGGATGCTGACCGAGGTACGGGAACGAGAGGTCCGCCACGTTCGGATGAGCGCGGCCGACCTCGCTCGACGTTAAGAGGGTTACGGGTTGCCCGCGCGCTACGCTGCAGCACTGTCGGCCCTCGACGGCGACATCGCCGAGGGGTCGGAAGATCGCGTCACCGACGAGGTCCAGCATTGGACGGGCCGCCGGCCCGCCGATCTAAAGTCCTTCCTTGCCGCGCACGCGACGCTACTGCGAGCGTGAAGTCGGCGCCACACTGAACCCGCCGGCGACCCCGGACTCAGACGCGGTTCTCGCTACATCGACGAGGGCATCGTACTCGGTTCGCGGATGAAGCCGTTGGCCGTTACGGCGTCGCGAGGGGTGAACTTCTCGCGCAAAGCGATCGTGGTGAGGGCTGCAACGCCGTCAAAGCCCAATGAGCTGGAAGCGGCCAACCGGGATTGGTCGAGAGCAGGCTGGCCGCCTTCGGAGTGCCTGGCCGAATAGCAACGCCTAGCTGACCAGTTCCGCTCGCAACGTCGCAATCAGCGCCCGGAGCGCGGGCGAGGCCTGCCGTCTGCTGGGGTGGTAGAGGTAGTAGCCCGGGAAGGGCGGACACCAGTCGGCGAGCACCTGGACCAGCCGCCCGGCCCGGACGTCGTCGGCGACGTCGGCTTCCAGCGTGTAGCCCAGCCCCACGCCCGCCCGGACTGCGGCGAGCGCGAGCGGGCCGTTGTTCACGACCAGGGGCCCAGAGGTCCGGATGCTCACCTCCCGGCCGTCCTTCTCGAACTCCCACGGCAGCAGGCCGGGCGAGGTCGTCAGCCGGTAGTTGATGCAGGCGTGCTGTTCCAGGTCCCGTGGCGTCGTAGGCGGAGGATGACGCGCGAAGTATTCTGGCGTGCCGACCACCGCGCTGCGCTGATCGAGCCCGACCCGGATCGCGATCATGTCCTTGGCAACCGTATCGCCGAACCGGATGCCCGCATCGAAGCCGGCGACTACGATGTCGGTGAGACCATTGTCCACGTCGACCTCGACCTGAACGTCCGGGAACGCGAGAAGGTACGCGGGCAGAGCCGGCTCAAGGACCGCCGCGGCCGCCGTACTGAACGTCGTGATGCGGAGCGTGCCCGACGGCCGCTCGCGCCAGCCACCCAGCGCCTCCAGTCCGCTCGCGATCTCGTCGAGCGCGGGGTTGAGCGAGCGCAACAGCCGTGCACCCGCCTCGGTGGGCGCCACGCTGCGCGTGGTACGGGCGAGGAGGCGCACGCCCAGCCACTCCTCCAGCCCACGCATGGCATGGCTCAGCGCCGACGGCGACATGCCCAGCAGGGCGGCCGCCCGCGTGAAGCTGCGCTCGCGCGCGACCGCGGCGAAGGCGGCAAGATCGTTGAGCTCACGCCGGTCCATTGCTGCATGCTGCTCACAAGCTCATGCGCTCGGCAACGGCTAATCGCCTTGGCGCTCCAGGGCTACCTACCGGCTCATGCAGCGCTCCTTCCGAGCGCGCCGGGAGCACTGCGATGAGCCTGACCGACTACCGCACGCTGGGCCGCTCGGGCCTGATCGTCAGCCCGTTGGCGCTAGGCACCATGACCTTCGGTGCGGAGCGCTGGGGCTCGGGGGAGCGCACCTCGCGCGCCGTGTTCGACGCCTATGTCGAGGCGGGCGGCAACTTCATCGACACCGCCGACGTGTACTCGGCCGGGCGCAGCGAGGAGATGCTGGGCGCATTCATGGCCGATGGCGGCACGCGCGACCGACTGGTCGTGGCGACCAAGTCCGGGTTCGGCCGCACCCCGGGCACGCCGCTCCATGGCGGGAACGGGGCCAAGAACATCCGGCTCGGGCTGGAAGGCTCGCTCCGGCGGCTCCGGACCGACCACATCGACCTGTACTGGGTCCACGTCTGGGACCGGGTGACCCCGGCCGAGGAGGTGCTGCACACGCTCGTGGACGCCGTTCGGGCGGGCAAGATTCTCTCCTATGGATTCTCGAACACGCCCGCCTGGTACGTCGCCAAGCTCGCGACGCTTGCGCGGGCACATGGATTACCGGCGCCGATCGGGCTGCAATACTCCTATTCGCTCCTCGACCGTGGCGTGGAGCTCGACATCCTGCCTGCCGCGCGCGAGCTCGAAATGGGGCTGGTGCCCTGGAGCCCGCTCGGGGCGGGGCTGCTGACCGGAAAGTACGGCCGCGACAAGCTGGCCGAGGCGGGACGCACGGCTTCGCTCCCGGACAAGGCCGCGGGCCTGAGTGAAACGCCGAGCGACGGGCGGCTGAACGGTGACAACCCCTTCGGCGGCATGCTGTTCACGGAACGCAACTTCGACCTGGTCGACGCCGTGCGCTTGGTGGCCGACGAGATCGGGCGCTCGATGGCGGAAGTTGCGCTCGCCTGGGCGGTGTCGCGTCCGGGCGTGTCGTCGGTGCTGATCGGAGCCAGCGGCACCGAGCAGCTCCGGCAAAATCTTGCCTCGCTCTCGGTCGAGCTGACCGCCGACCAGCGAGCCCGCCTCGACCAGGCGAGCGCCCTGCCGCTGCTCAGCCCTTACTTCATTTTCGACCTGCCCTCGCCCGCCATCTTCGGCGGACAGGCGGTACGAGGATGGGCCGGCGCGTGAGAGACTCAACTCTCGAAGCGTCTGGGTCGGGCGAGTTGAAGAGCGCCTCGGGCCCGACCCGAGCCGGCGATCAAGACCGAGCGGCGGCGCCCGCGTCCCTCATCGCCTGCAAATCATCGAGCAGGCTCGGCCCGGTCGGACGCCAGCCGAGCCGCTCGCGCGTCCACGCGCTCGAGGCCGGCATGTCGAGCCCGGCGAAGATCGAAAGCCAGCCGAAATGCGCCGACGCTTCCTCAGGTGGAAGCGACCGGATGGGAACGCGCAAGGCCGCCCCGATCACCGCCGCGATCTCGCGCATGGGCACGCCCTCCTCGGCGGCCGCGTGCCAGCGCGCGCCGGACTCGTGGCGCTCCAGCGCCAGCCGGTAGAGCCGGGCCACGTCGTCGACATGCGCGGCGCACCAGCGACCGCCGCCGTCGCCGACGTAGGCGCAGACGCCCTTCTCGCGCGCGTGCTCGATATAGAACGTGATCAGCCCCTGCTTCACGGCGTCGTGCACCTGGGGCAGTCGGACCACCGCAACCGAGACGCCCTTGTCCGCCACCTCGGCCGCCGCCTGTTCGCTGGCCGCGCGCGGGATCGAGTGCTCCAGGTTCGCGACCTGCTCGACCGCGGTCTCGCCCGGGCCGGCGCTTCCCATCGCGGTTCCCGAGGTGACCAGCAGCGGACGGTCCGTGCCCGCCAGCACAGCCCCCAGCGCCTCGATCACCCGCGCGTCCTTCTCGCAGTTCTCGACATATCGAGAGAAGTCATGATCGAACGCGGCGTGGATCACGGCGTCCGCCTCGTCAGCGCCGCGGGCGAGCGACTGAGGGTCATCCAGCGTCCCGTGATGGGACGCCGCGCCCAGGGAAGCCAACTGGCGCGCGCCCTCCTCCGATCGGGTCAGGCCGACTACCTCATGCCCGGCTCCGATCAGCTCGGGCACGATCCGCGAGCCGATGAAGCCGGTCGCGCCGGTGACGAAGACACGCATCAGAAAACCTCCGGGTTGTTCGGTCCCTCCTTATCGTGCTTCGTCTCACCCTGTTAAAGTAGTGCGCTTATCCAGGGATAAGCGCCAACAGGATCGCCCAATGCCCGCCGATGCCGAGAACCGCCTCGGGACCTATCTGCGCGACCGCCGCACTCGGCTCGACCCGGCCGCGTTCGGCCTCTCCTGCGGACGTCGCCGCACGCCTGGGCTGCGCCGCGAGGAGGTGGCGAGCCGCGCGAACATCAGCGCGACCTGGTATACCTGGCTGGAGCAGGGCCGCGGCGGCGCGCCCTCGGCCGACGCGCTTGACCGCATCGCCAAGGGGCTGATGCTCACCGAGCCCGAGCGCGAGCACCTCTACATGCTTGGCTTAGGTCGCCCGCCCGAGGTCCGCTACAAGCCCGCGGACGGCGTCACCCCGCGGCTTCAGCGCATCCTCGACGCTTTCGAAGTCAGCCCGGCGATCATCAAGACCGCGACCTGGGACGTTCTCGCCTGGAATCGCGCGGCCGCAGCGGTGCTCACCGACTATGGCCAGTTGCCTCGCGAAGAGCGCAACATCCTGCGCCTGATCTTCGGAAGCGCGCAGGTGCGCGCCGCGCAGGAAGATTGGGAGGGTGTCGCCCGCTTCGTCGTCGCCGCGTTCCGGGCCGACATCGCCCGTGCGGGAGCGGCGGGGAGCGAGGACGCGGCCCGCCTCGTGGACGAGCTCTCCCGGCTCAGCCCTGACTTCGCGGCGCTGTGGCGCGAGAACGACGTGATCGCGGCCGGCGAGGGCGTGAAGCGCCTTCACCATCCCGAGGCCGGGCTGTTGGAGTTGGAGTTCTCGTCCTTTGTGGTCGAAGGGCGCCCGGAACTCGCCATGGTAGTTTATAACACCGCCTCGGCCACGATGGCCGAGCGCATCCGGGCGTTCATGGCCAAGCGAGCGACCGCGGTAGGCTCTGCGCCTGTCCCGGCCGGTGCCCGCGCTTGATCGGCTTCGTCGCCTCGTTACGGACCGTGCTTCAAGGTCGAGCCAGCCTGTCGAGGAGTTGTGAGAACAGGTGACGCTCGCCAGAGTGGGGGGCAGCGTGTCGCCCAGCGCGAGTGCTGCGCCGGCCGGTCCTGGTCGGCTTAGAACGGGCTTTGAAGACGTGATCGCGTCGAGAACGCCTTCTCAGGCCCTGGCCGAAAGGGCAAGCTCCCTGCTCTCGACGAGCCTGCCGAGCAGAACCGGAACGGTGCCGACGTTAAGGCCCGCGCATCATGTCCAGCGCATGCTCCTCGCTCACCTGCAGCAGCCCGACCCTGGCGATCCGGGTCAGTTTACGTCCCGGCATCTCCAGACCGGACGCCCGCAGCGCAGACGTTTTTATTGGGCCGCGGGTCGCCGTTGATGATCGAGCAGCTCGCCGAGTGTTAGGGTAGGCGTCGGACCACTTCTACGGGGGCAGGTCATTACCTTCGCCCCGGTACGGGTCCCCTCGTTAGGAGTCGGGGTGCAGTGATCATGCCACCCTGACGACCCTCGCCGAGGTCGAGGGCAAGCTCTCGCTCACCATGTCAGGCCACAGTGGGCTTGAGCAGGTCACCCAGCCCGATGTTGTTGAGCAGCTCGCGCCGCACACGGTCGGCGACCGCGTTGACCGCTTCCGCGCCGTCGTCGGCGGGGTCGATATGGATGCGGAACGGGCGCTTGCCGAACGGCGCGTCGACTATGCGCACGATCGAGCGGGCCACCTCCTCGGGATCGGCGTCGGGAGGCGACAGGGCAGCCAAGCCCTTCAACGCCTGATCGGTGATCGAGCCGGTCGGACCGTCGGCATAGGCCGTCGCGATGGCCTGGTCCTCGGGCTTGCCCGCATGGGCGAAGTGGTTGGTACCGGTGGTGAAGGAGCCCGGCACCACGATGCTGGTCTCGATGCCCCAACGCGCCAGCTCGCCC
This sequence comes from Methylobacterium oryzisoli, assembly GCF_046557895.1. Taxonomy (NCBI): domain Bacteria; kingdom Pseudomonadati; phylum Pseudomonadota; class Alphaproteobacteria; order Hyphomicrobiales; family Methylobacteriaceae; genus Methylobacterium; species Methylobacterium oryzisoli. The sequence goes on along the minus strand of NZ_JBKIBX010000045.1, from coordinate 26,907 downwards.
GCGTAGCTTACGGCGATCGCGTCCATGCCGGCCTTGGCCGCGAAGTACGGGCCGAGATAGGGCGGTGTGCCCCCGCGCGTCGAGGTCGAGCCGATCCAAACGAGCAGGCCGCGCCCGCGCTCACGCATGTGTGGCAGCGCCGCGCGGTTGAGCCGCTGCGTGCCCAGCACGTTGACGTCATACTGCTGCATCAGCTGCTCGGGCGTGAACGCCTCCAGCGGGCCGTAAACCATGTGGCCGGCGTTATGGACGATCACGTCCAGCCCGCCCGCGTCGGCGAAGATGGTGGCGACCGCCGCCTCTACCGATCGCCCGTCCTGCACGTCCAGCTCGACCGTGCGCAAATCGGCGGACTCCTGCCTGCCCCAATCCGCATAGTCCCGCCCGACCGACGCGTTCTTGCCCGCGAGGTCGCGCATGGAGGCGTAGACGGTGTGGCCCGCCTTCGCGAGCGCCTTGGCGGCGGACGCCCCGAAGCCGGAGGACGCGCCGGTGACGAGAATGACTTGCTTGCTCATGGTCCGTTCCTTTCGAGATCGAGGAAGCGCGGCTTCAGACCATGCCGCCGTTGGCGCGCAGCACCTGCCCGCTGACCCAGCCGCCATCGGGGCCGACCAGGAACGACACCACCGACGCGATGTCGTTCGCCTCGGCCAAGCGTCCCATTGGGATCATCCTGGTGACGGCCGCGACCTGTTCATCGGTCTTGCCGTCTAGAAACAGCGCGGTCGCGACCGGGCCGGGAGCGACGGCGTTGACGGCGATGCCCTTAGGGCCGAGCTCCTTGGCGGCGATGTGGGCCAGCGCCTCCACCCCGCCCTTGGTCGCAGCGTAGACGCCGTAGGTGGGCTGGTAGAGCCCGACGACGCTGGACGAGAAGCTGACGATACGCCCGCCCTGGCCCATCCGTCGCGCGGCTTCGCGGATGCCGAGGAACACGCCCTTCAGGTTGACCGCGATGTGCTGGTCGAAGAGTTCATCCGAGCTTTCCGCAATCGGCGCGAGCTTCATCAGACCCGCATTGTTGACGAGCGCATCGACACTGCCGAAGGCTCGCTCGGTTTCGTCGAACATCGCCGCAACCGATGGCGGATCGGAGACGTCGGCCTTGACGGTGATCGCCTGGCCGCCGCTGCCTATGATCTTCGCGGCGAGCGCATCCGCGGGCACGGCGTCTCCGGAATAGTTGATCGTCACGGCCATGCCGTCACGGGCCAGGCGCTCGGCGATTGCGGCGCCGATGCCGCGGGACGACCCGGTGACGATGGCGGCTTTGGTTGTGGTGGTCATTGCTTGTCTCCTTGCTGGTGATCCAGGAGATAGCCACCGGGATTGTGCGGGATTAGAGGTTCATTCCTGGCTTCACTGACCGAGATATCGGACCAATGGACAAGATCGAGGCGCTGCGAGCGTTTGTGAGGGTCGTCGAACGGCGCAGCTTCCGTGCCGCCGCGCAGGACCTGCTGATGCCGCGCGCCCGCGTGTCGGAGGCGGTGGGCCAGCTCGAACGTCAGCTTGGCGTGCGCCTCCTCGCCCGCACGACCCGCAAGGTGGTGCCAACTGTCGAGGGGGAGGAGTATCGCCGGCGGGCGCTGGGGATCATCGCCGCGGTGGAAGACGCGGACGCGGCGGTCGCGCCCGGCGTTCCGTCAGGGCCGCTAAGGATCGACGTCCATGGCACCTTTGCGCGGCGGTTCCTCCTGCCCGATCTGCCCGACTTCATCGAGCGTTATCCTGAAATCAGGCTGCACATCGGCGAGCGCGACCGGCTGGTCGACCTCATCGGCGAGGGGGTCGACTGCGTGATCCGCGTTGGCGAGCCGGCGGTCAGCGGCCTGGTCGGGCGTCGGCTCGGGATGCTGCCGGAAGGCACGTTCGCGAGCCCCGCCTACCTTGCCCATCACGGCGTCCCCGCCTCACCCGACGATTTGGGCGGACATCGGGTGATCGGCTTCGTGTCGTCGGCGTCGCGCGAGGTGATCCCGTTAGAATTTCAGGTCGACGGCGAGGTCCGCTTGGTGTCGCTTCCCGCTGCCGTAACCGTCACTGCCGCGGCGACGAACGCCGCCTTGGCCCGTCTCGGCCTCGGGTTGATCCAGGTGCCTCGTTACCGAGTAGAGCGCGAGCTCGCGGCGGGCGAACTGGTCGAAGTGTTGCCGGAGTGGCGGCCGACGCCCACGCCGGTCTACCTGCTCTATCCGGAAGCCCGGCAGCTTTCTCCCCGGGCGAGGCTATTCATCGACTGGGCCGTCGATCGGGTCGGCTCGCGGCTGCAGCAGACAGATAGGAGTCAAACCCACCCCAGCGATCAGAAAACGTGAGCAGGCATCCGCGACGTTTGCGAACAGGAAATCATCAAGGTGTGAGCCGCTACACCTAGGCGGCGAAGTCGGCTTGCTTCACGAGATCGATGAAGGCGCGAAGGCCGGCCGGGACATGGCGGCGGCCCGAGTAGTACAGACATAGTCCGGATATTCGCGGGCACCACTCGCCGAGCACGGGTCGAAGCGAGCCATCAGCCAACGGCGCGGCGACGGTTCGTTCGGAGACATAGGCGATGCCCATCCCAGCGAGGGCGGCTTCCGCCATCAGAGCCGGACTGTCGAGCGTCAGGACGCCCGGTACGTCGACGGAGACCTCCTGCCCGTGCCGTTCGAACTCCCAGCGGTAGAGCTTGCCGCTCGGCAGACGGTGCCTGATGCAGCGGTGGCGATGAAGATCGTCCGGCACGATTGGTATCGCGCGTGCGGCGAGGTAAACGGGCGACGCGACCGCGACGAAGCGGGCGTCCCCGCCCATGGGTACAGCGATCATGTCGCGGGGTACCGCTTCGGCCAATCGTATGCCCGCATCGAAGCCCTGGTCGACGATGTCGACCAGTCGTCCCTCTGTCACAAGGTCGAGCGCCATGCTGTGGTATCGCTCCAGGAACGTCGGCACGACGGACCTCAGGAGCATTCGGGCCGCGACGTCGTTTGCGTTGATGCGAAGGGTGCCCGTGGGCTGGCCGCCGTCGTCGGCGACCTCGTCGAGTGCACCTTCCAGATCGCGCAGGATCGGTCCGACCCTCGCCAGCAACCGCTCGCCGGCCTCCGTCGTGGTCACGCTGCGGGTCGTGCGGTGGAGCAGTCTGACACCGAGATCGCGCTCCAGCCCGGTGATGACATGGCTCAGCGTCGAGCGGGCCACGCCCAGTTGGTCGGCGGCGCGCCGGAAGCTGCGATGGGCGGCGATGGCCGAAAAGGCTTCGAGGTCGGCGACAGTCGGCTTCGGCATTGGTGGCTCCTATCGACCGTCTCATGCCACATTGGCGACCTTATCGCGCCAGTGAAGGGCACTACGTTGTGGTCACGCAAGCGCCGGCTGGGAGGAACCCACGACTAGCCGCGCGACGACGAAGCTCAGCGAGAAGGCAGCATGGCCGAGAACTATCTCGTCACAGGCGCCTCGTCCGGCTTCGGGCGGCTGATGACCGAGCGACTGCTGGAGCGCGGAGACCGCGTCGTCGCCACGGTGCGAAGGCCCGATGCACTGGCCGAACTCCGGTCGGCCTATCCCGAGCGCTTGCATGTCGAAACGCTCGAGATGACAGAAACGGACGGGATCGGCACCGTCGTGGATCGTGCCTTCGCCACCATGGGCCGCATCGACGTGGTTGTCAGCAACGCGGGCTACGGCTTGTTCGGGGCCGCCGAAGAGTTGGAGGACGGCGAGATCGACCGGCAGATCGCCACCAATCTCACGGGCTCGATCCAGCTTATCCGGCGGTCGCTGTCTCGTATGCGAGGCCAGAACTTGGACGGCGCGCGCCGCGGTCGGATCGTTCAGATATCCTCCGAGGGCGGCCAGATCGCCTACCCTGGTTTCAGCCTGTATCACGCGACCAAGTGTGGCATCGAAGGTTTCGTAGAGGCGGTGGCCCAGGAGGTCGCGCCGTTCGGCATCGATTTCCTGCTCGTCGAGCCGGGTCCCACGGGCACCAACTTCCTGGCCGGAATGCGGCAGGTCGCGCCGATGGCGGAGTATGACGGTACGCCGGTCGGCGACGTGCGCCGCAGCTTCGGCACCGGACAATTTGGCGTCATGGCCGACGCCGATAGGTCCGTCGCCGCGATGATCGACGCCATGGATGCCGACAAGCCCGCGCTGCGGCTGGCACTGGGCAGCAACGCGTTCGACGGCATCGCCAAAGCGCTTGCCGCCAGGTCGCAGGCACTGGAAGCGCAGAAGGCCATCGCGCTCGGTGCGGATGGCGACCGCTAGTCGGCGGGTCGAAAACGAGTGCAAGATCGCGTCGCACAGTCGACCGTTCCCCGCGAACCGTAGCGCTACCGTAAGAATGGGAGTCACCCATGCAACGTGGCAATAAGTTGGCGAGCCGACGCACGCTGGTCGGCGTTGGTCTCACCGTGGGTGCGGCGGCTGCCATGGCGGTCGCCGGCCGAGGCGACGCCGCCGCAGCGCAGGATCTTGGACCCAAAGGCGATCAGGGCAAGCCTGCCGATTTCGCCTTCGGCCGCACCGATGAGGGCAATCTGCGCGCCGATGACGCCAGCCTGTCGCAGCGCGCCCGTGATCTGATCCGGATCGGCATGGACGGCATCGCGCGCGAGAATACCGCTGCGATGATGGCGTTCTTCCACCCGAGCTTCCGGTTCCACGGACCCGGCGGTGCCGAACTCGATCGCGACCGGCTGTTCGCCTATTTCGCTGCATGCCGCGCGGCTTTCGACGATTTCAGCGTCACGCGCCAAGCGTTGGTCTCGGACGGCGGCGACTACCTTGCCACTCGAACGCGCTTCGCCGGCATCTTCGCCCGCCCCTTCACGGCGTCTCCCAAGGGTACGCTCGAACCGAATGGGAAACGCTTCAGCTATGACCTGGTGAATATCTTCCGCTACGCCGCCAATGGACGGCTCGCGGAGGAATGGTTGCAATACGACACCCAGTCTTTTCTTGCACAACTGCAGAGATCGGCGTAACTCCCAAGGAGATCATCAATGATGACCAGACGATCGGCGATCGCGGCGTGCGGATGTTGTGCGGTCACTATGGGAGTGTCGGCATCTGCTGCACATGGGCAAGGCAATGCGTCAGGCGGCGGCAGAACTTCAAACCCTGGCCCTGCCCAGTCGCCACGAGCCAGCGCCACGGGCGAGCGCGCTGACGGTTCGGGCCTTCCCGACGTTCATCACGTCGCATTCGTCGTGGCCGACCGTGACAAGGCGCTCGCCAGCTTCGGGAACGCGTACGGTTTCGGTCGAGCGCACAAGTTCGATCTGAAATCTCCAACGGCACGGGTATCCAACGGCGTTGTCGGGTTCAACCTCCGCGCCGGTTTCGTCTGGTCAGGCAACACCCTGCTCGAGTTCCTCGAACCCGTGGACGACCGCTCACCGCATGCGACATGGCTACGCGAGCGCGGCGAGGGCATGCACCACCTCGGCTATCTGGTGCGCTCGGTCGACCACGAACTCGACGCGATCGCCACCGCACGAGGCGGGGTTCGACCGCCGCTCCTCGTTCAGGGCGATGGCAGCGAAGCCGTGCGCTGGGTGTACCTCGAATCCGGAGTCGCGAACGGCGCGGTGATCGAGTTGATCGAGCGCAGCCCGGCAGCCGAGCGGTTCTTCGAGCAGATCTACAAGGTCACTGGTGGCCGGATGCCGCTCTAGCTAGATCAGCGTCGCCATAGAGTGTTCTAGGTGTTTGGTAGCGGAACGTTGTTGGGATCAGGCCCGTTGAGCGATTGAGGAGCATGCCTGGCGCTTCGAGCCGGACCGGCGCTCCTCAGCCAGGAGGGCGCGCTGATGCTCGCAATCCACCCCAACGCCCGCACCACCCCGGCCGTGCGCGCCGAGATCGCCCGCTCAGTCGAGCCGTCCGGCGTGCTGGCCAAGCGCTACGGTGTTTCCGCCGAGACCATCCGCAAATGGCGCAAACGCGGGCCCGACGACTGCCAGGACCGTTCCGCCCGACCTCACAAGCTGCCTTGGAAAGCCAGCGATGAGGAGCGCGCCATCGTGTGCGCGCTCCGCCGCAGCACCGGCTTCCCGCTCGACGATCTCACCTTCATCGTCAGCCACTTCCTGCCCCACCTGAACCGGGATGCCGTCTACCGCATCCTCAAGGCCGAGGGCCTCAACCGCCTCCCGCCCGCTGATCGCTCCCGCAAGCCGCACAGCGCCTTCAAGGACTACGAGGTCGGCTTCGTGCATATGGACGTGAAGCACCTGCCCAAGCTGCAGGATCGCGACCGCGTCGCGCGCAAACGTTACCTGTATGTCGCGATCGATCGTGCCTCACGGTACGTGCACCTGGCCGTCAAAGATGATGAGACCGCTGCTTCAGCCGTGGCTTTCCTGGAGGAGGCGCTCGCGGCCTTACCCTTCCGGGTCACGCACCTGCTGACGGATCGCGGCTCCTGCTTCACCGCGGATGGCTTCGAGGCGGCCTGCCGGCAGCACAAGATCGCGCATCGCACCACGCGGCCCTATACGCCGCGCACCAACGGGATGGTGGAGCGCTTCAACGGACGTGTGCAACGTGAGGTGCTGGGCATTACGCTCTACAACCATCGTGATCTTGAAACAGTGCTGGCCGGCTTCAACGCGGCCTATAACGGTCGCCGTCAGCGCGTCCTGAAGGGGCGATCACCAGACACAATCCTGCGTGAGCGGCTGAAGGCGAAGCCGGAGCTGGCCAAGCCCGTCACCAAGCCGCCTGATCCGGACGCGCTCCCCGCAGCGCTCAAGGTTGTCGCAGACGCCAAGGAGGTCTCGCATCCAGACAGCTAGGCCGTCCTCGACGCGATGGCCGGTCCCTTCCTGGCGGCCGGCCACTCGATGGGCGGCCGCGTCGCGCTCGAGATCGTGCGGCAGGCGCCGGACCGCGTCGCCGGCTTGGGTCTCCTGAACACGGGCGTCCATCCCGCGGCCGAGGGCGGGGCCGCGAAACGGCAGGAACTGGTCGATCTCGCCTACGCGAAGGGCAACCGGGCGCTGGCCGGGCAATGGCTGCCGCCAATGCTCTCACCCAACCGCGTCAAAGACCTGCGGCTGGTCGCCTCCTTGATCGAGATGGTGTGCCGCTCGACGCCGGAGATCTTCGAGCGGCAGGTCGGAGCGCTGCTGCGGCGGCCGGACGCGCGAGAAGGCCTGGATCGGATCGCCTGCCCAGCCATCCTGGCGAGCGGAACGGCCGACGGCTGCAGCCCTCTCGCCCGGCACGAGGAAATGGCGCGCCATCGCCGGTAGCAGGCTCGTGCCGATCGAAGGCAGCGGGCACATTTCGCCGGTCGAGCGGCCCGCCGTGTCCGACGTCCTCCTATCGATGCTGGCTGCCAGACCGGACCGCGGAAGCGCGTTTAAAACTTGTAGGCGCGCACGTGGTCCAGGAAGGCCTTCAGGGACGCGCTGTGATAGCGCCGGCTCGGGTAGTAGAGATGCCAGCTCGGCAGCTTCGGGCTCCAATCCCGGAGGAGCTCGACCAGAGCGCCGACCCCGACCTGCGCCCGCACGTAATCCTCGAAGACGTGCGCGATGCCCTGTCCGGCGAGCGCCGCCTGCAGCTCTTGGTGCGCCGAGCTCAACGTGAGCCGCCCCTGGGGCGTGACTTCCAGTACATCCTTCTTCCGCGCGAAGTGCCAGGTCGCGATCGTTCCGCCGGGAAAGCGGCGCCGGATGCAGTCGTGGCCGGTCAGATCGTGCGGCGTCAGCGGCGTGCCCCGCCGCTCCAGGTATCCAGGCGAGGCGACGATGGCGTAGCGCAGCGAAGGCCCGAGCGGGGTCGCGATCATGTCCTGCGCCACCTGCCGCCCGAAGCGGACGCCAGCGTCGAAGCCCTGCGCAACGATGTCGACAACCGCTGCGTCGCTAACAATCTCGACCTTCACGTCCGGGTAGGCTCGCATGAAGTCGAAGGCGATGGGGCAGAGCACGTGGTCGACGGCCGGGCCCGGCGCGTTGATGCGCACCGTGCCCGATGGGCAGTCCCGAAGTTCGTCAAGGTCGTCGAGCGCCAGCCGGATGTCGGCGAGTGCCGGGGCGAGGCGCTGTAGCAGGCGCTCGCCGGCGCTGGTTGGGGCGACGCTCCGAGTCGTCCGATTGAGCAGGCGGATACCCAGCGCGTGCTCCAAGGAGCTGACGGTCTGGCTAAGTGCCGAGGAGGAGACGCCCCGCTCTGCGGCCGCGGCCCGGAAGCCGCCGCAGCGGACGATGGCGGCAAAGGCGTCCAGGCTGTCGAGGCGAAGCGATGGCATTGCGAAGTCGCGCTCAAGAACCGACGAGGTTTTGTCCTCTTATCCGCTCGCTCACCCGATGTCATGTGTCGGTGGGCGCGGATGACGGAGGGTGGCCGGCATCGTGCGTCGTCGGAACGCCGGGATCAACTTCGAATGGCGTCGGGACGAGGAAGGCCGTGACCGCGTCGGCCTTGCCGCCCTTCATCGTGATGTATGCGATCAGGCGCGGCGAGCCGGCGTGGCCTCGTGAGAGGACTCGAGGTCGGCTCGGCGGCGTCCGCGGCCATCTCGTCCCTCGGGGCGGGATACGCTCCTCAGGCCGTGGGGGCCGTCCGCTGCCCGACGTCGCGAAGGAGTCCGACGCTGAGACCTGGGCGGAGTTCTGCCTGAAATGCGTGATCGCGCACTCGACCGTGACCTGCGCGCTGCCCTCCACCGCGAACCCGGCCCACGCTCGCGAGAACGTCGGCGCTCCGACCGGCACGCTGCCGACGCCCGCCATGCGTCGCGTGGTCGCGCACATGGAGACGATCCTGGGCTTCCACGACCTCGCTTGTATGCCCTGGTACCCTGACAAGAACTACTCGGGGGTTATGCCACGCGCACGCCGAGGTCCGCGCGGGCGGCACGATCGCCTCGAATAAGGCCCACGCGTCGGCGCACCGATCCGCGTAAGGTAAGTCCAACTAATCAACGCGTTAAGAAAGAGCTAGCTTATCGCGCAATCGAACTCGGCTTACTTGCATTGTGAGAGTTCACGCCCACGCGGCGTCGACGAGAGCGGATGGAGTTCCGAGATGAAGACCGGAGCGCTGGACCTGCACGGGGCGGACGTTGCCGAGCCAAGGATGACGGACGGGGGGAGGCTGCTGTTCCCTGGGCTGGCGCCCCTCTACGCAAGCATGGAAGGCGTCGGCTACGCCATCCTCCGCGTCGGCTTCGGCCTGACCCTCTTCACGCACGGTCTGCCGAAGCTGCTGGGCGTCCCGCACGGCTCGATGGCCAATCCGATGGCCGGCAGTACGAACCTGATAGCGAACGTGCTGCACATGCCGTTCGCCCCGCAGCTGGCGTACTTCGTGATGCTGTTGGAGACGTTCGGCAGCCTTGCGCTGGCCGCCGGCCTGCTGACTCGGCTCGTCGCGCCAATGTTCGGCGTGCAGATGCTTGCCATTTGCTTCGCGCTCGGACCGACTTACCCCTGGATCGACCGCGGCATCGAGTATCCCATCGTGTTGGGCCTCATCGCCCTCTACGTCTCGTTCCGCGGCGGCGGCCGGTTCTCGGCGGACCGTCTGCTCGGCCGCCAGCTCTGAAAACGGACGTCTCATCGCCGACGATCCTCTCGCGAGCGGAGATCCTCGCATGTCAATCAGCTCTGAAGATGGCGCGTCCCGGGACCGCGCGGCCCCTTGGGCGCAGCAGACGCGCCGGGAAGTTCTCGCGGCGGTCGCCGCGGTCCCGGTCCTCGGCCCGATCGCCGGCGCCACGGCCCAGACGGGCATGGACGGCATCATGAGCCGGGTAACCCTAGTCGTGAACGGCAGGCGTCGCTCGCTCGAGATCGATCCGCGGACCTCGCTGCTCGACCTCCTTCGCGAGCGGCTCGCGCTCACCGGAGCGAAGAAAGGCTGCGACCACGGCCAGTGTGGGGCCTGCACCGTGCATCTCGACGGCCGGCGCGTCGCCTCCTGCCTCACGCTCGGCCTCCAGGCGGAGGGGAGAGCGGTGACGACTATCGAGGGCCTGTCATCCGCGGAAGGTCCACTGCACCCGATGCAGCAGGCCTTTATCGACCACGACGCGCTGCAATGCGGCTACTGCACCCCGGGGCAGATCATGGCCGCGGTCGCTTGCGTGCGCGAGGGACACGCGACCTCCCCCGACGAGATCCGCGAGTACATGAGCGGCAACCTGTGCCGCTGCGGCGCCTATGTCGGCATCATCGCGGCTATCGAGGACGCCGCGCCCAAGATGGGGAAGGCCTGAGGCCATGCAGCCGTTCACCTACGTCAAGCCCTCGACCGTTCCCGAAGCGGTGCTCGCCGTCGCGGCCGGCGGCCCGAGCACGCGGTTCATCGCCGGCGGCACCTCGCTCTACGACCTCATGAAGCTGAACGTCGAGGCGCCCACCCGCGTCGTCGACATCACAGGCCTCAAGGAGCTCCACAGCTTCGACACGTCCGGCTCGCGGGAACTCGTGTTCGGCGCGCTCGCCAGGATGAGCGACGTCGCCGAGGACGGGCGCATCAAGCGCGATTTCCCGGCCCTGGCCGAGTCGCTGTCGAAGGCCGCCTCGCAGCAGCTGCGCAACATGGCGAGCGTCGGCGGCAACCTGCTCCAGCGCACGCGCTGCCCGTACTTCCGCCACGGCGAGCCTTTCGCCTGCAACAAGCGGGCGCCCGGCAGCGGCTGCGCGGCGCAAGAAGGCCTCAACCGGGGCCACGCTCTGCTCGGGGGCAGCCAGGCCTGCATCGCGGTCTACCCCGGCGACTGGGCCATCGCGCTGGCCGCCTTCGACGCCGAGGTCGACGTGATCGGCCAGCACGGCCAGCGGACGGTCGCGCTGAACGGCCTGCACGTCGAGCCCCGCGACACGCCTCAGGTCGAGACGGTGCTGGCGCCGGACGAGCTGATCACCCGCATTCGCGTGCCGGTCAGCCGGCTGGGCCGTGCCTCGACCTACCACAAGATCAGGGACCGGGAGTCCTACGCTTTCGCGCTCACCTCTGCGGCGGTGGCGCTGCGCCTCGATGGCCAGACCGTGCGCGAGGCGCGCATCGCGCTGGGCGGGGTCGCCACCAAGCCGTGGCGCGCCCGCGAGGCAGAGCGGACGCTCGTCGGGCGGCCTCTCACCGCCGAAGCGGCGAAGGCCGCTGGCGAGGTCGCCTTCAGGGGCGCGCGCTCGACCGAGCACAATCGCTTCAGGATCGAGCTCGGCGCGCGAACCGTCGCCGACGCGCTGATGATCGCTAGGCAGAGAGTGTGACGACCATGCCCATGTCTTTCCTCAACACGCCCCGCGTCGACGCGCTCGACAAGGTGCGCGGCCGGACGCGCTACGGCGCCGACGACGCCCGGCCCGGCCTTCTCCACGCCATGCTGCTCCCGGCCACGATCGCCCGCGGCCGGGTCGCGCGCATCGACGCCCGCGCCGCCCGCGCCGCGCCCGGCGTCCGCCTCGTCCTGACGCACGAGGACCTCGGCGACCTGAAGCCCGCGGGCTTCCTCGGGAATGGCGGATTCGCCTTCCAGAACTTCCAGCCCATGCTCTCAGCAAAAATCGCCTACCGCGGCCAGCCCGTGGCGATGGTCGTCGCCGACACGCTGGAGCAGGCTGTCGAAGGCGCCCGGCTCGTCCGCCCGACCTTTGAAGCGGCGGCGTTCAACGTCGTGCTGGGCGACGCCGCCGCAACAGACATCCTCGCCCAGGCCAACTCGCCGCTGCCGAAGCCGGCCTTCGCCGACCGGACGGCGGGCGATGCCGACGCAGCCTTCGCCGCCGCTCCCGTGAAGGTTGACGCCGCGTATACAAGCCCGCCGCAGCATCAGAACCCGATGGAGCTTATCTCCACCGTAGCGGAATGGCAGGGCGACACGCTCGTCATCCACGAGGGCACCCAAAACGCCGAATCCTGCCGCCAGGGCTTGGCGCGCCAGCTCGGCCTGTCCCCCGCCCAGGTGCAGGTCCGCTCCCCGACGGTCGGCGGCGGCTTCGGCCAGAAGAATTCGCTCCAGATGCAGACGCTCCTCGCAGCCGTCGCCGCGCGCCGGCTCGGGCGACCCGTGAAGATCGTGGTGCCGCGGACCCAGCTCTTCCACAACGCGAGCTTCCGGCCCGCCAGCCGCCATCGCGTCCGCCTGGGCGCGGACCGGGCTGGCAAGCTCCTCGCGGCCATCCACGAGATCGACCACCAGACGGCCCGGCACACCCTCTTTCCCCTGGTCTACGCGGACCTTTCCGCCCGCCTGCACGGGATCGAGAACTTCCGAGGGCGCGAGCGGCTGGTGCAGATGGACACCCAGGCGCCGGGCTTCATGCGTGCGCCATTCGAGCACGCGGCGGCGTTCGCCTTCGAGAGCGCGGTGGACGAGATGGCGCAAAGCCTGGGGCAGGATCCCGTCGCCCTGCGGCTCGCCAACGACACCAAGGTCGACCCGATCACCAAGCGCCCGCTCTCCTCGCGCCACCTTGCCGAATGCCTCCGGGCTGGCGCGGAGCGTTTCGGGTGGAGCCGGCGCGACCCGGTGCCGGGCTCGATGCGGGCGGCGGATGGGACGCTGATCGGCTGGGGCGTGGCGGCCGGCGCCTACAAGGCGTCCAGCGCTCCCGCGGTCGCCAAGCTCCGGGTGACCGACGACGGCGGCGTGGTGATCGCCGTCGGCGTCCACGAGATGGGCCAGGGTATCCGCACGGCGCTCGCCAACGTGCTCGCGGCCAAGCTGGGCATCTCGCCAGAGCGCGTCACGGCGGAGATTGGCGTCACCGGCGCCACGCCGCAGCACGTCACGGCGGGCTCTTGGGGCACGGCGACCGCCGTCCCAGCCGCGAGCGAGGTGGCCGACGCCCTCCTGGCCGAACTCCGCAAGCTCGACCCCGGCGGGACCGCCCGTCAGCCGGCCGAAATCCTTAAGGCCGCCGGCCGGCCGTTCCTGGAGGTCGAGGTGCGCCGCAAGGCACCAGGCCAGCCCGACGCGATCTTCGACCGGCTCGCGGGCGGGCAGGTCGCCTCGGCCGGGCCTGCTTACCCCGAGTTCGTCTCGCTCAGCTACGTCGCCCACTTCGTCGAGGTGCGGGTCGAGTCGACGACGCGCCGGGTGCGCGTGCCCCGCGTGGTCAGCATCGTCGATTGCGGGCGCGTCGTGAGCCCGCGCACCGCCGAGAGCCAAGTGCGGGGCGGCGTGGTCTGGGGTATCGGCGCCGCGCTCCGCGAGGCGAGCGAGGTGGATGGGCGCTACGGCGGCTTCCTCAACGCCGACCTCGCGGAATACGTAATCCCGGTCAACGCCGACATCGGCGCGATCGAGGTCGACTTCATCGACGAGCCCGATCCCTTGCTCAACCGGGAGGGGGTCAAGGGCCTCGGCGAGGTCGCGATGGTCGGCCTCGCGCCGGCTATCGCCAACGCCGTCCACCACGCCACCGGGCGGCGGGTGCGCGACCTGCCGATCCGGATCGAGCACTTGGTCTCGCCATCGGCATGACGGACAGGCATCCTGCCGCGACAATGGTCCGTTCCACCGCGGGAGCCTGACGACTTGTCTTGTACGAGAACGACCCGTGCGGCCTGAGCGCGAGCCCGGCGCGCCGATCGCGCGGCTGCTGCCGCTCGCCCTCGTAGGCCTCCTGCTCGCGACCGTGCTGCCGATCGTGCTACTCGGCTACCTCGGCGCGCGCGACAACACCGGCCGGCTGCTCCGCGACCGGGGCGAAGCAGTGCTCGACGTACTCGTCGACCGGGTTGCCGCCCATCTGGACCCCGTGCGCGTCCAGGTCGCCTACGTCACCGAAGCGGTCCGACAGGGCAGGCTCGACCCGCGCGACGACGCGGCCATGAGGACCTTTGTGGTCGCCGCGCTGGCCGCCACGCCCCAGACGCTGGGCGTCGGGCTGATCAGGCCCGACCTGAGGATCACCCGCTATAACCGCGCGGACTTCCGGGTCTTCGACAACACCGATCCCGCCGCTTTCCCCGCGGCCCGCAGCAGCTTGGAGGAGGCGCGCGCCGGGACTGGCCCACGATGGGCTGGTCCCGTCTGGAGCACGCTGCTCGACCAGCCGATCCTGCAACTGCGCGCGCCGCTGGTCGGCGCGGACGGCGCCTTCGAGGGTGTCCTTGTCGCCGCTGTAACGATCAAGGAGCTTTCGCGCTACCTCGGTGAGATCGCCGAAGATCTCGGCCAGACCCCGTTCATCCTCGTCGGGCGCGACCGGGTCCTAGCCCATCCCGCCCTCGCCCCCGGGGGGCAGTCGTACACGACAGGGATTGGCGAGGCGACGCGGCCCGTGACGACGTTCGAGGATCCCGTGCTCGCCCGCATCTGGACACGCGCGGCCGAGCCCCTGTCCAGCCACGCTCCGCTGCGGCGCTCGCAGGGTCACTGGAGCTGGCTCAACGACCAGGGCTACGAGGCCCACGCCTACCTCTATCGCACCATCGCGGCCTACGGCGAGGCACCGTGGACGGTCGGCCTCCATTACCCCGCCCTGGAGACGCGCCGCGAGCGCTGGGTGGTGATTGGGATCGGGCTCGGCGGAACGGCGCTGCTCGGGCTCGCCTGCCTCGCGGCGATTGTCGCCGCGAGGCGCCTGGCGCGGCCGGTGCTCGGGCTGGCCGAGACGGCGCGCCGCATCGAGGCGCTCGACTTCGACAGCGTGCGGTGCCTTCCGCGCGGGCCGGTGCGGGAGATCAACCTCGCGGCGAGCGCCATCGAGCGGATGGCCGAGGGCCTGTCCTGGTTCCAGACCTACGTGCCGCGCACGTTGGTGCGGCGCCTGATGGCGGCGGGCCACGTCCCTGGGGCGGCCGAGCAGCGCGAGGTTACGGTGATGTTCACCGACCTCGAGCGCTACACCGACTTCTCCGCGCAGCGCCCTGCGACCGAGGTCGTCGATTACCTCAACGGGCTGTTGGTCCGGATCGGCCCGATCCTCGAGGCGAGCGGGGGAACCATCGACAAGTTCATCGGTGACAGCGTGATGGCGTTCTGGGGCGCTCCTGAGGACCATCCGGACCACGCCGCCGCCGCCTGCCGCGCCGCCTGCCGGATCGCGGCCGAGGTTGAGGCCTGGAACAACGCCCGCCGTCTCGACGGCTTGCATGCCTGCCGCATGCGCATCGGGCTCCATACCGGGCCGGTCGCGGTCGGCAACGTCGGTTTCACGGGTCGGGTGGACTACACCATCGTCGGCCGCACCGTGAACGTCGCGCAGCGCCTGGAGCAGGCGGCCCGGCAGCTGTTCGAGGAGGCCGAGGTCGCGATCCTCGTCTCAGATGAGACGGCGCGCAGGGCAGGTCAGGGGTTCGCCTTCGAGCCGCGCGAGGACATACGGATCGCGTTCGTCGACGCGGTCGCGGTGCTGCGGCCGGAGGGATCCCGCGAGGCAACCCTGTCCGGATGATGGCTCACATGTTGTCGGCCAGCCAGCCGGCGACGAAGTCGACGCGGACCTGCCGGTTGTCGACGTGGGCGTGCTCGGCGCCCCTTGAATGTGCTCCGGTCGATCGAAGAGCGCCTTAACTGACGCGCCGGTGCCAGAATCGGGCTGAGCGGACCAACCCCGGCGTCGAAAGACGCAGGTCCAGACTGTAATGGCCGTCGATGCAACGAGATGGCGCGCGTCAAGGACATAATACCAACGGCCCTCATTTATGACCGATGTGGGCCCACTCGCGCAGGCCGAGGGATGTGATGGTGTTGGGTCGGGCGAGGAGCTTGTTCCACGCCTCGCAGGCTGCGTCGATGATGCGGTCGTAGGTTTCAAAGACGCGGTTCGACAGCCAGTTCCGGCGCAGATACTGCCACACGTTCTCGACCGGGTTCAGTTCCGGTGCCCGCGAGGGCAGGAACACGAGCGTCAGGTTCTTTGGGACGTCCAAATTGGCCGTGGTGTGCCAGCCGGCGCGGTCGAGCAGCAGGACTGCATGCGCACCTCTGGCCACAGTGCGGCTGATCTCCTCGCGATGCAATTGCATGGCGCTCGTCTCGGCGTAGGGCATGGCCAGTGCCGCGCCTGCCTCGGGCCGGACAGATGGCGCCAAACAGATAGACGCTCTCATAGCGCTGATCGGCGGGCTGACGCGGGCGCGTTCCGCGCCGGGCCCATTGGCGTACGTTTCCGTTCTTCTGGCCGATGCGCGCCTCGTCTTGGAACCAGATCTCGACGGGCTTGCCCCTGGGTAGATCGGCCAAGTGCGCCTTCAGCGTCTCGCGAAAGTTTTATGGGATGGCCCGCCCCTCTTTGCATCGCCGCGCTGCGCTGACGGTAATCGGAGGAGAGGAGCACAGCGATGACCATCAGAGCTATGCGGGAATTTGGGTGACGGCGGCGGTCAGGCGGCGCGGTGATCTGGGCTCGCGACGACCTCGGTCCCATCCTGGAAAGTGACACCCGCCACCACCTTCGGCAACTGGTTCTCACCCTTCAGCCGCCGCCAGGTCTTCGCGGCCGCCATGACCAGTTTGAACACCATCAGCTTGGCGGTCGTTTGCGAGAGCGCGCCCTTGGTCCGCACCGTGCGGTGTCGGACCGTAGCGAACACACTCTCGATCGGGTTCGTGGTCCGAAGATGATCCCAATGCTCGGCGGGCATGGCGTAGAAGGCCAACAGGACGTCACGATCCTTCGTCAGGCACTCGCTGGCGCGGGCGTACTTGGCTCCATACTTCTCGACGAAGACCTCCATCGCCACCTCGGCCTGGGCGCGGGTGGGCGCGCCGTGGATCTCGCGCAAATCGGCTTTCATCGTTCGCTGAACGGATTTCGGCACCTTGTTCAAGACGTTGGCGGTCTTGTGCTGCCAGCAGCGCTGATGGCGCGTGCCCGGTAACACCTCGTCGAGCGCCTTCCAGAAGCCCAATGCCCCGTCGCCCACCGCGATCTGCGGCGCGATCGACAGCCCGCGCCGCTTCACGTCCACCAGCAACTCCCGCCAGCTCTGAGCACTCTCGCGCACCCCGACCTGGAAGCCAACCAGCTCCTTCTTGCCCTCCGGCGTGGCGCCGATCAGGACCAG
The DNA here is from genome assembly GCF_046557895.1 of Methylobacterium oryzisoli. Taxonomy (NCBI): domain Bacteria; kingdom Pseudomonadati; phylum Pseudomonadota; class Alphaproteobacteria; order Hyphomicrobiales; family Methylobacteriaceae; genus Methylobacterium; species Methylobacterium oryzisoli. The sequence continues at coordinate 9,927 of NZ_JBKIBX010000045.1, read as the reverse complement.
CATGCACTCGGCCTGCTCCTCCATCCTGGCCTGCAGGTAGACGCCGTCCGCCCAGACGTAGACGTAGTGACGGGCAGAGAGATCGCGGCCCTGCCAGCGGGCGTACTCGTCCGCCCAACTCGCCGTCAGCCGGGTGATGACGGCCGGCGAGAGGTTCGGGGCATCCTTGCCCAGGAGGGCGGCGAGCGCGTCCTGGAAGTCGCCGGTCGAGATCCCGCGCAGGTACAGGACCGGCAGCAGGGCATCCAGGCTGCGGGTGCGCCGCGCCCACTTCGGCAGGATGGTCGAGGAGAACCGGATCTGCTCCGCGGGGCTGCTCGCGCCGCGATCCCGGATGCGGACCCGCGCCACCGGCACCGGGCCGATGCCGGTCTGGATCGCGCGTTCCGGACCGTGCCCGTGGCGCACCAGGCGGGCGCGGCCATCCGGCAGCCGCAGGTCCTGCATGGCGGTGAGGAAGGCTTCAGCCTCCAGCTCGACCGCCTCGGCGAGCACCGGCCCGCAACACCTCGGTCAGGGGATCGTCGATCTCCTCGGGCTGACGCAACCGCACGACGTTGATAGGAGTGTCCATGGCGTATCGCTCTCGATGAGAGGTTCTGGCAGGCTCGACACCCGCCTCGATACGCCGCCCTCACGCCCAGCGCGTCACCCAATCTCCCGCATAGCTCTGACCATCACGGTGTTGGGCATTGATCTCGGCAAAAACACCTGCAGCGTCGCGGGTCTTGATGAGACCGGCCGAGTTGTTCTGCGGCGTCGTCTGAGCCGAGATGGCGTCGTCCGTCTCAGCGCGACGCTGCCGGCCTGCGTGATGGCGATGGAGGCCTGTTGTGGTGCCCACCATCTCGGGCGCGTGCTGCGCCAGCAGGGGCACGCGGTGCGCCTCATGTCGCCCGAGTACGTCCAGCCCTAAGTGAAAGCGCAGAAGAACGACGAGCGGGATGCCGAAGCGATCGCCGAAGCGGCTACCCGCCCGACCATGCGCTTCGTCGAACTCAAGAGCGAGGCGCAACTCGATGCTCAGATCCTGCATCGGGCGCGCACCCGCCTCGTCGGCCAGCGAACAGTCTTGATCAACCAGCTTCGCGCCGTCCTCCTGGAGCGCGGCATTGTGGTCGCGAAGGGCCGCCGGCAGCTTGAGACGCGGCTGACGGAGTTGCTCAGCGATGAGGCTGGGCCACCCATGACCCTGAGCGCACGAACCCGCCTCCTGATCGAGGACATGCGCCTGGAATGGTCCGAGCTGGATCGGCGTATCACAGCGCTCACCGCCGAGTTCGTGGCCCGAGCCCGAGATGATCAAGCCGCGCGACGCCTGGCCACCATTCCTGGCTTTGGAGCCCTGAACGCCACCGCGCTCATTGCCGCGATCGGCACCGGTGAAACCTTCCGCTGTGCGCGGGATCTGGCCGCTTGGCTTGGTCTCGTACCACGGCAGGCAACGACGGGCGGCAAGCCGCGGCTCCTCGGGATTACCAAGCGAGGCAACACTTATCTGCGCACTCTTCTGATCCATGGCGCCCGGGCGGCCCTGCCATCTCTCTCGGAGAGCCCAACCGCGATGGGCGAGTGGCTGCGCGGTCTGATCGGACGTGCTCACAAGAACACGGTCATCGTGGCACTCGCCGCGAAGCTGGCGCGCATCGCGTGGGCGGTTCTGCGCTCAGGTGAGAGCTACGCCGCCAAGCTGCCTCGGCCGGCGACGGCCTGAACGAGACAGATCGCTCGAGCGGCCCGGCTCGGCGATCTGTCATGTCTGCGGGCGGCGGACGCGAGATGGCCTGACGGTTGATCCGGCACCCTGTCATCCTGACCCCCAATATGGCGTTCGACGCCGACGCTTTTATGAGGACCAGGGTGCGCGGAACTCCATCTTGGCTGGAGCATGACCCCGAGACCGGATACGTTGGCGCAGACCGGTCAGATCACCTCGCAAAATCCGGTTGCAGACGGGGCGGGCCATACGTTTGGGGGCGGTGACGCGCTCCACCGCCTCGCGCAAGATCTCGTTTTCGAGCGTCTTCTTACCCAGGAGGCGCTGCAGTTCGCGGATCTGCTGTTGCGCGGCGCGGTACTCGGAGGCTGGCATGACCTCCTCGCCAGCGCCGGCTGCCGTGAATGCGCCTTGGGCCATCAGCCTGCGCCAGGTGAAGCGTTGGTTGGCGCTGATGCCGTAGCGGCGACCGATGATCGAGACGGAGTTGCCGGGCAGGTACGTCTCTTCGACGATGCGCACCTTCTCTTGCGTCGACCAGCGTCGCCGCCGCTGGACCGACGTGATCACCTCGACGCGCTCAACGCGGGGCGGGTCGTCGTAGGGGCCAGTCATAGGGTGGACCATAAGCATCACACTTCCATAAGTGCGAGGCCCTGTCCGGCCTATTTGGGGGCTACCTCACAGAGTTCCATGAAGTACTTGAATGAAAATTTATGCTTGTGACGATAACGTTAATAGTGAAGAATTATCATCTTCCAAAGAAAAGAAGCCAAGCGCACCCGCTGTCCCATTGCCCGGGTATCAACGAAGCAGAGGCTGATCATGAACGACAGACCGAACACGTCACACGAGATGTCGTACGTGGACAGGCCGCAGGTACCTGTCAGCGCGCTCTATCGAGGCGCAGCGGTCGTGCTCGCGACCATGCACGGCAAGGCACAGGCCATCGCGCCGCCCTTCGCTGACCACCTCAGCCTCATCGTCAAACCATCAGTCGGCCTTGACACGGATCAGCTCGGAACCTTCTCGGGCGAGATCCCGCGTCAGGGCACCATGCTTGAGGTCGCTGTGCGCAAGGCACGACTCGGCATGCACGCGGCGGGCCTACCGCTCGGGCTTGCCAGTGAGGGCAGCTTCGGCTCTCATCCAGCGGTGCCCTTCCTGCCGGTGGGAATGGAACTGTTGGTCTTCGTCGACGAGGAGCGTGGCCTCGCGATCCATGAGAGCTTGGTGGACGAGAGCACCAACTTCGCGCACTTCGTGATAATCCCGGGCGAATCCGTCGAGCCTTTTCTGGAGCGGGTCGGCTTCCCGGCACACGGCCTAATCGTCCGCCCGAATGAGGGCAATCCGCTTCCAGCGCTGACCAAAGGGATCACTGACCAGGCTGCCCTTGAGCAGGCCGTCCGCGAAGCTGGGGCCATCTCGCCGGACGGTGCGGCACGCCTGGAGACCGACATGCGGGCTCACCTCAATCCGACCCGCATGAGGAGCCTGGGCGTGCTGGCGGAACGCTTGGCGCGCCGCGTGGCAACACTCTGCCCGACCTGCAGCGCGCCTGGTTTCGGCCGCACCGGGACGCTGAGTGGGCTGATTTGCGAGGAGTGCGATGAACCGACCGAGATGGTCGCGTCCGAGGTGTTCGGCTGCGCCGCCTGCGACCACCGGGAAGTGCGCGTGCGCAGTGACGGACTGAGCCGCGCACCGGCCCGCTCTTGTCCTCTGTGCAATCCGTGACCGCCGAAACTCTTCGAGCACCGATCCTGGGGCAGGAAGCTGACCGCTCCTGATCCTCCTCAACCGCGCTCTCTCACTTATTCATACTGTAGAACAAAATCTCACAAACAATCAATTTTTCGGAACCTCGCCCATCGGGTACGAGATCTCGTGACTCAGCCTCTCCCGAGGAGATCCTCGTGTCCATCTTCGACCTGCCGCTGCTCGCGCCCGCGGCGCTGCTGGCGTGCGCCGCAGCCTGCTTCCTGAACCCGGGCCGGCGTCCGCATCTCGTCCTTCCGCTCACGGAGGCGACGGCTCTCGCAACCCTCGCGATCGCCATCACGTCTACTGTCGTGCTGGTAGTAAGAGGGCCGGGTACCGGCTCCCTCGTTGGTCTCTACGGGATCGGCCTCTCGGTTCGGCTGGACGCGGTGAGCATCACCATGTTCCTGCTGGTCACGTTCATCGGCTGGATCGTGGTGCGCTACGCCTCGCGGTACCTCGACGGCGAGGACCGTCAGGGCGCCTTCACGGGCTGGCTCTGCCTGACGCTCGCCGCGGTGCTGCTCTTGGTGACGGCAGGCCATCTCGCCCAATTGGTCGCGGCGTGGGTCGCGACCAGTCTGTTCCTGCATCGCCTGCTGCTCTTCTACCCGGAGCGCCCCGGCGCGCGGCGCGCGGCGCGCAAGAAGTTCATCACTGCAAGGGCCGGCGACGCCGCATTGATCGTCGCGGCGGTGCTGCTGGGCATCGCCTACGGCACCGGTGATGTCGGCGTGATCCTCAGCGCGGCCCGCGCCGGCGAGGGCGGCGGACTGGCCGTTGCGGCAGCCGGCCTGCTCGCGCTCGCCGCCCTGCTCAAGTCGGCCCAGTTCCCCACGCACGGCTGGCTGATCGAGGTCATGGAGGCTCCGACCCCCGTCTCGGCGCTGCTCCACGCCGGCGTCATCAACGCGGGTGGGTTCCTGCTGATCCGCTTCGCGGACGTACTCCTCCTCGCCCCCGGCGTGCTCGCGGTTTTGGTGATGATCGGCGGCTTCACGGCCCTGTTCGGTGGCCTCGTGATGCTGACCCAGCCCTCGGTGAAGACCTCGCTCGCGTGGTCCACTGTCGCCCAGATGGGCTTCATGATCTTCGAGTGCGGGCTGGCCCTGTTCCCGCTCGCTCTGCTGCACATCGTGGCGCATTCCCTCTACAAGGCCCATGCCTTCCTGGCCTCGGGAGGCGCCGTCGAGGCGGTCGCGGCGATCCGCCGGCCGGGGCCGGTGGCCGTCCCGCGCGCCGGCGCCGTCCTGCGCGCCTTCCTGTTCGCCTTCGCCATCTTCGTCCTCGTCGGCTTCGGGCTCGGGCTGGCGCACAAGTCGCCCCAGACCCTCGCACTCGGTGCCATCCTGATCTGCGGCGTCGCCTACATGCTGGCCCAGGGGCTGGCCGACGCCGCGCCGCGGGCCCTGACGTGGCGCACCGCGGCCTACGCACTCGGCACCTCGGTCAGCTACTTCGCGCTCCAGGCGGTCGCGACGCGCGCGACGGCGGGCGTGCTGCCGGCGACGCCTGCGCCGGGGCCACTCGAATGGGCACTGATCGTGCTGGCGCTGTTGAGCTTCGGCCTGGTTGCGATCCTGCAGGCGATGTTCCCGATCTGGGCCAACCATCCCGCCGCCGCAGGGCTGCGCGTGCACCTCGCCAACGGGCTGTATGCCAACGCCGCCTTCGACCGACTGATCGGCGGCTGGTCCACCCGCCACGTCGCCTGACCGCCTCGGAGATCCCACGATGATCGAGATCGTCCACTCTCGCCCGACTGCGCACGAGGCCATCAGGGCGGCGGCCGATGCCGCGGGCCAGCTGATCCCACCCCTGTGGCCGCTGGCCTCCAGCGTCGCCGTCAATCCCTTCCTCGGGCACACCGACGAGCCGCTCTGGGCCGCTGGGGCGCGCCTCGGCCGGGCGACCGGCGCGGCGGTGACGATGCCGCGGCGCTGGTACCGCGACAGGGTTGCGTCACGCGCCATCACGGACGCGGATCTCCTGGCCGCACTGGATGACGCACCTGCCGATCTGCGCCCGGCGGACCTCGACGCCCTGAAGGCGGCGCTCCGCTCGGATGCTCACCCGGTGTGCGTCCTCCCGACCGTGGCGTCGCTCTGTGCCGAGGTGTCCGGGATCGACTGGCAGGGACTGTTCGCCGACCGGTTCACCGCCTGGGCGGCTGCTCAATTCGACGAGGGTCAGGCCTTGTGGGCGCCGCCCTCGGGAGACAGTGTGCTGGCGCTCTGGCAGAACTGGGCCCTCCACGACCTGACCCCGGAGATCGCCGGCCTCGGTGGGTTCGCGCGACACGTTGAGCAGGTGCCGGACGGGACAGCGCCCGCCCTGGCCCGCGCCGTCTCCACGCTCGGACTGAGCCCGGACGCGCTGGAGAGCTACTTCCACCAGATGTTACTGTCGCTCGGCGGCTGGGCGCAGTACGCTCGCTACCAGCTTTGGGAGGCCGAGCTTGCCGGGCGATCCGACGGAACGCTGAGGGATCTGCTCGCCATCCGGGTGATCTGGGAGGAAGCCCTGTTCTCCCGCTACGCGGACCGGATCGCCGAGCCCTGGGCGGCGGTCGCGGCCGCACACACATGGCCCGTGCGGCCGACCGCCGACCTCATCGTCGACGCCATCCTGCAGGACGCTGCGGAACGCGCCGCGCAGCGCGGGCTCGCCGCGACGCTGGCGGGTCCCTCGCTCGGAGCCGGAGCCAGCCGTCCGCTCCTGCAGGCAGCGTTCTGCATCGACGTCCGGTCGGAGGTCTTCCGCCGTGCCCTGGAATCCCTGAGCCCCACCATCCGCACCCTTGGGTTTGCCGGCTTCTTCGGCCTGCCGACCGCGCACCGGCGCTTCGCGTCCGACGTCGAGGAGCGGCGCCTGCCCGTACTGCTGCGGCCGGCGCTGCACACATGCTCGGGCGGACCTGATGTCGGCGACGCGGACGAGTCCGCACGGATCGCGGCGCGCGCGAGGCGGGCCTGGGGCCGCTTCAGGCAGGCAGCGGTGTCCTCCTTCGCCTTCGTCGAGGCGGCGGGGCCTCTCTATTTCGGCAAGCTCCTGAGCGATGCGCTCGGTCTGGGCGGCGTGGCAGCGCCTGAGGATCCGGCGCCGCGCCTCGAGCCGGCGCTCGACTTGGCATCCCGGGTCGCGACCGCGGCGAGCGTGCTGCGCGCGATGTCGCTGACGTCGAACGTTGCCCCGGTGGTGCTGCTCGTCGGGCATGGCGCCACGGTGGTCAACAACCCTCACGCCAGCGCGTTGCACTGCGGAGCCTGCGGCGGCTACTCGGGTGAGGTGAATGCGCGTCTGCTGGCGCAGCTCCTCAATGACGCACAGGTGAGAGCAGGCCTGTCGGAGCACGGCCTCGACCTGCCGTCGGACACGGTCTTCCTCGCGGCCCTGCACGACACGACGACGGACTGCGTGACGCTCTACGACGGTGATCAGCCGCGCACGATCCGCTCTCAAGATCTGGTGCAGATCCGGGGCTGGCTCGCGGCGGCGGGCGAGATCGCCCGCGCCGAGCGCGCGCTGCGTCTGCCGGGGGCGTCCATCGGGAGCGTCGTCGCTCGCCGCAGCCGCGACTGGGCCGAGACCCGCCCTGAATGGGGGCTCGCCGGCTGCAGCGCCTTCATCGCCGCACCGCGCCACCGCACCGCCGGGAGGGCGCTCCACGGGCGCGCCTTCCTGCACGAGTACGATTGGCGGCAGGACGACAGCTTCGGTGTGCTGGAGCTGATCCTGACCGCGCCGGTGGTGGTGGCGAGCTGGATCAGCCTGCAGTACTACGGCTCGACCGTCGCGCCCGCGCTGTTCGGCAGCGGCAACAAGCTGCTCCACAACGTCACGGGCGGCATCGGGGTGCTGGAGGGGAACAGCGGTCCCCTGCGGGCCGGCCTTGCCCGGCAGTCGGTGCACGACGGCGAGGATTTCGCCCACGAGCCGCTGCGGCTATCGGTCTGCATCGAGGCACCGCGCGAGGCGATCACCGACGTCCTGAGGCGTCACGCACAGGTGCGTGCCCTGTTCGATCATCGCTGGCTTCACCTGTTCGCGCTCGATCAGGACGGCCGACTGGCGTGGCGCTACGCAGGCGACCTGCGATGGACCGGCGCCGAAGGCGAGAGCGGCGTCGCGGCGGTCGTACCGCTCAGGGCAGTCGTTTGAGGTCTGGCGCTCGGGTATCGATCCAGGGGGCTTGCGCCGAAGCAAAGGCCGGCTTGGCGCAAGGGCGCACGTCACGGCGAGGGGCCGGAGCCGTGACCGAGTGCAACGCGCTCCAGCTGGGCTCATCAGTCGGCGGCTGACGCCGCGGGCGGCGGGACACTCGCGCTGATCAGCTCGTGCAGGATCGGGTTCGGGAAGCGTCGCGTCTGGACGATCGCGTAGAACCGCTCGGTGACGTCCGGAATGCGGCAATGCTCGACCAGCACGCCCGCCTGCAACTCGTCCTGCACGACGATCGGGGGAACGACGGCAACACCCTCGCCCTCGCGCGCCAGCAGGCGAAGCATGGCCATGTCGTCGACCTCTGCCTGGATGATGGGGTGGATCCCGGCCAGCGACAGTACGCGGTCGAACGCCACCCGGATCTCGCTGTCGAGGCTGGGCAGCGTCACCGGAACGGTGCGCAGGATCTCCGGGAAGCAGAGCGGTTCCGGGTTCGACCCGGGGCGTCCGACCAGGCTGACGGGCTGCTCGGCGATGAGGTGGCTGTGAAGGTCCGTGCCCGCGTCCCGGCGAACCGCGGTGGTGGCGAGGACCACGTCGAGGCTGTGCATCTCGATCTGAGCGAGCAGCTCGCGCATCGTGCCGGAGCGCACCACGAGCTCGACATCCGGGCGCCCGAGCACGGGTCGAAGGAACTCGAGCTGGAAGTTTCGCGAGAGCGTGGTCAGCGCTCCGACGCGCAGGACGTGCTGGGCGGCGCGAGGGCGGCCCTGCAGGACCTTCATCAGCTCGTTGCCGGTCTCGAAGACGGTGTCGGCGTAGTCGAGGGCGATGCGGCCCGCCTCGGTGAGGATCAGCTTCTTGCCGCGGCGCTCGAACAGGTCGTGTCCGAGCTGCTGCTCGAGCTTCTGCAGCTGAACGGAGAGGGCGGATTGCGAGAGGTTGAGGGCCTCGGCCGCACGGGTGAGGCTGCCCTCGTGCGCGATGCGATGGAACAGGCGCAGGTGGTGGTAGTTCAAGGCTGCCATGCGGTATATCTACGAAAGCGAACGATGTGTGGCAATCTTTGAATTTGTACGGCGGAAGGAGTACGCGTAGGTTTAACATGCACCGGTGAGAATGCAGTAAAATCGTCGCTAGCACGACGAAATTCTACGTCGTCAAAGAATAATAATATCTGATCTGCATGATTTTAACGCGATATGGATAAGCATGAGATTCAATGTGAAAGAACATCAGTGGGTTTTGTTATCTAATGATCAACTAATTATCTTAATATGCTTCAATCATTGAGCAGGATCCAGAGTATCGTTCGCGTGCGAAGGAATATTCATGCTTACCGGACCCGATTTAAATCCTTCTTCTGGATCGAAGGCAATATTGACATCGCCGCGTATATTGGATCTCTTTCTGCAAGGCGACCTGCTGGACGGTGACATAGACGCTGCAGTCGACGCGTATCTTGCCAATCCCACGGTGCGCTCATACGTGCTTCAATCTCTGTACCGCGTCGACTTCGATGAGATCACGGCCTCAACACTGGTTGCCGCGAAACCCTTCTCTCCCACCGCCAATGGTGACTACAGGCAGGCGCTCATGTGCGCCCTCCTGCTGCACCGGCCGCAGCTCGTACGCTCGTTCGGGGCGGAGCAGATCAGCTGAACGATCTCTGAGTGCGCTCGCCGCTCGACCGTATGTCAGCCGAGATCACGCACCTCGACAATCCATCTCACCGCAACGTGAGGCTCACCTCATGAAGCAGATCCTCGCTCTGCTGGAGCACCGCCGGAGTCATGCGCAGCTCGGCGGCGGTGGCAAGCGCGTCGCCGCTCAACATGGCAAGNCGGGCTGGCCCGGCTCGGCGGCGGCGAGAACCGGGTGGCCGCGCAGCACAAGCGCGGCAAGCTGACGGCGCGCGAGCGCATCGAACTCCTCCTCGACACCGGGTCGTTCGAGGAGTTCGACATGTTCGTGCAGCACCGCTCCGCCGATTTCGGGATGGAGAGCCAGAAAATCCCGGGCGACGGCGTCGTCACCGGCTGGGGGACCATCAACGGCCGCACCGTCTTCGTCTTCTCCAAGGACTTCACGGTCTTCGGCGGCTCGCTCTCGGAAGCGCACGCCCAGAAGATCATCAAGGTCCAGGACATGGCGCTGAAGATGCGCGCGCCGATCATCGGCCTGTTCGATGCCGGCGGCGCCCGCATCCAAGAGGGCGTGGCCGCGCTCGGCGGCTACGGCGAGGTGTTCAAGCGCAACGTGCTCGCCTCCGGCGTGATCCC